>NZ_JACGWE010000011.1:0-117593 GCF_014077575.1 Pseudomonas sp. 5Ae-yellow | reverse complement strand
TGGCCGGTGCCAAGATCGTCATCTCTGGCGGTCGCGGTATGCAGAATGGCGACAACTTTGAAATGCTGTACAAGGTTGCCGACAAGCTGGGCGCTGCAGTAGGTGCATCACGTGCCGCGGTTGACGCTGGCTTTGTACCGAACGACATGCAGGTTGGTCAGACCGGTAAGATTGTTGCCCCGCAGCTGTACGTCGCGGTCGGCATCTCCGGCGCCATCCAGCATTTGGCTGGTATGAAAGACTCCAAGGTGATCGTTGCGATCAACAAGGACGAAGAAGCGCCGATCTTCCAGGTAGCGGATTACGGTCTGGTTGCAGATCTGTTTGAAGCAGTACCTGAGTTGGAAGGTAAGCTCTAAGCCGCAGGCTTAGAGCAGCCGCAAGCTTCAAGCGGCAAGCTGCAAGAAAAACCCCGGTCTCGCAAGAGCCGGGGTTTTTCTTTGGGTTTTGCTTGTGGCTTGAAGCTTGCCGCTTGCCGCTTGTTGCTTACAGCTTGCCGCTTGAGTTGGTCGCCCCGAGCGCGAATGACTCAAGATGGTAGCCGCTTTCATCTACCAGCAAATACCAGCCAGCCTGATCCCAGTCGCCCAGTACAATACGCTCGGCGGGCGCGCCGTCGATCATTAGCTGATGTCGAGCGGGTCGGTGGGTGTGGCCGTGGATGAGGGTACGAACGCCTTGATTGCGCATCACTTCGGCGACCTGCCCCAGATTGACGTCGGTGATGTCTGCTGCCTTCATTCGCGTTCGACTTTGGCTCTCATCACGCAGCTTGCGGCCGATTTTTTGCCGCGTTTTCAGTGGCAGGTTGCGCAGGGCAAAGCGGCTGACCGGATTGCGCAGCCATTTGCGCATCCGCATGTAGTCAAGATCATCGGTACATAGGCTATCGCCGTGCATCAGTAATACCGGCTCGCCGTTGAGTTGCACTATGCTCGGGTCACGCAACAAAGTGCATTTTGCCTGGCGACAGAATCGTCGCCCCAGCAGAAAGTCGCGGTTGCCGTGCATAAGATAGATTTGCGTGCCCTGATCGCTGAGCCTGGCGAGTGCTTCGGCTACCTGCTGGCCGAGCTCGTCCATGGCATCATCACCGAGCCACACCTCAAAAAAATCGCCAAGGATGTAGAGTTCATCGACGGCACTCGCTTGATCATGCAGGCATTGCAAAAACGCCCGGGCAATATCCGGGCGTTTTGCTTCTAGATGCAGATCGGAGATAAACAGATAGCGCATCTGGATAAATTAACTCAGTCGATCAGCTCTGCACGCTCAATCACTACGTCATCAGCTGGAACATCCTGATGGCCGCCACGTGAGGTGGTGCTGACTGCTTTGATTTTTTCGACCACGTCCATGCCATCGGCCACTTTACCGAATACAGCGTAGCCCCAACCCTGAGAGGTTTTCGCGCTGTGGTTCAGAAAGTCGTTGTCGGCCACGTTGATGAAGAACTGTGCGCTGGCTGAATGCGGATCAGGGGTACGTGCCATGGCAACGGTGCCTACTGCGTTGCTGACGCCGTTGTCAGCCTCGTTCTCGATCGGCGCACGGGTATCCTTCTGGCTCATGCCGGGTGCAAAACCACCGCCCTGAACCATGAAGTTGGGGATTACGCGGTGAAAGATAGTGCCGTCGTAATGACCATCCTTGACGTATTGCTTGAAGTTTTCGACTGTTTTAGGGGCTTTATCAGCAAAGAGTTCAAGGGTGATAACGCCGTAATTTGTATGCAGTTTGACCATCTGGCAGTCCTCGGGCAAAAAAAATCTGGGTGAGTATAGTCACGCTGAGTGCGTCGCTGCATTCAGGCGCTTGACAGTTTCGGGTATGATACGGGTTTTGGCCAACTCGGCCTAGCCAAAATCCGTGATGCCTCAGGCTTCACCCGTAGCGAGTTTTGCTGACCTTATGAATAAACCCGAAGCCACGCCGCCCAGCCATTTCCTCCGTCAGATCGTCCAATCCGACCTGAATGATGGCAAGCACAACCGCATAGTGACCCGTTTTCCGCCAGAGCCTAATGGCTACCTGCATATCGGTCACGCCAAATCCATCTGTCTGAACTTTGGCCTTGCCAAGGAGTTTGGCGGAGCGTGCAACCTGCGTTTTGATGACACCAACCCAGCCAAGGAAGAGCAGGAGTACATTGATGCGATCAAGCAGGACGTAGAGTGGCTGGGCTTTGAGTGGGCTGGCGAGGTGCGCTATGCCTCCGATTATTTCGATCAACTGCATGCATGGGCTATTGAGCTTATCAAGTCCGGTAAAGCCTACGTCTGCGAGCTGTCGCCTGAGCAGGCGCGCGAGTACCGTGGTTCACTGACCGAGGCGGGCAAGAACAGCCCGTTCCGTGACCGTAGTGTGGAAGACAACCTTGATCAGTTCGCGCGCATGACCGCTGGCGAATTTGCTGATGGCGTTAAGGTTCTGCGTGCCAAGATTGATATGGCCGCGCCCAACATGAACCTGCGTGATCCAATCCTGTACCGTATACGTCACGCACATCACCACCAGACCGGTGACAAGTGGTGCGTTTATCCGAGCTATGACTTCACCCACGGCCAGTCGGATGCAATTGAAGGCGTAACCCACTCGATCTGCACCCTGGAGTTTGAAGATCACCGTCCGCTTTACGAGTGGTGCCTGAACAATCTGCCCGTACCTGCCAAGCCCCGGCAGTACGAGTTTGCTCGTCTGAATCTGAATTACACGGTAACGAGCAAGCGTAAGCTCAAGCAGTTGGTTGATGAAAAGCACGTAGACGGCTGGGATGATCCGCGCATGTCGACCATCAGTGCCTTTCGCCGTCGCGGTTATACGCCTGCGGCTATCCGCGAATTCTGCGAGCGTATCGGCGTGACACGCTCAGACGGCGTGGTAGATATGGGCGTACTCGAGTTCTGCATTCGTGATGACCTGGACGCCAACGCGCCGCGGGCCATGTGCGTGCTCAAGCCGCTGAAAGTCACCATTACCAACTACCCGGAAGACAAGACCGAGCTGCTAAGTCTGCCGCGACACCCGAAGCAGGATATTGGCGTGCGCGAGTTGCCCTTCGAGCGCGAAATTTATATCGACCAGGACGATTACATGGTTGATCCGCCCAAGGGCTACAAGCGTCTGGTTCCGGGCGGCGAAGTCCGCCTGCGTGGCAGCTATGTGATTCGCGCAGATGAGGCGATCACTGATGCCGATGGCAATATCGTTGAGCTGCTGTGCTCTTACGATCCAGATACGCTGGGTAAGAACCCGGAAGGTCGCAAAGTTAAAGGTGTCATCCACTGGGTACCGGCAGCCGCCAGTGTCGAGTGTGAGGTGCGTCTTTATGATCGCCTGTTCAAAACGCCTAATCCTGACAAGGGCGAAGAGGGCGCTGGCTTCCTGGACAACATTAACCCTGAATCGCTAGTTGTGCTTAAAGGCTGCCGCGCCGAGCCATCGCTGGCATCTGCCGGGGCCGATGAGCGCTTCCAGTTCGAGCGCGAAGGTTACTTTTGCCTCGACTCCAAGGATGCTACTGCCGAGCACCTGGTATTCAACCGTACTGTCACCTTGCGCGACTCCTGGGGTAACTGATGGCGCTGACGATCTACAACACGCTGAGCAAGACCAAAGAGACCTTTAAGCCGTTGATCGGCAATCAGGTGCGGATGTACGTGTGTGGCATGACCGTATACGACTTCTGTCACATTGGTCATGCGCGCGTCATGGTGGCGTTTGATGTGGTCTCACGCTGGTTTCGCCACAGCGGCTATGACCTGACCTACATTCGCAACATTACCGACATCGATGACAAGATCATTCGTCGCGCGAACGAGAATGGCGAGACCTTTCAGCAACTGACCGGTCGGATGATCGACGCCATGCATGAAGACGAAGCACGTCTGAACGTACTGCGGCCAGATCAGGAACCCAAGGCCAGCGAGCATATTCAGGGCATGCACAGCATGATCCAAACGCTGATCGACAAGGGTTTCGCTTATGCCCCGGGTAACGGCGATGTTTATTACCGCGTCAGCCGTTTTGCCGATTACGGCAAGCTGTCGCGCAAGAAGACCGAAGACCTGCGCAGCGGTGCGCGGGTTGAAGTCGACGAGGCCAAGGAAGATCCGCTGGATTTCGTGCTCTGGAAAGCCGTCAAACCGGGTGAGCCTAGCTGGGCCTCACCCTGGGGTGAGGGCAGGCCCGGATGGCACATCGAATGCTCGGTGATGTCGACCTGCTGCCTGGGTAACACCTTTGATATTCATGGTGGCGGGCCGGATCTGGTCTTCCCCCACCATGAAAATGAGATTGCCCAAAGTGAAGCGGCAACCGGCGAGCAATACGCCGCGTCCTGGATGCATGCCGGGGCGGTGCGGGTTGATGGCGAAAAGATGTCCAAGTCCCTTGGTAACTTTTTTACCATCCGTGAGGTGCTGGAAAAATATCACCCTGAGGTGGTGCGCTACCTACTGGTATCCAGTCATTACCGCAGTGCGATCAACTATTCCGAAGATAATCTCAAGGAAGCCAAGGGCGCGCTGGAGCGTTTCTATCATGCGCTCAAAGGGCTGCCACAGGCTGAGCCTAAAGGTGGCGACGCGTTTGCCGCGCGCTTTGCTGCAGCCATGGATGATGACTTCAACACCCCTGAGGCCTGTGCCGTGCTGTTCGATATGGTGCGCGAAGTCAATCGTCTCAAAGAGTCGGATCTAGAGGCTGCTGCATCCTTGGCGGCACGTGTGCAACAACTGGCTGAAGTACTGGGCGTCTTGCAGCTCGAGCCCGATGCCTTTCTGCAGGCAGGTGCTGCCGGGAAGATCGACTCAGCCGCAGTGGAGGCACTGATTCAGGCTCGTTTGCAGGCGCGAGCTGACAAGAACTGGGCAGAGTCTGACCGTATTCGCGACGAACTCACCGCGATGGGCGTGGTATTGGAAGACGGTAAGGGCGGTACAACCTGGCGGCTGGCTGAATAGTCATGCCGCATAGCATGACGGACCTCAAGGGGCGTGTAGCCCTGGTGACCGGTGCCGGTAGTCCCGACGGCATCGGTTTTGCCACGGCAAAGATGTTTTACGCGGCCGGTGCCAAGGTGGTGCTGACCTCGACCACCAACCGGATCTTCCAACGCCAGAATGAGCTTGATCCAGAACGGCAGCACAGCCTGGCGTTTGTCGCGGATCTTACCCATCCTGAGCAAGCTGCAGAGCTGATAGATAAGGTTATGGAGCGCTTTGGCCAAGTTGATATTCTGGTCAACAATGCCGGTATGATTCAATCCGGAATTGATGCCCCCGTGGGTGAACTATTCCACAAAATGCCATTTCAGCACTGGCAGCGCGAGATCGACCTTAATCTCAATACCTGCGTGCATATTAGCCAACTGGTACTGCAGCACATGTTGCAGGCTGGCTTTGGGCGCGTGATCAATATTGCTTCGGTCACCGGCCCCCTGGTTACTTTTCCCGGGACGGCAGGCTATAGCGCTGCCAAATCTGCCATGGTGGGTTTAACCCGCTCCATCGCACATGAGGTGGCCGGGCAGGGGATTACGGTTAACGCGATTGCCCCCGGCTGGATTGAAACACCTTCCAGTTTGCCAGCAGAGCTGGACGCGGGCCGACGCACCCCCGTGGGACGGCCTGGCCGGCCTGAAGAGGTGGCTCGGGTAGCGCTTTTTCTTGCCAGTGAGGGATGTAGCTATCTGACCGGACAAATGCTGGTTGTCGATGGCGGTAACTCGCTGCAGGAAATGAAGGGCTGAAAAGCCTTTGGTGCCACGTGTAAAAAGACGCAGATCCGCAGCACAGGTCTGCGTCTTTACCGCCTTGAATACCCTATATCAGAACTGATTTTCTCCTTCACCTCAGGTTAATTATTTGCCTTGAGCTCTGCCTCCTCGCTCGCGTCGCGCTGCGCCACATGATTCTAGGTCAACCTCACTGCGGTACCTGACAGCATCAAGTATCGCGATCAGATTAATGGTTGCCATCAAGCCACTGGACGCATCAGCGGCGTTGAATACCAGGTCAAAAGACACTGTCAGGAAGAGAAAATGCTACCCGCGCAAGGCGACTTGAATAAGCCAGGAAAAGCGCATTTAAAATATAGATTACTACGCCCATCAAAGCCCCAAGCGCAAGTGATGCTCATCGAAGCATTTAGCCAAGGTAGGTGGAGGCAGAAAGACAATGTGCCAGCAACAGGCGAAATTAAACGGCTTGTGTTTCATTTCGCCTGAGCAGAGGATAGGACAGAGCATATAAAGAGTGGTGGCGCGCGCTACCCCCTATAAAAACGATTGCACCAGCTTCCCTCGAGGTGACCTATGACTGCACAACAGCCGGAAGGTTTGAGCATCCAGCCCCGCCGTATCGATTTTGCCCTACCTGACGTCTTGCCCCGTCACTGGCACGGTGAGGATGCGTTCAAAACCCATTTTTTCAATTCAATGTCGATCCTCTTCCCTGATGGTGAACGGTTCTTCATTGATTCCGTGCGTCACTATCGACCGCAAATTCACGACCCAGAGCAACTCGCGCTGATCAAGGGCTTTATTGGGCAAGAAGGTCATCACAGTCGCGAGCATATTGAATATAACCGGCGTCTCAGTGATCTTGGGTATGACGTAGAGAAGCTGACGCGGCCAGTACAGCATCGCATTCGTTATGCCAATAAGCACTTCAGCCCTGAGCGCCGTTTAGCCGCGACCGTCGCCATGGAGCATTTTACCGCCATCATGGCCGACGCTGTGCTCCGTGACCGGGGGTGGTTTGATGGCGCTATTGAGCCGATGCAGCGTATTTGGCGTTGGCACGCGCTGGAAGAAACCGAGCACAAGGCGGTAGCCTTTGATGTTTATATGCAAGTCTGCGGTGATCGCAAGTTACTCCGTGCTGCGATGCGGCAATCCACTTTCTTTTTCCTCAAGGATGTTACCCGAGGCATGTGGCACATGCTCCGACGTGACGGCGAACTCAGCAATATAACCATGTGGCGACAGGGGATGCGCTGGCTGTGGGGCAAGGGGGGCTTTTTCTCCAGTCTCTGGGGCGCTTATCGTGATTTTTACCGTGAGGACTTTCATCCTTGGCAGCACGACAACCAGCGATTGATGCGCCAGTGCCAGCAAGAATTCACTGTTAACGAGACACCTGCATCAATCTGAGGCAAATGGGACTTTTGTCGTATTACAATTTCACTTGGGCTATGATATTCGCCATTTCGCCGATGAGGAGTCTTTATGTCCATCCCTTTGTACATACCCAAAGAGACCCGAGAGCATGAAAAGCGCGTTGCGCTAGTGCCTTCTGTGGCCGCCAAGCTACAGAAGCTAGGGCTCGATATAAGCATAGAGGCCGGCGCCGGCAGCGCCGCACGCATCCCCGATAGCGCCTACACCGAAGCAGGGGTAACCCTGGGGTCAGCCGAGGGCAAACAGCTGTTTTTCCGCGTTCAGCCGCCGACTGTTGAGGAAGTGGCGCAGATGCCCGAAGGCGCTGTGCTATGCAGCTTTATCTATGCCCAACGCGAGCCTGCGGTCGTCAAGGCACTGCAGGAGCGAAAAATCACCTGCTTCGCTATGGAACTTATTCCACGCATCACTCGCGCTCAAGCCATGGACGCACTTTCGTCTCAAGCAGCCCTCGCCGGTTATTACGCTGCCTTGTTAGCGGCCACTCACTTGCATCGCATCTTGCCCATGATGACCACGGCCGTCGGCTCGTTACGTCCCGCGCGGATTCTGGTCATGGGCGCTGGCGTTGCTGGCCTGCAGGCACTGGCGACCGCCAAGCGTTTGGGTGCGATGATCGAAGGCTACGATGTACGCCCTGAAGTCAAAGAGCAGGTGCAGTCTGTAGGTGGCAAGTTCGTCGATACCGGCGTCAATGCAGTGGGTGAGGGCGGCTATGCCCGCGAATTGACCGATGAGGAAAAAGAGCAAGTCGACGCGGTTCTGACTCGCCATATTCAGCAGGCCGATGCGGTTATCACCACGGCGTCCATTCCAGGTAAACCGAGCCCGAAGATTCTCAGTGAAGCTCAGATCATGGGAATGAAGGACGGTTCTGTCATCATCGACCTGGCTGCAGAAGGCGGCGGTAATACCCCGCTGACCAAACCCGGTGAAACCGTGGAAGTGGGGCCTGCGACTATCGTCGCGCCGCTTAACATTGCTAGCCACCTGGCGGAGCACGCCTCTGAACTCTACTCACGTAACCTGCTTAGTCTCGTTACCCTGATGATTGATGAAGGCGAGCTTAAGTTGGACTGGGAAGACGAGGTGCTGGCCAAAAGCGTCCTCACCCACGACGGCGATATTCGCAATGCCGCAGCCCGTGAAGCGGTCGAGAACCAGACACAAGGAGCTCTCTAATGGAAATTACTACCACCATTACCGGCTTTGTTGCCCTCTATATCTTTTTGCTGGCTGCCTTTGCCGGCTATGAAATCATCGGCCGTGTGCCAGCGATTCTGCACACGCCGCTCATGTCCGGCTCCAATTTCGTGCACGGCATTGTTGTCGTCGGCGCTATGTGGGCTCTGCTGAATGCGGGTACTACGCTGGAACAGGTCATCGGCTTTGTTGGTGTACTGCTAGGCGCTGGCAATGCGGCCGGGGGCTATGTGGTTACCGAACGCATGCTGGAAATGTTCAAACCCAGCAGCAAGGCTGCATCTTCAGCAGATGACAAGGAGTAAGCCATGTTTAGCGCTTTTTTGATTGATGCGGCCTACTTTATTGCGGCCTTTCTGTTTCTCTACGGTCTTAAGCGGATGGCCAGCCCGGTTACTGCACGTTCGGGTATTGTTATCGCCGGCGGCGGCATGGTGCTGGCTGTGGCGGCGGCCTTCCTGTACGGCTTTGACGTAAGCCCCCGTGCACAGCCCCATCTGGGTACTAACCTGCTGTTGTTGGTTATCGCTCTGGGTATCGGTGTCTCCTGGGCCTGGTATAGCGGCAAGCGCGTAGCGATGACCGATATGCCACAGATGGTGGCGCTCTATAACGGCATGGGTGGTGGTGCTGCGGCGGCGATTGCGGCGAGCGAGCTGTTCTCCGGTAATGCGTTGGCGCATGGCCCTGTAGTTACCCTGCTAGCGGTGCTGGGCGGCTTGATCGGCGCAGTTGCCTTGTCAGGCTCCTTGATTGCCTGGGCCAAGCTTGACGGTCGCATGAACAAGACCTGGCGGCTACCGAACCAGCAGTACGTGAATCTGGGGCTGTTTTGCGGTGCATTAGCGATCGGTGCAGCGGTTGTGGTCATGGGGCTGATGGAGGTCGCTCAGGCGCCCGTCATTGTGGTTGCGCTCTTCTTCATTATCGCGCTCGCTCTGGGTGTTTTGTTGACGACGCCGATTGGCGGCGCGGATATGCCGGTGGTGATTTCGCTGTACAACGCCTTTACTGGTCTGGCAGTTGCCTTTGAAGGCTTTGTGCTGCAGAACCCGGCAATGATCATTGCGGGCACCGTGGTTGGGTCCGCAGGCACGCTGCTCACGCTGATGATGGCCAAAGCTATGAACCGCCAGGTCAGTAACGTTATTTTCAGTGACTTTGGTTCTGATGATGGCGGAGAAGAGAGTGATATCGAAGGCAGTATGAAGGCCGCCGATGCATCTGATGCAGCTATCGCCATGTTCTATGCCAGTAAGGTCATTATCGTACCCGGTTACGGTCTGGCCGTTGCGCAGGCGCAGCACAAGCTCTATGAGTTTGTGAAGCTGTTGCAGAAGCAGGGCGTTGAGGTCAGCTTTGCCATTCACCCGGTAGCCGGTCGTATGCCTGGGCATATGAATGTGCTGCTGGCCGAGGCAGGCGTACCCTACGACATCATCTATGACCTGGAAGACATCAACGAGGACTTCCCGCAGGCAGACGTTGCTGTTGTGCTGGGGGCGAATGACGTAGTCAACCCGGCAGCGCGCACACGTAAATCCAGCCCGATCTATGGTATGCCTATATTGAACGTTGATCAGGCGCGCCAGGCTTATGTCGTCAAGCGCGGTCAAGGTAAGGGTTACTCCGGCGTAGAGAACGAGCTGTTCTACGCGGAAAATACCTCTATGGTTTACGGCGACGCGCAAAAGGTCATGGTGCAGATGATCGAAGCCGTCAAGTCGCTGGGTTAAGCCCAGGCTTCAAGCCACAAGCAGTAAGTAGTACGCAAATAAAAACCCCGGCGCATGCCGGGGTTTTTAGCTTTTAACGCCTCACTTGCCGCATAGAGCTTGTCGCTTGCGGCTAGGAGCGAAGCGACTACTTGGCGTAATAACCGAAGATAGACTTGATCTCGAGGAAGTCTTCAAAACCGTAATGCCCCCACTCGCGACCGTTGCCAGACTCCTTGTAACCACCAAAAGGAGCCTTGTTATCTAGCGCCGCGCCATTGAGGTGAACCATGCCGGTGCGGATGCGTCGAGCCACCTTACGGGCGTGCTCCAGATCGCCGGAGGATACGTAACCAGACAGCCCGTAGTTGGTATCGTTGGCAATGCGCACAGCGTCGTCTTCGTCTTCGTAGCCAATGATCGACAGCACGGGGCCGAAGATCTCTTCGCGCGCAATGCTCATTTCATTGTTCACGTGGCTGAAGATGGTAGGTTTGACGTAGTAGCCTTTGTCCAGCCCCTCTGGCCGACCGGGACCACCGGCAACTACCTTGGCGCCTTCTTCGATACCAGCCGTGATCAAGTCCTGAATCTTGTTCCACTGGGCTTTGGAGACCACTGGGCCAATCACCGTATCATCCGCGTTTGGATCACCCGCTTTAACCTTGGCAACAACGGCCTGAGCGATAGCGGCAACTTCGTCCATACGCGCGTTAGGTACCAGCATACGGGTAGGGGCGTTACAGGACTGGCCGCTGTTGTTCATGCAGGACATGACGCCATGGGCGACCATTTTCTCGAAATTCACATCATCCAGCAGGATGTTCGCAGACTTTCCGCCCAACTCGAGTGCGACACGCTTGATGGTCTGCGCGCCATTCTGCATGACTTGACGACCCGCGCCAGTAGAACCGGTGAAGGACATCATATCGATATCCGGATGCGCAGACATGGCAGCACCCACGGTAGGGCCGTCACCATTGACCAGGTTGAATACGCCCGGTGGCACGCCAGCTTCATCAAGGATTTCGGCGAGCAGGAGAGCCGATAGCGGTGCTACTTCAGAAGGCTTTAGCACCATGGTGCAGCCAGTAGCCAAGGCCGGTGCAATCTTGCAGGTCAACTGGTTCATTGGCCAGTTCCAGGGCGTGATCAAGCCGCAAACGCCGATCGGTTCTTTCACAACCTGGGTGTTACCGATCTGTTCTTCGAATTCAAATTCTTTCAGCGCGTCCAGAGCTGCCGCAAAGTGGCCAAGGCCGGATGGAGCCTGTGCCATTTTGGCCAGCTTGGCAGGGGCACCCATTTCGATTGAGATGGCGTCTGCCACTTCGCCCATGCGTTTCTTGAATACACCCATTACCCGCTCCAGCAAAGCAATGCGCTCTTCGCGACTAGTGTTGGAGTAGGATTCAAACGCATTTCTGGCGGCAGCGACAGCCAGGTCGACATCTTCCTTGTTACCCAAGGCGATCGCGGCGACGGCTTCTTCGGTGGCGGGGTTAATCACGTCCAGAGTGGTGTCGCCCTTGGGTTCGACCCACTTACCGTTGATATAGAACTGCTTGTGATGGCTCATTCTGATGTAGCTCCTTGTTATAGGGGTGCAAAACGTTCAAACCATAGCATTCTCTCTGCCCATGCTTGAATGCTTTTGTGTTGAATCAGTGTAACTTTTGCCAGGCTATTTCGCTTTCGGTGGTCTTGGCGAGGCTTTATAATGGCTTTTGACCGGCCGGCTTAATACTTGACTGTTTTGCTTGGATATTGCATAGTGATTCGCAGACTTCAACCGCTCGAGAGCGCCTATGCGACTGACCACCAAGGGTCGTTACGCCGTGACAGCCATGCTTGATCTGGCTCTACACGAAGACCAAGGACCTATTACCCTCGCTGATATTTCACTACGCCAGGGTGTCTCTATCTCTTATCTTGAACAGCTGTTTGCCAAGCTTCGCCGCAGCAAGCTGGTCGAGAGTGTGAGAGGTCCTGGTGGTGGTTATCGTTTGTCTGGCGGTCCTGCAGCTATCAGCGTGGCGCAGATAGTCGAGGCAGTTAATGACTCGATGGACGCGACGCGCTGCCTTGGTAAAGGCGATTGCCAGCACGGCGAAGTTTGCCTTACCCATCATTTGTGGTCGGACCTCAGTGCCCGGCTGCGTCAGTTTCTGAACGGCATTACGCTGGCTGACCTAGTCTCCCGCGATGATATCCAGCGTGTTAAAACGCGTCAGGATGGCTGTTCTGTATCAGCTCGACAGGCGGTAAACGAGCTGGAACGCATTATCTAAAGAGGCCGCAGAGCCTTCCATCGATGCATGGCCGCCCCGGCGATGCAATGCCTGAACTTAGAAGTGGCTGCCCGGTTAGTGAGGGCGGCAGGATTGAGGTGATACCGTGACTGAACAAGTCGAAAGCCTGATCAAGAAAGATTACGCGGCCGGATTTCATTCCGCCATCGAATCGGAGACGCTGCCACCAGGTCTGAACGAAGATGTCGTCCGTTTTATTTCTGCCAAAAAAGAAGAGCCTGAGTGGTTGTTGGACTGGCGTCTGAAGGCGTTCCGCGCCTGGCAGGAAATGGAAGAGCCTACCTGGGCCCACGTACACTATCCGGAAATCGACTTCCAGACCATATCCTTTTATTCCGCGCCAAAAAGCATGGATAGCAAGCCGAAAAGCCTCGACGAAGTTGATCCTGAGTTGCTGGCAACCTACGAGAAGCTGGGTATCCCGCTGCATGAGCAGGAAATGCTCGCAGGTGTTGCGGTTGATGCGGTTTTCGATTCGGTGTCGGTCGTTACTACGTTCCGCGAAAAGCTGTACGAGGCAGGTGTTATCTTCTGTCCGATCAGCGAGGCTGTACACAAGTATCCTGATCTGCTGAAAAAGTATCTCGGCAGCGTTGTGCCACAGAAAGACAATTACTATGCCGCGCTCAACTCGGCGGTATTCTCTGATGGCTCTTTCGTCTATATCCCCAAGGGCGTGCGATGCCCAATGGAGCTGTCTACCTACTTCCGCATCAACGAGATGAACACCGGGCAGTTCGAGCGCACGTTGATTGTGGCTGATGAAGGGTCCTACGTCAGTTATCTGGAAGGTTGCACCGCGCCCATGCGTGACGAAAACCAACTGCACGCAGCGGTGGTCGAGCTGGTCGCGCTGGATGATGCGCAGATCAAATACTCTACTGTGCAAAACTGGTATCCGGGCAATGCTGAAGGCAAGGGTGGTATCTATAACTTTGTCACCAAGCGCGGTATTGCACATACCAATGCCAAGATTTCCTGGACGCAGGTCGAAACCGGTTCTGCAGTTACCTGGAAATACCCCAGCTGCATCCTCAAGGGTGACAACAGCGTAGGGGAGTTCTATTCGGTTGCGCTGACCAACAACTTCCAGCAGGCCGACACTGGCACCAAGATGATTCACCTGGGCAAGAATACGCGCTCGACCATTATTGCCAAGGGTATTTCTGCTGGCCGCAGCGACAGCGCATATCGCGGCTTGGTGCGGATCAACCCAGGCGCTGAAGGCGCGCGTAATTACACCCAGTGCGACTCGCTATTAATTGGCGATCGCTGTGGCGCGCACACCTTCCCCTATATCGAAAGCAAGAATCCCACTGGCGTAGTAGAGCATGAAGCTACGACGTCCAAGGTCAGCGACGATCAACTATTCCTGTGTCAGCAGCGCGGTCTGGATGCGGAAAAAGCCGTATCCATGATTGTGAACGGCTTTTGCCGCGAGGTATTCAAAGAGTTGCCGATGGAGTTCGCGGTTGAAGCCGGCAAGCTACTTGAAGTCAGCCTCGAAGGCTCAGTCGGCTAAGGGCTTACGCACCTACATTGTAGTAGCGGAGCAGAGCCGAAGGACTAACAGTTAAAGTAATTTATTAGGCATCAGATATGTTAAAAATCAGTGACTTGTACGGCAAAGTTGAAGAGAAAGATATCCTTAAAGGTCTGTCTATTGACGTCAAGCCCGGCGAGGTTCATGCCATCATGGGGCCGAATGGCTCGGGCAAAAGTACCCTCGGCAACGTCCTTTCCGGGCGTCCGGGCTACGAGGCGACTGCTGGCAGCGTCACCTTCAAGGGCCGTAATCTATTCGATATGGACACTGAAGAGCGTGCCCGTGAAGGGCTGTTTCTCGCCTTTCAGTATCCGGTTGAGATTCCCGGTGTCAGCAACATGGAGTTCCTCAAGGCGGCGGTAGATGCCAAACGCAGACACCATGGTCAGTCTGATCTGTCGTCCGTCGACTTTCTTAAACTGGCTCGCGAGACCTGCAAACGCGTCAACCTGGATGCCAGCTTTCTCAAGCGTGGCGTCAATGAAGGCTTCTCCGGTGGCGAAAAGAAACGCAACGAAATCATGCAAATGATGCTGCTTGAGCCCGATCTTTGTATTCTCGATGAAACCGATTCGGGCCTGGATATCGACGCTCTGCAGGTAGTCGCCGATGGCGTAAACGCCATGCGCGATGGTAATCGCAGCTTTTTGGTAGTGACTCACTACCAGCGCTTGCTGGATTACATCATCCCAGATTATGTTCACGTGCTGGCCGGTGGCCGCATCGTCAAGTCCGGCGACAAGAGCCTGGCACTCGAGCTGGAAGCCAAGGGCTACGGCTGGTTGGAAAACGAGGTTGCCTGAAGACATGACAGATTTTCAACAAAGTGCACTGCAACTCGCTGACAAACAGCAGGCTGCGGCCTGGCTGCAGCCACTGCGCGAGCAGGGCGCGTCCAAGTGGTCGGCGGCAAGCTGGCCGGGGCGCAAGACGGAAGCGTGGAAATACATTTCGCTTGCACCCTTGCAGCAACAGAATGAGCTGCGTTGGGGCGGTGAGGCCGATGACAGCGCCATTGATGCAGTAGAGCAGGTTGAGCTTGACGCGACCTGCCTCGTATTCGTCAATGGGCGCTTCAACGCGGCACGATCCAGTAGCTTGCCCGCAGGCGTCATTCGTTTTGTCGACGCGGACGCCGCCCAGCAAGACCTGATCCAGCAGCATCTTGGCCAAGTCGTGGATAGCGAACGACACCTCTTTGCTGCGTTGAGCGATGCCTGGATCGAGGACGGTATTCTGCTGCACGTCGCGCGTAATCAGAAACTGGAGAAGCCGCTCTACATCCTCAATGTTGCTACCCCGGAAGCCAGTGCGGCTGTTGCCAGCCAGCGCTTACTCGTGGTCCTTGAGGAGGGCAGTGAAGCTGAGGTCATCGAGCACTTTGCCTCGGATGCACGGGAGCAGAACGGTTTCGTCAACAGCCTCACCGAGGTGGTGGTTGGCGCCAACGCCCGCTTGCAGCACTACCGTATCAACCTGGAAGAAGAGAATCTGCTGCATGTCGGTGGTGTACATGTCGACTTGCACCGTGATGCCCGCTTCCATGGCTTTACACTGGCTCAGGGCAGCCGCCTGAAGCGCATCGACTACCAACTGAACATGCGCGGCGAAGGCGCTCACATGGACCTGAATGGTGTCTATCTGCCGCGTAACAAGCAGGTAATTGACTACCACACCAACGTTGAGCACTGCGTTCCACATTGCACCAGCAATGAGGTCTTCCGCGGCATCATTGGCGACTCGGCAAAAGCGGTTTTCAACGGTCGGATTCATATTCATCCGAAGGCCCAGAAAACGCTGGCCGAGCTGAGCAACAAAAACCTGCTGACGTCACGCACCGCAGAGATCAATACCAAGCCAGAACTGGAAATCTATGCTGATGATGTGCGTTGTGCCCACGGTGCAACCATCGCCCAGCTGGATGAAACATCGCTGTTTTATCTGCAAAGCCGCGGTATCTCCGCCGCTGATGCAACCAGCATGCTGAGCTTTGGTTTTATCAATGAATTGCTCAATCAGGTTCCTGAGCAGGCGATTCAGGACTACCTCCGACCGCGTCTGGCGTCCCTGTTCGGTCAGGGTGACGAGGCGCTGGGACGGTTAAGCTATGAGTGATCAGACCAACACTGCGGTCTTTGACGCAGAGCGCGTGCGTGCCGACTTCCCGATTTTACATCAGGACGTCAACGGACATCCGCTGGTGTATCTAGACAATGCGGCAACCACGCAGAAGCCACGCGCCGTCATTCAGGCCATCGTCGATTACTACGAACAAGACAACAGTAACGTTCACCGCGGTGCTCACGCGCTGGCTGATCGGGCAACCGAAAAGTTTGAGGGCGCACGGGTAAAGGTGGCAGGCTTCATTAACGCAGCCGAACCACGGCAGATTATCTGGACCCGCGGTACCACCGAGGGCATTAACCTGGTTGCAAGCAGCTGGGGGCGCGCCAATCTATCGTCTGGAGACCGCATACTGGTGTCGGCGATGGAACATCACTCCAATATCGTGCCGTGGCAGTTAATTGCTGCCGAGAAAGGCGCGGTGGTCGAGTCGATTCCGGTCAATGCAGAGGGTGCGATAGATCTGGCCGCGTTTGAATCCATGCTCGATGATCGGGTAAAAATGGTCGCCTGCGGTCATGTTTCCAATGCGTTTGGTACGGTGAATCCGGTTCAGGATATCGTGCGCCTGGCACAAGGTGTTGGCGCGCTGACCCTGATAGACGGCGCGCAGGCGGTAGGTCATTGGCCTGTTGATGTGCAGGCACTGGACTGCGATTTCTATGTCTTTTCAGCACATAAGCTCTTTGGTCCTACCGGCCTGGGCGTGCTGTATGGCAAGACCGCACTGCTGGAAGCCATGCCGCCGTACCAGAGCGGTGGCGAGATGATCGAGTCAGTCAGCTTTGACGGCACCACCTTTAACCAACTGCCCTATAAGTTTGAGGCGGGCACACCGGATATCGCCGGGGTCATAGGTCTGGGCGCGGCAATCGATTATGTTCAAGGCTTGGACCGCGACGGTGCTGCCAAGCACGAAGCCGCCTTACTTGCCTATGCTGAAGAGCGCGCCAAGGCAACACCTGGTATCCGTCTGGTGGGAACTGCCGCGAATAAGACCAGCGTCATGAGCTTTCTGCTGGAAGGTGCGCATCCCAATGATGTTGGCCTGTTACTGGACCAGCAGGGCGTTGCTGTCCGTACCGGCAATCATTGCGCGCAGCCGATCATGGAGCAGTTTGGTATTCCTGGCACCGTACGTGCGAGTTTTAGTTTCTACAACACCCGAGCAGACGTTGATCGCTTGTTCGAGGCGTTGGACAAGGCAAGGCAATTCCTGGTTTAGGAGTGCATGAAATGAGCGTTGAATCTTTCGACCCAAGCAGTCAGGTAGTAACGGTAAGCCCTGCTGCCTTGGCGCACTTTCGCCGTCAGCTCAGCGCTGCGCAGGGTAAATCTGTGCGGCTGAGCGTCAAGAAAAGCGGCTGTACCGGCTTTATGTACGCAATCGATCTGGTTGAACAGGCGGGTGCCAGTGACCTGCATTACCAACTGGATGAACAAGTTGAGCTGCTGGTCGATAGCGCTAGTCTGCAGGTGCTTTCGGGTACTCAAATCGATCTGGTACGTGAAGGCGTCAACCAGCAAATAAAGTTCATCAACCCCAACGTCAAAGACGAATGCGGGTGTGGTGAAAGCTTCAGTGTTAACTAGGGTAGGGCGCTGATCAGTATGGAAAGACGTATGGTAGTAGCGCAGGCTGATTGTCCTGCGCGGCGCGTACCGGATGGTACGCCGCTGACCATCCCGAAAGACACTTTCGTCACTATCACCCAGTCGCTGGGTGGCAATTATACCGTTACCTATCATGGTCAAATGGTGCGTGTGGATGGCACTGATGCAGCTGCGTTGGGTCTTGAGCCTGAGCTGCTCTCATTCCCGGAACCGACCGATGACAACATCAGTGAAGATCAGGTATGGGAAGCACTTAAAACGGTCTACGACCCCGAGATTCCTGTTGACCTGGTCAACCTCGGTTTGATCTATTCGCTGGCGATTGACCAGGCAAAGAAGGCGGTCACTATCACCATGACCCTCACTGCGCCCGGATGTGGCATGGGACCGGTGCTGGTTGGTGATGTAGAGTACCGTGTGCTTCTGGTGCCAAATGTTGCGACGGTCAACGTGGAGCTGGTTTTTGATCCGCCTTGGCAGCGCGAGATGATGAGCGAGGAAGCTCAACTAGAAACCGGCATGTTTTTCTAAGCATCAGCCGGCCGCTTAGTCAGTTGCCAGCGCCGCAGCCACTGACTGTCTTGATACACGGATACTTCGAAGGCCTCGCATATGAGCCGATTTGGCACTGAGATAACCAGCGACGACATTGTTGATACCCTGTCGTTCTTCGATAACTGGGAAGATCGCTACAAGTACATCATTGACCTGGGCAAAGAACTGCCACCGCTCAATGATGAGAGCCGCAACGAAACCAATCTGGTACGTGGCTGCCAGAGCCAGGTCTGGCTGGTCAGCGAGGCGCGGGACGGGAAACTTTTTTTTGAAGCCGACAGCGATGCCTTTATCGTCAAGGGTTTGTTAGCCGTCGTGCTGGCAGCCTACAACGGTAAAACCCCTGAACAGGTAACCGCGTTTGATGTTGAAGGCTATTTCAGCGCGCTAAACCTGCTCAAGCACCTGAGTGTTACTCGAGGAAATGGGCTCCGAGCGATGGTTAAGCGTATTCAAGATACTGCCGCCGCTAACTAATAAGGCATATTGGCTCTGGTGTAGGGCATAAGTGCCGCTCTGCGACTAGGGTCTTGGCATTTCGTGATTCAATCGCTACTGTTTATCGCCACTTTCGCGGCGTTATAGCGAGGCGATAAAAATACAGATATATCAATTAAGCCGAGCTGCGCGGCTCAACTTATCGCTACTTTGCAGATAGAAACTACAATAATAATAAGTTATTCAAGGTAACGCGCGATGTCAGGTTTTTGGGCAAGGCTGAAAGGAGACTTTCAGCTTTCGATCGTAACGCTGGTCGGGATTTGCTCCGTTTTGGGGGTGACGCCCTATGCGGTTTACCGCCTGCATGAGCGCAATTGGATCGTTGGCTTAACTGATACCTTCCTGGTTTTAGGTTCCGCTTTTGCGGTTGTATACGCTTGGCGTACTGACAATACCGTTGGCCCCGGCCGTTTTCTTGCGATTATCTATTCTATCGGTGGCTTTCTGGTCACCATCAAGCTGGGTATCAACGGGCTGTTCTGGCTATATTGCTTGGTGCTATTCAATTTCTTCGTCGTGCCCCCCGTTCAAAGTCTGCTAGCCACCTTGTCAATTCTCGTAGCAGTCTGTGTCTACGGCTGGCTGTTCCCGAAGGATGTATTTGAAAGCCATTACCAGATGATGTCGTTTGTGGTGACGTACTCACTCGCCAGCCTGTTCGCGTTTGTGTTTGCCTATCGCGGCCGCTTTCAGCGCAAACAGTTAGCGCTGCTTGCCACTCTGGACCCTCTCACTGGCATTGGTAATCGCAGAACGATGGATGACGAACTCGATATCGCGATTGCCGATAGTCGGCGTTACGGCATGAGCTTTGGCCTTTTGGTGCTGGATCTGGATCACTTCAAAAAGGTTAATGATCGCTACGGTCACAACGTGGGCGACCGCGTGCTGATGGACTTTGTTAGCATTATAAAGAACGCCAGCCGGGCGTCCGACCGAGCTTTTCGTTTAGGCGGAGAAGAGTTTGTGCTGCTGCTGCCCAAGGTGGATAAGCATGCTTTGGCCGGTGCCGCAAAGCACATTCAGCGAAGTGTAGCTGAGCAGCTTCGCTCTCCAGGTGGTGCCGTTACCGTATCCATTGGCGGTTGTATCCTGGAGCACCATGACAGCCGCGAGGCCTGGCTGCGCGACGCCGATATTTGTCTCTATCTGGCCAAGGACTCAGGTCGCAACTGCTCTATAATCAGAGGCTTGCATATGAATGAGGCTGATTGACCGGTGGCACCAAGCAGGTTTTTTGTTGTCCTAAGTCCGGTATGTATTGATTAACCCGCCTCAGGGGAGCTTCCTTGCTGCAACAACAGATATCAGGCTAGAGAAAAGTGTCTCTTTCTTGTAAGTTTGTCTTATATGTCTCATTCTGTTGGCGGATTCTATTTTTACCCTTACACCGGGGTTGTTGCTTATCGACAACCAGAGCGAGGTAAGTACTATGGAACATCAATATAGCGATAAAGCCTTTTGGCAAAAGCTGGCAATGTACGCAAAATCCGCTGGCCGCGAGGTTGTAGAGAAAGCACTTTGTCTTTACTACGCAGCACGTCGTCCAGAGACGCCAGGGTGGGCAAAAGCCGTTATCATCAGCGTACTGGCTTACTTCATCGCGCCACTGGATGCCTTACCTGACTTTACGCCATTTGTCGGCTTTACCGATGATCTAGGTGTATTCGCCGGTGCCCTGGCGATGGTTGCCATGTATATCGACGACGACGTCAAGACGAACGCTGCGGCAACTGCAGAGCGATGGTTTGGTATGACGCAAGCGCCCGAGCCTGTCAGCCGATAAGCGGGGAGGCGTGCATGTGACGCCAGGGATATGTGCGCAAAGCGGTGCGAAATAAGCTCCAGTAAAGAAAAAGCCGGATTGGGTTTACGCCCAGTCCGGCTTTTTTATTCACGTGGCAAAAGATTAACGCTTGGCGATAATCCATACGGCGTGAACAATTCCTGGTATATAGCCGCAGATGGTCAGCAACACATTCAACCAGAAGGCGCCGCCAAAGCCTACTTGAAGAAATACGCCCAACGGTGGCAAGAGTATGGCGATAAGAACGCGAATAAGATCCATGGCATTGAGTCCTAGAATTGATTAATGAAAGTCACCTTCTAACTCTGACCACTCTCTCTCACCTTTGTTCATCAGCACACATCAGCTACCAATCACGCCACCGTCTTCACGGGTAATAAGTACGGTAGTCGACCGAGGCCGGGAACGCCCATCACTCGCGGGATAACTGATACCTGGGTGCTGTACATTTACCCACATCGCTGTCTCGTCGGGCGACCAGGTAATACCCGTAATTTCGGCGCCCCAAGGGCCTACCAGAAAACGACGCACTTCTTTGCTGGCGGGATCAGCACAGAGCATCTGGTTGCTGCCAATCTTCTCCATGTAGGGTGCATTTTCATCTGCATCGGTAAGGATCCAGAGACGCCCGGCGCTATCAAAGGCAAGACCGTCCGGCGAAGAAAACAGATCACCGCTGATGTCGCCAATCCGATTGGCCGGGATGCTCTTTTCGGAGTTTTGACGTTCGCCAGCCAGAACAAATATATCCCACTCAAATACGAGCGCTGTTGGGTCTTGATTGGCCTCGCGCCACCGGAGTATTTGTCCGTGCACGTTCTCAGGTCTGGGGTTGGCAGTATCAACCGGGAAGGTTGTGCCGCGCTCGGTATTATTGGTCAGCGTGACATAGGCTTCGCGAGTATGCGGGTGAACCGCCACCCACTCAGGGCGGTCCATAGGCGTAGCCCCCACAGCGTCGGCCGCTCCCCGTGAGTTAAGCAATACGGCCTGCTGGTCGACAAAGCCGTTGTCTGCGGTCAACCCTGCCTCACCAAAGCGTAGGGGAAGCCAGCGGCCGGTGCCATCTGGACTGAAATGCGCAGCGTAGAGTGTGCCTGCATCCAGTATCTGGAGGTTGTGCGCCATGTCATCTGGGCGATATGCCTGATCGGGTACAAATTTATACAGATACTCACCGCGGCTATCGTCACCGGAATAAAAGGCCATTTGGCCATCGTCACCGACAGAACATACCGCACATTCGCGTCCGAGCCGGCCCATGGCGGTGCGCTTGGTCGGACGACTGTCTGGAGCGAAAGGGTCGAGTTCAACTACCCAGCCGAAACGATTGGGCTCATTGACATGGCCCTGGTGGGGCTGGCTGTTGTCAGGCGTGGCGTTAAACCTGGGCTCTACTGCTTCCCATGCATAATAGCGGCTGCTGCCTCCCAGACCGATGCCATAGCGTTTATGCTCTTGGCGTTTGGCGTAATCCTGCTCATCCCGATTGACGAAGTAGTTGTGGAAGTTCTCTTCACACGCCAGGTAGGTTCCCCAAGGGGTGACGCCCATGGAGCAGTTGTTAAGCGTGCCCAATATTTCCGTGCCGGTGGGGTCGCTCTTGGTTTTCATGCGCGCATCGGCAGCCAATGGGCCGCCAACAGCAATTGGGGTAAAACCCGTAATTCGGCGATTGAACGCGGAGTTTTCAATGCGCTGCCAGTTCCCCTGCGCGTCTTTGCGTATTTCAATAACACTCAGGCCATGTGCTGCCATCTCCTTGTGAACCTGATCGGCGGGGCGTCCACGGCTGCCATCTGGTTGATCGGTGAAATTCATTCCGGCGGGATGCAGTGTTGGGTTTACGTATTCATGATTGACCACCAGCAGGCCGCGCTCGTTGGGTTGCTGCGGGAAGGGGAAGAAGTGCATGCCGTCGTTATTGTCACCCGCCTGCAGCATTTGATCCTGCCAGGAGTTCGTACCATCCTCGCGCCAGGCTGCAGCTCCCTTCAGCACGGCATCACCCCAGCTGAAAAACGGTTGTGCGCGATAACCGGCGGGCACGATCACATTATCGAAAGAAGATGAGGTAATTGCAGCAACTGATTGAAAGTTAAAAGGTGATCCGCTTCTCTCTGCGGCGGACAGAGCACTGGAGAACGTACTGAAGACAGCAGGAAATAGGCTGGTGATAGCCAAAGCTGCGCCACCCTTGAGCAGGTTACGACGCCCCTGGCTGACTACCTCAGTGAGGCTAGCCTGCTGGCTTGGGTTAATGATCTCATCGTCGCCTGACTCCAGCGACGCGTGAAAGGACTGATCCTGTTTCATAGTCTGCTCACTGTTCTATACGGTAGCGAAACGTGTTTCTAACACCCGGTACGGCAACGGCTTGTCCGTTGACAACTCGAGGTCGATAAACAAATTCTTTGGCGGCAGCCAGGGAGGGCCGGACGAAAATTCGCTCATCGCAAGCGCCGGGTACCACCTCGGCATTGCTGACTCGTCCATTGGTCTGCACGGTGTACTCAACCGTGCAGTCGCCTTCCAGGCTTTGACTCAGGGCGCGCCTTGGATAATCCGGTGCCGACTTATTGAGCGGTGCATAGGCACTTATCTGAGCTTGTTCTGCAGCAAATGCTCTGGCAGCGGCTTGCTCAGCACGCCGTTGTTCTGCGGCATACTGCTCGGCGGCCAGACGCTCGGCTTGCTCGCGCGCTTCCCTCTGTTGGCGCGCGTGCTCTTCTCGTTCGCGCTCCACTTGCTGTTGTCGTACGCGTTCCTGCTCTTCGCGCTGCTCTGCCTCTTTGCGTGCCAATAGGGCGGGCTCCGGCTGAGGGGGCCGTTGGGGTACAACCTGAGGTTCTGGCGTTCTGACCGGCTCTGGTGGCGGCGCTGGGGGCAGGGCAGCCGTTTCAACGGGGGGAACTACGACCTCAGGCTCAGTAGCAGGCAGTACAACCAGTTGAGTTGTAATGGTTTTGGCCTGAGCCACTGCGGCAGGCGGCTGTGGCTGCCAACCAAGCCAGAGTAACAGCCCCATCAGAGCGTGCAGTGCAACGGTTGCAGTTAACGGCAAGGTCCAGTGGGTTGCGCTAATAACCGCTCGTCTCTCACTAGCGCAGAGCGTTTCAGACTGGGGATTATCGAGTGCCATAGTGGTGCTGCCCCCTCAAGGTGCTTCAGTAATCAAGCCAAGACTGGTTACACCGGCCTGCTGTAGCGCAGCCATACCGGTGACGACCTGGCCATAGCCCACGCCGCTGTCGGCGCGGATCATTACCTGGGTTTCCGGTTTCTCGCGGATGATGGCTGCGAGCTGGTTGGTCAGCTCGCTCAACTCGCCGGCGCTATGCTGGTAGCTATCGGTCTGTACCGTACTGCCCTCATTCCAGTGGTAGTTACCCTCCACGTCGATGGATAGCGTGACGACCGATGGATCGCTCGCCGCCAAGGTCTCGCTAGCGACTTTGGGCAACTCGATCTGCACTCCCTGGGTGAGCATGGGTGCGGTCACCATAAAGATAACCAGCAGCACCAGCATCACGTCGATATAAGGCACTACGTTCATTTCCGCTTTGGGCTTGCGTTTCAGGCGGGCAGGGCGCATCAGTTTTGCCCCGCAGCTCGGTTATATACGCGGCGGTGGAGAATGGCGCTGAATTCCTCGGCAAAGTTGTAGTACTGGCCCAACAAATGCTCGCTGCGCGAACTGAATCTGTTGTAGGCAACAACAGCAGGAATGGCGGCAAACAGGCCGATCGCGGTTGCAATCAAGGCCTCAGCGATGCCGGGCGCGACCGTCGCCAGCGTGGCCTGCTGCACCTGTGACAAACCAATAAATGAGTTCATGATGCCCCAGACGGTGCCAAACAAGCCGACGTAAGGGCTAACCGAGCCAACGGTCGCCAAAAACGGCAGATGCTGCTCTAAACGCTCTTCTTCATGGGCGATGGCAACCCGCATGGCACGCTCTACGCCCTGCATGACAGCCTCCGGCTCGCTGTGATTACGTTGATCCAGCTGCGCAAACTCGCTATATCCGGCGCGAAAGATCTGTTCGACGCCGGCTCGATCCTGACTGTTGCTGTACAGCTGCCCCAGCTCTTTGCCGGACCAGAACTGGTCTTCAAATGCCTTGATGGCGCGCTTTGCCTGGTTGAACAAGGTGCTGCGCTGGGCAATTAGAAACCAGGTAGCAACAGACGCGAGGAGCAAGATCAGCATCACGCCTTTGACCAGCAGACTGGCCTCAAGAACCAGAGACCAGATAGTGTGTGCTTCAGTAGTGGACGACATGGTTACCTCGTTAGCGAGCGCAGCAAGCGCTCGCTCGACATATTGGATGGCAAAAACATTTCTATTTGATTACGGCATGATATTCAGGGCAGGTTCAGTGCCTCGGCGATCTCATGCCAGGCGATCATTTTGAAGTTCTGATTACCTTCAGGCATGCGCTTGCGCCCGTCCTGCACAACTAACATCCCGTTCGGCCATGCACTGCCGAGAGACATTGAGCTGACCTCCAGGCCGTCCGTTTCGGATACGCCGTCGATGCCAGACTCGACATTGATACCTACCCGGAATGCACCGCGCAGTTGGTAGGGAGGCTCTGCATCCAGTACCAGATAGCTGTCATTCCCCTGGCTGGATAGCACAAGGTAAGGCTGCTCTGACTCGTAGATAGCCATGCCTTCAACATCGGCATGGAGGGGGCCGTCTACGCTGATCACCTGACTCATTTCGGTAGCTTGTTGTGGATCGCTGCTCAAACTCCACACCCCAACACCCTCTTCACCAATAAACAGGCGTTCGCGCTGGTCATCAGCCACACAGCCTTCGGGTTGAGTCGCTGTACTGAATTCACGTACCAGGCTGGCGTTAACCTGGCCTTGATCTTCTTCCATCAGATATTGGACAAAGCGACCGTCCTTATCATTGGCAATGGCATAAATGTCACCGTCTTGCCCCTTGGCCATGCAGAGGCCGTAGATTTCATTCAAAGGTACGGGGATGCGGCCCAAGCCGCGAACCTCGGCATCGCCTGACCCGATTGAAAACAGCTCCAGGCTATTGCTGTCGCGATTACTGGCAACCGCCAGGCTGACGGTTTCGCCGTTGAGCGAGAAGCCGTCACGCAGATCAACATTATTGATACGGCCAACCGGCAAATACTGCAGCTGTTGGCCATCAAGATTGTATACGCCGAGTCCACCGCGCTTATCGGTACCCAGAATTCGAGACTGGGACGCATCGCTTGGGTTGACCCAGATAGCCGGATCATCTGCAGCGTCTCCGCTGTGCGGCACTGGCAGGGTTTGCGCCTGAGCAGGTACCTCAACGATGGCTGGTTCCGACTGTGCCGGCTGGCCCGGGGCAAGCTCTGCTTGATAGAGGTGCAGGTTGGCATCATCGGCGATCAGCAGTTCAAGCACTTCACTGGTGCGTGCCGCCAGTCGTTCGGGCTTCTGCAATTCACTGGTTTTCTGTGGTGGCGCTGCCTGCCATCCTTCAGCCGTAGCCGTATAACGATGCAAGTTAGCTTTGCCATCAAGAATCACGACACCGTCTGCACTGGCAGCCAGGCCAGGAGCGTCTTTGGTCAGACCGCCATACGGCTGGACCAGGTCGACGATGGCGCGTTCACCGTTGGTTTCAGGGTTGGCTGGATAAGCCCAAACACCGATGTCTTCTTCGTTGATAAAAAGTTGGCCCAGTTGATCATTGACTGCACATTGCTTGGCGCCAACCGGGAGGTGCAGCGTGCGCATCAGCTTGGGCGTAGCCAGCAGCCGCTCTTCATGAGCAACTAGCCATTGCTGCCCGCTGCCTTCTTCACCAACCAGGAAGAGATACAAATGGCGCTGTTGATCTGCGTAGAAGCAGAGGCTCTCTACCGGGTAGGGTGTAGTCGGCAGCCAGGTGGGGGCCGAATACCCTTGCTGACCAGCGTCCCACGTAACCAGCATGGGTTGATCGCGTACGGTATCCAGCGTGGCCGTAAGCAGCCCCTGGCCGAATGGCCGAGCGTCCAGCCCGGCAAAACGCCCAGCGTAGGCCTGGCCGACCGGCTCGCCGGCACTATCCATTAACCACAACCCGTTCGGTCCCGCTGCCAGGCGGTCGGGTAATTGGTTATTGCCATCGGTGGCTAATAATACCCAGCTCTCAAACTGAGCATCCTGCTTAATGGGTGTCCAGCGCTGAATCTCTAGTTCAGCAATGTCAGGGGTATTCGGGGTTGCCTCAGTTTGGCGGCTAGGCTGATCAAAACAGCCATTCAAAGCAAAGCATACTGGCAAGAGTACGCCAACGATTTTGGTTGCGGCTCGCATACAGAATCTCACATCAAAAAGTGGGAAGGGCGCGCTATACACGCCCTTTGGGATCAGAAGTGGGTCAGTGACAGGCCAACTTTGTAGGTTGGGCCGTATTCTTCGTATTGGGCGTTGAAGCTTCGATCGCCGGTGTAGGCGTAATAGCTCTCGTCGGTAATGTTCTGCGCTTCGACAAAGATCTGCAGCTGCTTGGTCAGGAAGTAGTGAGCACTGATATCGACGAAGAACTGGTCGTCCACATGGGTGTCATAGCGCTTATCAAGCACATTGCCGACTTCGTCCAGGTAGTCCGATTGGTAGTTGGTCGCAACGCGCAGGCTCATGCGGTCATTTTCCCAACCTAGAATCAGGTTACCGCTGGTGTCTGACTGTCCCGGCAGGCTGATGCTGCGGCTGGTCATGTTGCCGGTATCGGGGTTGAACTGCTCGATGTCGGCGTCAGAGCGGGTAAAGGTGCCGTTAGCGCTGAGCAGCAGACCATTCCAGGGTGCTGGTAGCCATTCGAATTGCTGCGAGTAGGCCAGTTCAAGGCCGTATACATCAGCCTTGTCGCCATTGGCATAGGTCTTGGCTTCAGCAAAGGCGGCGTACTCGCCCGTGCCCGCCAGGTCCGCGGAGTAAACAAAGTTCTCGATATTCTTATAGAACACAAAGGCCGATACGGCGCCGGCTTTGCCCATGTAGTGCTCAATGCCAAGATCAAAGTTGCTGGACTCCAGAACATCCAGCTGCGGGTTACCAAATTCCGCCTCATCGCCATCGATTACAAAGCCCGGGAATAGCTGCCCGAATGTGGGACGCACTACCGTATTGGTCCAGGCCGCACGCAACTGACTGCTGTCATTGAGCTGATAAATGGCATGCAGACCAGGGAGCCAGTGATGATAGTCGTTGCGTTCATTGACTGCTTCAAAGGCGCCATCATTGATACCGGTGCCTTTCGCCTTGAGGCGAGTGCCCTCGTAACGCAGGCCAGCGATGATGCGCAGGTCATCAATATCGACGGTGTTCATGATGTAGGCGGCGTTAATATTCTCTTCAATGCTGAAGTCGTTGATGCGCGACTGCTCGGCGTCATAGAAGTCCGCCGGGTTCAGGCCTGCAATCAGCTGCTCCAGAGCACCAGCGTCGACTTCAGGCCCGAGTTTGCCATTGCCGTTGACGAAGTTGGCCAGGTTCAACTGATCGATGGTGAAGCCTGCGTTGGTGAGGTCTTCATAGGCCCATACTTCAAGATCATTGTCCTTGGTCCGGGTGCTGAATTTGGTGCCGAATTTGACCTGGGATGCCAAATCCTGCCAGTAATAGTCACGGGTGAGGTCGATACGAATATTCTGTTCGGTATCCGTGGTCAGCTGCTTCTCACGCTCAATTTCATCAAGAGTAAAATTACCGGCCTGATAAAAGGCGTCGCTGATTTTTACATTGGGCTCGCGGCTACTGTCATAACCTGCATCGGAAAAATCGCTGTTGCCGACAAACTTTGAACCAGGAATATGCAGCGGGCTATCTTCACTTGCTTCGCTGTAGCCATATTGGCTGCTGAGAGTCCAATCCCCTATGCGACGCTCGCCGCCCAAAACAAAGCTTTTAATCTCTTGGGTTTCGGAACGATCCTTAACCTCGCGGGTACCTTCAGCATCGCCGCGTTCGCCTGGCAGTTGAGCATCGGCAAACTCGATCACGTTCGCCTGGCGAGTCTCGGTATCTTTATAACGGCTGTACAGAGTGCGCAGATATAGGTCTGTGTCTTCATCTGGACGGAAATCAAAGTTGAGCCCAGCACCCAAACGCTTGCGGCTGATGTCATAGCGACGCTCTTCTAACTCTTCCAAACGCGCACCGCTGGCGTCGTCAAAATCCCAGGCACCGCCGGTTTCGACGTTATCCGAGCCAAAAGTGCGATCCTCCCAGCTCAAGGCTGCAGCGACAGCGAAGTTATCGATGCCCTGGCCAACGCTGAAGCGGTTGCTGATAGCGCCGGATACCTTGGGGCTGGTCTTGCCGGTGTTGTCGTTGTAGCTGGCTTCGCTCGAGAGGCTGTAAAACGTGCCGGGATGATCAAAGCCGGAGAGACTTTCTACCTCGACTGTGCCGCCCAACGAGTTCGCATCCATATCCGGCGTTAGGGTCTTGACCACCGATAGCGACTGCACCAGCTCACTTGGCAGTACATCCAGGGCTACAGCACGTCGGTCATCTTCCGGCGCTGGCACCAGAGTGCCGTTGATAGTGACCGAGTTTAGATCGGCGCCCAGCCCGCGTACTCTGACAAAACGTCCTTCGCCCTGGTCGCGCTCGACCGAGACGCCTGGAACGCGCTGAAGCGCTTCAGCTGCGTTGTCGTCCGGTAGCTGCCCGATGGCATCCGCGTGCACCACGCTCTCTACACTGTCGGACATCCGCTGGTCCTGCAGCGCCTGCTCCAATTGGGCGCCCTGGCCAATAACGTTAACCACTTCTGGCGTCGCACCGGCGGCAGATGCCTGGGCGCTGAAAGCAATAGAAAGCGCCAAGGCGGAACAGCGAAAGCCGGCGCGATATAATGATTTGCTGACTGACATGAAAAATCCTCTGCTGACAAATGGGCGTTTGCCCTGATGGGAGAGGACCTTAGGTCGGCCTTGTGTCGGTTCTGTGACAGTGAATTTGGCTGGTGCGAATTTGGGGCAAAATAAGGCCTGTTGCGGCTGCAATTGAGCTGATATCACCCCCGAAAGCCATTGATTACCTCCTGTACAGGCCCCGTCTTACGGTTTTGGTCGGCGTATTGAGGCAATTAATCATGAACCTGCGCAAATCAATATGAGCTGAAATGACCCACGCACTGAAACCTGATCGTCATATTGATCTGATGTCCTAAGCCTCATATTGCTCAAGGATGTCTTTTCGATGTACTCCATGCTGACGCTGCATAGATTCAAGTTACTTACCTTGCTGGTAATAGCTAATGCTGGCGCATTGCTCTACCTCAGCTTGGGTGAGCTGAAGCCAATGGAAATCTGGTCCTGGACTGATATAGCAGGCGAGGGTGGTTCAGCTTTACTGGTGCTGGTCTGGGCCTGGTTATTGTTGAAAGGTCGGCCGGCCGGCCGCGTGACTAATCTGCTCTTTTTTGGCCTGGCGTGCCTGTTCTGCTCTTTGTGGATGGATAGTCTGGATGAATTTATCGCACTGCCTGAAACCATGACGCTAGATCATTGGCTGGAATCGGCGCCCATGCCGATTGGCTTTATCCTGCTGACACTGGGTATCTATCACTGGCATTTTGAGCAGTTAGCGATCAGTGCACAGATGATCAATCGCGAGCGGCACTTCCGCGAACATCGACAATTCGACAAGCTGACCCCCTTGGGTGATGCACGGTACTTCCAACGGCAACTGGAGCAAGCCATGCCGGAAGCGCAGGAGCGTGCCGAGCCCTTGTCTCTGGTGATGCTCGATCTGGATGACTTCAGTGCCGTCAATAACAAGCATGGCCTGCGTGAAGGCGATCGCGTATTGCAGCTGGTAAGCCAGCAAATAGTGCTGAACTTGCGTAGCCACGACCTGCTTTGCCGGTTAGCGGGAGATCGGTTCATCATCCTGCTACCTGCTACGCTGGAGGCTCAAGCTCAGGTGCTGGCACAGGAGTTATCGGATTCGCTGGCTCATCTGGCGTTGAAAACCGCAGGGCAAGGCGAGCGGATAACGCTCAAAGCGACAGCGGTTGCCTTGATGGCTCGACAGGAGGATGCCAGCTCTCTGTTAAAACGCCTCAATATTGTGATGGCGCGAGCCAAGCAAGGTCCGCAGCTGGCCAGATCGGGCGCATGAGCAGGGTTAACTGGCTGGACTGCGAGACGCGATTTATTTCCGCCAGAGCACAGCCTGCCTACCTGATTGATCTGGCCCTGTCGCGCGGAATAGAAAGCCATCACCTGCTGAAGGGAACCGGATTGTTCTATGACGACCTGCTCAGCGGCGACCCGCACATCAGCGCGAACCAGTTTCACCGTCTGATCGATAATAGTCGCTTGTTACTGGGAGCGGACGACAGCGGCTTCCTGTATGGGCAGCAGTTACTACCCGGGCATTACGGCGCAGCGAGCAACATGCTGTGGCATGCGGACACACTACTGCAGGCGTTACAGCACCTGCAGCAATACAAGGTGCTACTGAGTCCGCTAAGTGCGCCAGTCCTGCGGATGGATGAACAGTCGGTCTACGTTTATTGGCTGGATAGCTTCAATGCGGGAAAAATCGGCAGTTTCTCATCGAGTCCAGTATGGTAGCGGTGACTGCACTGGCGCGTCAGTTAGGCGGGCCCAATCTGCCCTGGCATTATCACCTGGCTCACTCTGAGCCGGCTTATATCGAGCAATATTGGGTGCACCTGGGGGAACATCTGCGTTTTCAAAGCCCTGTCAGCTTCATGCGAATACCGCGCGAGTTTGTCAGCAAGGCTCTACCGTCTTCAGCCGTAGTGGGGCGCATCGCCGAGCAGGAAGCAGGGCTGCAATTGTCGCAGCTGCCTGCCCCCGATAGCTTCACTGATGCGCTTTATGAGTATTTGGCGACACACATATCTAAGTTGACTGGTATGGAACAGGTCGCCGCAGACTTTGGTATGAGTACCGCAACATTCAAGCGGCGTCTTCAGCGCGAGGGCACCCAGTTCCAGGCCCAGCTGGATCGTGCGCGCACCATTATCGCTCTGGATCTGTATCTCTGCCGGGGTATGACCAATGAGGATGTCGCGGGTTATCTGCAATTCAATGATCGAACCAACTTCAGGCGTTTTCTCAAACGCCTGACAGGCAAATCGCCGAATGACTTGCGCCAATGGTTAAATGGATAGTTATATTTAACAACAACTTGAAGGTGTTACTTCAAGCGTCGCTCGATACCCATCTGCATCAATATCTTGGCTGAAATCTCCTCAACCGAGAAGTGAGTCGAGTTGATGTAGGGGATGTTTTCCTTACGGAAAAGATTCTCTACTTCGCGCACTTCAAACTCACACTGGGCAAAGCTGGAGTAGCGACTGTTAGGGCGACGCTCGTTACGGATACCGGCCAGACGCTCAGCATCAATCGTCAAACCAAAGAGCTTGGCCTTGTTTTCCTTCAGCGCCTTGGGCAGCTGCAGGCTCTCCATATCGTCTTCGGTCAAGGGATAGTTCGCTGCGCGAATGCCGTATTGCAAAGCGAGATAAAGACAGCTTGGTGTCTTACCGCAACGTGACACCCCGACCAGAATGATGTCGGCCTGAGTGTAATGGTGTGTCCTGGCGCCATCGTCGTTATCCATGGCGTAGTGCACCGCGTCAATACGGTCTTTGTAGTGCGTGTTGTGCTGAATCGAGTGGGTTTTGCCTACCGAATAGGACGAGCCGTCGCCCAACTCCTGCTCCAGAGGGGCAAGGAACGTAGAGAAGATATCAATCATGTAGCCGCTGGATTTAGCCAATTCCTGACGTATATCGTTGTTGACCACGGTATCAAAAATGATGGGGCGCTCTGCATCTTTCTCGGCAGCAGCATTGATTTGTTGTACCATGTCTCGCGCTTTTTCAACGGTATCGACATAGGGCCGCAGCAGCTTGGTGAACTGAATGTTCTCAAACTGAGCCAGCAGGCTCTGACCTAGCGTTTCGGCAGTAATGCCGGTGCCATCAGAAATGAAAAAAGCAGTGCGTTTCATTCGCGAAGCCTTAAGATGTCGTATTCCATGAAGAGCGTGATTGTGAGCTCAGGCCCGACACACTCGTAAAACGGCATTGTGGCGCATTTGTTGCGGGCAAACCAGTCGAGCCCGTTGCGGTCGCCGACTAATTCATTGATTGACGGAGAGATCACCTTGTTAGAGTACGTAGTGTCCTTCGAGCAGCTGGGCGTTGACGATGTAGAGCGGGTCGGGGGCAAAAATGCTTCTCTCGGCGAAATGATCAGCAATCTGGCCAATGCCGGTGTTTCGGTTCCCGGCGGCTTTGCCACCACGGCAGACGCCTATCGCGAGTTCCTCGAGCAAAGTGGCCTCAACGACCGCATCAATGCTGTCCTGGACAAGCTCGATGTCGATGATGTGAACGCTCTGGCTCAGGCCGGCGCGCAGATCCGCCAATGGGTGATGGAGGCTGATTTTCCGCCTGCGCTGGACAAGGCCATTCGTGACGAGTTTGCCAAGCTGTCGGACGGCAACCCGAACCTGGCCGTTGCCGTGCGCTCCTCGGCGACAGCAGAGGACCTTCCGGATGCGTCCTTTGCTGGCCAGCAGGAAACCTTCCTGAATATCCGCGGCGTCGATAACGTGATTTACGCCGCCAAGGAAGTATTTGCCTCGCTGTTCAACGACCGCGCTATCTCTTACCGCGTGCATCAGGGCTTTGACCACAAACTGGTCGCTCTGTCTGCTGGCGTACAGCGCATGGTGCGTTCTGAGACCGGTACTGCGGGTGTCATGTTTACGCTCGATACCGAATCAGGCTTCCGCGACGTCGTCTTTATTACTGGCGCCTACGGCCTAGGGGAGACGGTAGTGCAGGGTGCAGTCAACCCTGACGAATTCTATGTGCACAAGCCTACTTTGGCTGCTGGCCGTCCATCGATCCTGCGCCGCAATCTGGGTAGTAAAGCGATCAAGATGGTGTATGGCGATGAAGCCAAGGCTGGCCGCTCAGTTAAAACCGTTGATGTCGACCTGGCTGAGCGCAGTCGGTTTTGCCTGACTGACGAAGAGATCGTTAATTTGTCCAAGCAGGCGGTCATCATTGAGCAGCATTATGGCCGCCCAATGGATATCGAGTGGGCCAAAGACGGCGACGATAACCAGCTCTATATCGTTCAGGCGCGTCCTGAAACAGTGAAGAGCCGCACCACCGCCAATGTCATGGAGCGCTACCTGCTGAAAGAGAAGGGTACCGTTCTGGTTGAAGGTCGTGCCATCGGTCAGCGTATTGGTGCTGGCCCTGTACGCATCGTTAACGATGTATCAGAAATGGACAAGGTTCAGCCTGGCGACGTCTTAGTTTCCGACATGACCGACCCCGACTGGGAACCTGTCATGAAGCGTGCCAGTGCCATCGTGACCAACCGTGGTGGTCGTACCTGTCACGCTGCGATTATCGCTCGTGAGCTAGGCATTCCCGCTGTGGTCGGCTGTGGTAACGCTACAACCGAGCTGAAAGAAGGTCAGGAAGTCACTGTTTCCTGTGCTGAAGGCGATACCGGCCTTATTTATTCTGGTCAGCTGTCGTTCGACATCAAGAAGAACAGCGTTGATGCCATGCCGCCCATTCCGTTCAAGATCATGATGAACGTGGGTAACCCGGATCGCGCCTTCGACTTTGCCAACCTGCCGAATGAAGGTGTGGGCCTGGCGCGTCTGGAGTTCATCATCAATCGCATGATTGGCGTTCACCCCAAGGCGCTGCTGAACTTTGACAGCCTGCCCGCAGACGTCAAGGAAAGCGTGCAAAAGCGCATAGCCGGTTATAACGACCCGGTCGGCTTCTACGTTGACAAGCTGGTTGAAGGTATCAGCACATTGGCTGCAGCCTTTTGGCCGAAAAAGGTCATCGTGCGCATGTCGGACTTCAAGTCCAATGAGTACGCCAATCTGATCGGTGGCCGCCTGTACGAGCCGGAAGAAGAAAACCCGATGCTTGGGTTCCGGGGCGCCTCGCGCTATATCAGCGACTCTTTCCGTGACTGCTTTGAGCTGGAATGTCGCGCGATGAAGCGTGTTCGTGACGAGATGGGCCTTACCAACGTCGAGATCATGATTCCCTTCGTGCGCACCGTCGGCGAAGCCAAGCAAGTAGTAGAGCTGCTGGGCGAGAATGGGTTGAAACGTGGCGAGAATGGCCTGCGCCTGATCATGATGTGCGAACTGCCCGCCAATGCGTTGTTAGCAGATGAGTTCCTTGAACACTTTGACGGTTTCTCTATTGGCTCCAATGACCTGACTCAGCTGACATTGGGCCTGGATCGCGACTCTGGCATCATCGCGCACCTGTTTGACGAGCGGAATGCGGCGGTGAAGAAGTTACTGAGCATGGCTATTTCTGCATGCCGCGATGCAGGCAAGTACATTGGTATTTGCGGTCAAGGACCTTCGGATCATCCTGATCTAGCCCAATGGCTGATGGATCAGGGCATCGAAAGCGTGTCACTGAACCCTGATTCGGTCATGGACACCTGGTTCTTCCTGGCCGAGAATGGCAAGTAAGAGCAACTGCAAATCCAGTCTTCAAGGAGAACGCAATGCATTATGTAACGCCAGATCTATGCGATGCCTACCCGGACGTAGATGTTGTTGAGCCGATTTTCAGTAACTTTGGCGGCCATGACTCCTTTGGCGGTGAGATCGTTACGGTCAAATGCCATGAGGATAACTCTATCGTCAAAGAGCAAGTCGATCAGGATGGCCGCGGAAAAGTCATGGTCGTCGATGGCGGCGGATCTTTTCGCAGAGCCCTACTGGGCGATATGCTGGCTGAAAAAGCGGCTAAAAACGGCTGGGAGGGCATTATCATTTACGGCTGCGTGCGCGACGTAGATGTGTTGGCGCAAACCCCGCTGGGGATTCAGGCGCTGGCTAGTCACCCGATGAAGACTGACAAGCGTGGCATTGGCGATCTCAATGTCACGGTCAGCTTTGCCGGAGTGACCTTTAAGCCTGGTGAATACGTCTATGCAGATAATAACGGCATAATCGTATCGCCTACAGCGTTGAGCATGCCGGAATAAGTAGTAGCTGCGCATGTTGCTGACAAGGGGGAAGACGCGCCAGTCTTCCCCCTTGGCGCATCTGCTGTGCGCTTTTCCCAGGAGGCAACATGTCTGAAGATCCCTTAGAAAGCAGGCTGCGTCATCTGCTGCAAGACGATGGCGAATATCAGGGGGCTGATCGAGAAGATCGCCGCCTGGATCAAGTGCTGCATAAGGCTCACATTCGCGGTGGGGTTTTTGACCTGATCAACCTGTTCACTCGCTGGGGCTGGGTCTTGTCCGAGGGTGGCGCACGTGGAGCGCGCCACCTAAAACCGGTGAAGCGAAGTGTTACTGCAGTCCAACCTGAAGACGATATTTAATAAGAGACCACCATGGAATTTGACGTCTGGAGCCAGAGTTTCGTTGCCGCGATGACCACCTTGTGGAGCAAGGTTGCCTCTTTTGTACCTGACCTCATTGCAGCGTTATTTATTATCCTGCTCGGCTTTGTTATCGCCAAGGTAGTTGATGCGGTGCTGAGCAAAGGCTTGGCCAAGCTGGGATTGGATCGCTTAATGGGCGGCGCCGGTGTCAACAAGATGCTGGCACGCGCGGGCATCACTTCCTCGGTATCGGTGATCATCGGCAAAGTGGTTTACTGGTTTGTCGTTCTCACCTTTATTGTATCGGCCGCAGAATCCCTTGGTCTGGCGCGGGTATCTTCTACCCTGGATGTGTTCACTCTCTATTTGCCCAAAGTGTTTGGCGCGGCGCTAATACTGCTGGCAGGGCTTCTTCTTTCGCACTTGGTGAACGGCGTAGTGCGCGGTGCAGCTGAAAGCATGGGCGTTGATTACGCGAGTGGCTTGGGCCGATTTGTCCAGGGCTTGCTGGTCATCATTACCGTATCGCTTGCCATAGGCCAGCTGCAGATCGAGACGGCCCTGTTGAACATGGTCATCGGCATTGTGCTGATCACCTTTGGTGGTGCCGCAGCGCTCGCGCTCGGCTTGGGTAGCAAGCAAACGGTCAGCCAGATCATTGCCGGTATTTATGTGCGTGAACTGTATGAGGTAGGCGACCGGATCACTGTCGGCGAGCTGGAGGGTAGTATTGAAGAAATTGGCACGGTCAAAACCTCGATATTGACTGACGACGGACAGCTGGTTTCCATTGCCAATAACACCCTGACGTCTGAAAAAGTGTCCCGTTGATCGTGATTACCCCTGTTTTGCAGCAAAGATACCCAAGCCTTGACCAGTCGTAACGAGCCTCGCCGCCGCTATAATCCGGCAACACTGAGTGATGAAGATTTGGTCAACGCTGCAAAAGTTGAACTGCTTCACACTACCATTGCCTATGAAGAGCTTATGCGTCGCTATCAGCGGACGCTTTTTAACGTGTGCGCGCGTTATCTAGGCAACGAAAGGGACGCGGATGACGTCTGCCAAGAGGTAATGCTGAAAGTCTTGCACGGCCTTAAGCAATTCGAAGGAAAGGCTAAGTTCAAAACCTGGCTATATAGCATTACTTACAATGAGTGCATCACTCAGTACCGCAAAGAAAAGCGGAAAAGGCGCCTGCTAGACGCCTTGAGCCTTGATGACCAGGACGAGGCGATCGAGCCAGAGCCCATTGCAGGAGAGGCTCCAGGGCTGAATGCACTGCTTTCTCACGTCAATCCTATTGATAGAGAAATACTGGTTTTGCGTTTTGTTGCGGAACTTGAGTTCCAAGAAATTGCCGATATTATGCGCATGGGATTAAGCGCGACCAAAATGCGCTATAAAAGAGCACTGGAAAAACTGCGTAATCAGATTGACAGTCCTTTTATATAAGGCTTGTATAGTTGTTAGTGTATTTCAGTTATACTACACAAGAGCTTTACGTAAAGTTAACGTCCTAATGGATTTGATGGGGATTCAATAATGAAATTGAAAAACACTGTGGGTATCGTTGTTGGTTCTGTGATTGCTGCCTCCAGCATTCCTGCGATGGCAATGAGCCAGCAGGGTTCTGTGGAAGTAGAAGCTTTCGCGGATCGCTACTTCAGCGACAGCAAATACGACATGAACGACGGCACCCTGGTGGGTGGTAGCCTCGGTTACTTCGTTACTGATGACGTATTGCTTAACATTGGCCTGGGTAAGTACAAAGGTCTGGAAGACGATAGCACCAACACCAACCTCGACGGCAAACTGGCTCAGGTTGAAGCGGTTTATCACTTTGGCAACAGCAATATCCGTCCTTACGTATCCGCTGGCCTGGCTCACCAAGAGCTTGAGCAAGTCGGTACCAGCCAAGACGATCGCACCACTATGGCTATGGCCGGCGTTGGTATCAAAAACTACCTGAACGAAAACTTCTTCGTGAAGGCTGGTCTTGATGCGCTGTATGGCTTTGACCATGGCAACACCGAATGGCAGGCTGGCGTAGGCTTGGGCATCAACTTCGGCTCCAAGAAAGAAGAGCCCGTCGTTGCCGCTGCTCCTGCACCAATGCCACAGCCAGAGCCAGCACCTGAAATGCAGTCAGTTCGCGTAGAACTGGACGTGCTGTTTGACTTTGACAAGGACACTATCCGTCCAGAATACCGTCAAGACATCCAGAGCCTGGCTGAGTTCATGAAGACTTATCCTTCCGTGACTACTACCGTTGAAGGTCACACTGACTCCGTCGGTAGCGATAGCTACAACCAGAACCTGTCTGAGCGTCGCGCCAATGCTGTTCGCGAAGCACTGATCGGTGAAGGCGTTGATGGTTCGCGCGTAAGCTCAGCCGGTTACGGTGAAGCTCGTCCGATTGCTGACAACTCAACTGCTGAAGGCCGTTCAATGAACCGCCGCGTTGAAGCAGAAGTTGAAGCAGAAGTTGAAGTGCGTTAATAACGTACCAGACCAAAAAAACCCGGCTTAGGCCGGGTTTTTTTATGCTTATATCTTGAGGTAACCCGTTACTCTTCCAGTGAGTTCACGCCGGGGAAGCGAACGCGGAAATCTTCCGGCATTGGGCGTACCTTTGAGCTCTCGAAGTGATAAAACACGAAGCCTGACTTTGCCAGCGCAACCTGCTCACCATTACCGGACTTGCTGATACGGAAGATGATGTCGCCACCGTATTTGTTGAGATCCATCAAGCCTACCTCAAAAACCAGTGCGTCTCTTGCAAAGGCCTCACGCAGATAGGTCGTAGCCAGGTCGGTGACGATAATGCCTACGCCTCTCTCGCTGACTTCCTCAATACCAAATTGGTAAAGAAAGCGGGCACGCGCCTCGGAGATCATAGAGATCATCGAATCGTTGGCCAAGTGGTTGGCCGAGTTTATGTCGGTGATACGTACCGTTAGTTGGGTCGTGAAATAAAACTGGTTTTCCGGGAATTCGAGCTGCAGACGTGCCATAACAAAAGCCTAGTTGAGTAGAGCAGAGGAGGTAGATTGGCGCGCATTCTACCTGAGCTAATCAATACGAGATAGAAAAAAGGGGCTACCCGAAGGTAGCCCCTTTTCTACACCAAGGCCTCTCGGCCGGGATACCGGTCAGCTATCAGCCGAACTGGTTCATGGTGTTGTCTTTACCACCCGCTTTCAGAGCAGCTTCACCAGCGAAGTACTCTTTATGGTTGTCGCCGATATCGGAGCCAGCCATATTCTGGTGCTTAACGCAGGCGATGCCCTGGCGAATTTCTTCGCGCTGAACGCCTTTCACGTAAGCCAGCATGCCTTCCTTGTCGAAGTAACCTTTTGCCAGGTTGTCGGTAGACAGCGCAGCAGTGTGGTAAGTCGGCAGGGTGATCAGGTGGTGGAAAATACCTGCTTCACGGGCTGCATCAGCCTGGAAGGTGCGGATGTTTTCGTCAGCAACCTGAGCCAGTTCGGTTTCGTCATACTCAACGCTCATCAGCTTGGCGCGGTCGTATGCAGAAACGTCCTTGCCAGCCTCAGCCATCGCATCGTATGCCTGCTGACGGAAGCTCAGGGTCCAGTTGAAGGACGGGCTGTTGTTGTAAACCAGTTTCGCGTTAGGAACCACTTCGCGGATACGGTTAACCATCTCAGCGATCTGGCCAACGTGCGGCTTCTCGGTTTCGATCCACAGCAGGTCAGCACCGTTCTGCAGGCTGGTGATGCAGTCCAGAACAACGCGGTCAATACCGGTGTCCTTGCGGAACTGGAACAGACCGGAAGCAAGACGCTTGGGCTTGAGCAGCTTGCCGTTGGACTTGATTACAACGTCGCCGTTGTTGATGTCGTCAGCGCTGGTGATGTAGTCGCCGTCGAGGAAAGCGTTGTACTGGTCTCCCAGGTCGCCTGGCTCGTTGGTAACAGCGATCTGCTTGGTCAGGCCAGCACCCAGTGAGTCGGTACGTGCAACGATAACACCGTCGTCAACGCCCAGCTCGAGGAACGCGTAACGAACAGCGTTGATCTTGGCGAGGAAGTCAGAGTGAGGAACGGTGACTTTGCCGTCCTGGTGGCCGCACTGCTTCTCATCGGAAACCTGGTTTTCGATCTGGATGCAGCAAGCACCGGCCTCGATCATCTGCTTGGCCAGCAGGTAGGTCGCTTCGGCGTTACCGAAACCAGCGTCGATGTCAGCGATGATCGGCACAACGTGAGTTTCGTAGTTATCGATCTGAGCCTGGATTTCAGCAGCCTTGGCGTTGTCACCGGCTTTGCGAGCGTCGTCAAGGGCGGTGAACAGCAGATCCAGTTCACGAGCGTCAGCCTGGCGCAGGAAGGTGTAAAGCTCTTCGATCAGCGCAGACACAGAGGTTTTCTCGTGCATGGACTGGTCTGGCAGCGGGCCGAATTCGGAGCGCAGTGCAGCAACCATCCAACCGGACAGGTACAGGTAGCGCTTGTTAGTGGTTTTCAGGTGCTTCTTGATGGAGATCAGCTTCTGCTGACCGATGAAGCCGTGCCAGCAACCCAAAGACTGGGTGTAGACAGAGGAGTCGGCGTCGTATTCAGCCATATCCTTGCGCATGATAGCCGCGGTGTACTTGGCAACATCCAGACCGGTCTTGAAGCGGTTCTGCGCACGCATGCGAGCGACGGATTCTGGGTTGATAGCGCTCCAGCCACTACCTGCTTGTTCTTTCAGCTCGGCAGCTGCTTTGATGTCGTTTTGATAAGCTGACATGGTCCATCCTTCAAAGTTTGCGTTAGGTTCAGCACGATTTGTCGACCCATGCTCCGCTGGCCGCAAAACCACTTAAACAACGTTTGACTAAAAAAGGAGGAGACTGGCGAAATGCTAGAGGAGGGGGGGTGTGGCAAGGTACTTCAAGCAATAAGTCACCAAAAAGACAACGTCTCCGTTATCGCGGACTTAAGCTGCTGAACACCATTACCTACGTTAAATCGCTTCCCCGTCCCTCAGGACAACTTTCGTTCCAGTCGCCACCTCGTCAAACAGCTTTGTGAGCGGTAAAGACACGTGTCGGGCCGTTGGTTTTGGCTTCGACTCGGAGACCTATCTGAGGCCTCTGGCTAGCGGGAGCGAGGCAATAATGAGACCTCAAGGCATATAAGTCAATCAGGTGTAGTGTTTTTTTTAGCGCACTACATAGATGAGGGCACTGACAGACAGCTTAGTTAAGCCGCTCTACCATAAGGCGAATGCTGCCACTGGATTGGCGCTGCGTAGAGATACTGCGGCCTATATCGGCATCATTGCGGCTATCGGAATCATCCAGCCCGCCGACGGTGACCCACTCGCCAAGCCGCGCAGTAACCACCGTGTCGGCGCGCTGGACATCAATCACGCCCTGGTGGTTGCGGTTCAGCCGATCGTTATTGGCGCTCAAGGTAATGGTCGCCATCTCGCCGTTAAGCCGCACTGTTGCGTAAAATCCCTGGGTGACGTTCTGGTACTGGGTTTGCTCAACAATCCGTCCGTAAGCGTCGGTAGTGCGCGTGGTCAAGGGCACGCTCTGCCCGCTCTTAATCAGTACGGGATAGCCTTCGCTAGCGACTACCTGTCTCACGCCGTCATCCGCAGAGCGTGTCTGGCGGTTGATTATTCTGGCTTGATTACCCTTGCTGCCATTACCGATGATGATATCCGCCGGACCAGTGCTTATACGTCCATCGACACGATATCCGCGCTCAACTCCGCTACTGCTGCCACTATTGGACACGCTGATACGCAGACGTGAAGGCTGTTGGTCAATCTGCTCAAGCAAGGCTTTCAGTTCAACGATCCGCGCAGGTTCTGCACGAATCAGCAGTTGATTGCCATACGCAGAAACGCGCTCATCTGAGCGCAGCATGGGCTGCAGAGCAGGAATGACATCCTCTGCCATGTTGTATGATAGCGGGACGATTTCTGTGGTGGGTGTGGCGTTGGCATAGAGCACGACAATAGACAGGCACATCCAGCTGATCAGCTTGATAAACGCACGTGGCTTCATAGTAGAAATCTCCGGATGGCGGGATCACTTTGGCTACTGGCCCAAAGCTCATCGAACTGGCTGGACCAACGCTTGACCTGATCAGGCGTGTACTGACGCACAAAGCCTTCTCGCACACGGCAGTCAGGCAACATGAAAAAACCCTGTGAGTCCGTTGTCATCTGCACATACTTGTTCTTTGTCAGGTCGGGATGTTGGCAGCGAATTTCGCACAGACTTGGAAAGCGATGAACCAGGCTCAGCAGCGTGCGCCCCTGCAGAAACTCCTTGTCCACATACTGCAGAAGTATCTGTATCCTTGTTTTTGGATCGCGCGCTATAAGGCGCTCGCAGGCCTGGATAAAGCCTCGCTGGTTGAACAGCCAGCGGGCCTGTTCAGGGGAGTAGATTCGCAGTCTGCGCCGACACTGATCTACCAGCGTAGTAACCTGTTCGCAAGCAATAGCGCCACTCACCGAGTGCAACTCGGCGTCGCCTTCGGCTAATGGCTGGACAGTCTCGCGATTGAACTCGGGGTTGCTGATATCGAAGCGCCCCGGCGATTGAAACTCGATATCGGCCAGCTCGACCGTGGCCACAGCGCTCAGCTGATCGCTTGCCTGCCAGCACATGTCCTGATGAGCAATCCCCGCGTCTTCATACTCCTCTGAGCAACAAGCAAAGCCAAGCTTGCGATAAAACGCAGCGGCGTGAACCTGGGCCGAGAGAATCAATTCGCGCATTCCGCTAGTCTGAGCGTACTCCATCACATGCCGCATGATAGCGGCGCCCAGGCCCAGACCACGACAGTGCGCCAATACAGCAACGCGACCAATATGGCCGTCGCTTAGCAGTCGAGCCGTCGCAGCAGGTTGAGCCTGGTAGTAGAGCAGGAAATGGGTAGCACTCTCATCCTGTGTATCCCACTCCAGGTCGGCCGGCACTTGTTGCTCGTCGATAAATACCTGCTGGCGAATATCGCGGAGCGCTTTACCATTTACCCAATCTACCGTAGTGATGTGTATCTCATTCATCATCCCCCTCCAATAGGAGATACCCCTTCGCTAGCAGTTGCTCCAATAGCTCGATGGCCTCAGCATTTTCATGCCATTGCTCAAGCGCTTGCGGCGTCAAATAACTCTGATTGCAGATCTGCTGTACTAACGGCAGCAAAGCGCCCGGTACGATGCAATGTTCGCCGCTGGCAAACAGCTGAACCGAACCATCGGCTGCAACGCGATACGCCAGTTTAATACTGGGGTTATGCAGCAAGGCGATGCCAGCATTCAGCCCTTCCAGCAGATCTGCTTCATCATCAATATAGCTTTGTGCCAGTTCAGGATAGCGTGTTTCTGTCATGTGACGCCCGAACCAGGTCGCCAACGCTTCCCTGTTTTGGACCAGCTCAAGAATACTTCGTTGCAGACGATCAACGGATTCTTCATCAATGGCAGCTGGGTCTTGTGGCTGTTTGAGACCCGCGTCACTGTAGCGAGCATCTTCGCTGAGCTCGCTAGCGAGGTAGTCGGTAAAGTGCACCAGAATTTCCTGATGGCTCGGTGCGCGAAAACCGATGGAATAGGTCATGCAGTCGGTCTCGGCAATACCATCATGGGCAAAACCTGGCGGGATATAGAGCATATCGCCGGGCTCAAGCACCCATTCGTCCTGGCACTCAAAATCACGCAAAATACGCAGGTCCGGGTTGTCCTGAAGCGCGCTGGTACTGTTGCAGTGTTGGCCAATACGCCAACGCCGCTTGCCCTCAGCCTGCAGCAGAAACACATCATAATTGTCGAAATGTGGTCCAACGCCACCGCCCGGTGTGGCATAACTGATCATTACATCATCAATGCGCCAACTTGGTAGAAAATGGAAGCGTTTTAACAGCTCGGCAACATCCGGTACAAATTGATCCACTGCCTGTACCAATAGCGTCCAGTCCTGCTCGGGCAACGCCTTGTAGTCATCGTCAGCAAAGGGGCCGCGCCGCAGCTCCCAAGGGTGGCTGCCGTTTTTGATAACGATACGTGACTCTACTTCTTCCTCCAGCGACAGGCCGGCTAGCTCGTCTGGCTCAATGGGGCTGCTGTAGCCTGGAATGGCTTGGCGAATAAGCAGTGGCTTGCGCTGCCAGTACTCACGAAGAAAGCGTTCCACACCAACATCACCGAGTAACGCATCAAATTCTGAACTCATAAGTATCCAATCCTGAAATAGCAAACGCCCGGCAGACCCGGGCGTTGTGGTGCGATGCTGAAGAACGGATCGTTACTTAGAGCCTAGCAGTTGATTTCTGCGTTGGCCTGCTTGCTGATCCGAGCTCAGTTGTCCGCGTTAAAAGTTAAATACGTTTGGCTTGTGCTACTGCACTGCCAATATAGTTGGCTGGCGTCAGGCTCTTCAGCTCCTGCTTGGCTGCATCGGGAATATCCAGACCCTCAACAAAGGCGAGCAGTGCCTCAGGGGTGATTCCCTTACCCCGAGTCAGGTCCTTGAGCTTCTCGTAAGCGTGCTCAACACCAAAGCGACGCATGACAGTCTGAATTGGCTCTGCCAATACCTCCCAGCAGTTATCCAGATCTTCAGCAATACGCTTGGCGTTTAGCTCCAGTTTACTGATGCCCTTGAGTGATGATTCGTAAGCAATAACGCTGTGGGCAAAGCCAACGCCCAAATTACGCAGTACGGTCGAATCTGTCAGGTCACGCTGCCAGCGCGAGATGGGAAGCTTGCTGGCCAGGTGCTGCATGATGGCGTTGGCAATGCCGAGATTGCCCTCAGAGTTTTCGAAGTCAATCGGGTTGACCTTGTGCGGCATGGTAGATGAGCCAATTTCGCCAGCGATGGTCTTCTGCTTGAAGTAGCCGAGGGAAATATAGCCCCAGATGTCACGATCAAAGTCGATCAATATAGTGTTGAAGCGCGCTACCGCGTCGAACAGCTCAGCAATGTAATCGTGCGGCTCGATCTGCGTGGTGTAGGGGTTGAAATCAAGCCCTAGCGTCTCTTCGATGAAATGCTTGGCATTAGCCTCCCAGTCGACATCGGGATAGGCAGAAAAGTGAGCATTATAGTTGCCCACCGCGCCATTGATTTTACCCAGCAAAGGAATACTTTCTATCTGCTTAATCTGCCGCTCCAGGCGGTAAACCACATTCGCCAGTTCTTTGCCCAGTGTAGTGGGGGAGGCCGGCTGACCATGTGTGCGTGAAAGCATAGGCACTGCTGCGTGCTCAACAGCCAGAGCACGAATGCTGTCGGCGATCTGACGCATCAGCGGCAGTAGTACGTCGTCGCGGCCGGCGCGCAGCATCAACGCATGGGACAGGTTGTTTATGTCTTCTGAAGTGCAGGCAAAGTGAATAAACTCACTGACCTTTTCCAGCTCAGGTAGCTGTTTGGCCTGCTCCTTGAGCAGATATTCCACGGCTTTAACATCGTGATTGGTGGTGCGCTCGAATTCTTTCACGCGCTCGGCATGAACCTGCTCAAAGCGTTCCGCCAGCGTATCAAGAAGCTGATTGGCCTCGGCTGAAAAAGGGCCGATCTCGGTCAGGCCAGGGTGAGCTGCCAGGCACTGAAGCCAGCGAACCTCTACCTGGACGCGAAAACGGATCAAGCCGTATTCACTGAAAATTGGGCGCAAATTGGCGGTCTTGCTGCCGTAGCGGCCATCGACGGGAGATACGGCGGTCAGCGAGGAGAGTTGCATAAAAGGGTTCTCGTCAAAAAAAGCTGGCGGAAAAGGCGCAAATCATACACCAATTCACGCGCTTTTGGCCTGCTTCGGCGAGCTGGAGATACTCAGCAGGCTAGCCACGAAGATAAGCCCTGCGCCAGCCCATGACGACACCCCGGGCATTTCGCCCCAGAGGAACCAGGCAAAGCCACCGGAGAAAACGATAGCCAGATAGCTCAACGGCCCTATTTTTCCGGGCGGCGCCAATGCATAGGCCTTGGACATCACCAGTTGGCTGGTAGTCGCAACCAGTCCGACTGCCAGCAACAGCAGCAGTTGGTGCAGGGTCAGCACCTGCCAGGCCCACAGCATAGGTATGGCAGAAAGCAGCGTTGAGAAGGTTGCAAAGTAGAATACGATGCGGCTAGCTGGCTCACTACTGCTCATCGCTCGAATCGACACGAAGGCTGCCGCCGCCAGCAGACTTGCCGCCACTCCGGCTAACGCCTTGGGTTCAAATAGTGACCCGGTGGGCTTGGCCACCAGTAGCACGCCGACAAAACCGACCAGCACTACGCCGATAATTCGCGGCGTAAGGCTCTCGCGTAGCCACCACCAGGCGAGCAAGGGGGTGAATACCGGTGCCGCATAGGTGAACACCATGGCGTCTGCCAGCGGCAGGTGGGCGATTGCGTAAAAGAAGCAATACATTGCTCCTAGGCCATAAAAAGTCCGCAGGAAGTGATGGCGAAGGCGCTGGGTATGGAAGGGCGCAAACCCCTTCAGCAACATCATTGGCAGGAAGAACAGCACGCCTACCAGGTTGCGGAAGAAGACCACCGTTTCATTATTGACCCCGACCGACACCTCTCTAATCAGCACGCCCATGATCGCAAACAGGAGCGCTGATAGTGCCAGTAGCATTGCGCCCTGGCGCGGATTGTCCTGACGGACGAGTTCAACCACGCAGTAGGGCTCGGGTAGCGTCCAGAAGCTTCTTGCGCTGAAATAGCAACTGCCAGCGATGACCGCCGACCTGACGCCACAAGGTTGCGCCGCGAATACCGGCAAGCAGCAACGCGCGTATGCGATTGGCCGTATCGGGTTGTTGCAGGTAGCGCATATCGCCCTGTACCTGAATACGCAGTCGTAACGTACTGAGGGTGTCCTGGTAAGTGGCGCCAAGCGAGGCCATCACGTTGTCATGCAAAATACCGAAATGCTCGACTTGATGTTCAGTCTGGCTGATACGTTGGCCAAGGACCTGCAGCATGTCGCTGCGTTTTGCGAGCTGCCGCTCTAGCGTCAGCAGATTCATAACATAGCGCAAGGCATCACGCTGCAACGCAGCTGTATCGCGTTCCAACATGGCTTCCAGCGCCTGCAAGCCACTGCGAATCTGGTGTGTGCTGCCGCCATAGACACTGAGCACGTCATCGGGCGAGGTAATCAGAATACTGCTCGCCAGACACGCCGTCGGACCTTCTGCTGATTGACCGCTGCGCGCCAGCTTATCTACCTGCAGGGCAGCCTCGAAAATGGCGCCCAAGGCAATGGCCTGATCACGGATATTACTCATGCTGCACGCTCGTCAAAGGCCGGCTCAGCCGTTTCAATAACGCCGCCGCCAAGGCAAACGTCACCCTGATAGAGCACCACTGACTGACCTGGGGTAACCGCCCGTTGCGGTTCATCAAACACAATACGGTACCCGTCTGCTGTTGGCTCCAACAGGCAGTTCTGGTCAGGCTGCCGATAGCGTACTTTAGCCGTGACCCGAATCGAGCCGCGCGCAGCCGGCTCTGGGTTAACCCAGTAAATTGTCGAGCAAGTGAGAGCGCTTGCAAACAGCCAGGGATGATCGTTACCTTGACCGACCACCAGCACGTTATTGCTCAGGTCTTTTTTCAATACATACCATGGCTCATCACTGGCCCCTTGCAAGCCGCCGATCCCCAAACCCTGGCGCTGGCCAATGGTGTGGTACATCAAACCATGATGGCGACCAATAACCTCGCCCTCGGTGGTCTGAATGTCGCCCGGCTGAGCGGGCAGATACTGCTTGAGGAAATCACTGAAGCGGCGCTCGCCAATAAAGCAGATGCCGGTTGAGTCCTTCTTGCGCGCGGTGGCCAACTCATACTTCTCGGCAATACGCCGGACCTCAGGCTTCTGCAGCTCACCGACAGGGAAGAGTGTTCGCGCAATCTGCTCGGCGCCTACTGCGTGCAAGAAATAGCTCTGGTCTTTATTGCCATCAAGACCACGCAGCAACAGCGTTTGATTGTTTCGTTCGGCGCGTCTGACGTAGTGGCCGGTCGCGATCAGGTCGGCGCCGAGGGCGAGGGCGTAATCGAGAAAAGCCTTAAATTTGATTTCGCGATTACACAGGATGTCCGGATTGGGGGTCCGTCCCGCCTTGTACTCTTCAAGAAAATGTTCGAACACATTATCCCAGTATTCAGCAGCAAAGTTCGCCGTGTGCAGCTTGATGCCCAGCTTGTCACTGACCGCCTGGGCGTCAGCCAGATCATCCATGGCGGTGCAATATTCTGTGCCGTCGTCTTCGTCCCAGTTCTTCATGAACAGGCCTTCAACCTGATAGCCCTGCTCCAGCAGCAGCGCCGCAGATACAGAGGAGTCGACCCCGCCGGACATACCGACGATGACGCGAGTTTGATCAGGTGCTTTGGCGGTATAGGTGTTCATGTCAACGAATCAAATCCAGTGAGTAGTGCGGTTTGTTCAGGTAGTCGAGGATGCAATCGAGCACCAGATGGCTACGCAGTTTATGGCGTTCCTGATTGATTTCTTCAAGGGTCATCCAGCGCGCTCTTACAATACCGTCGTCCAATGGCTGACCGGCGTCATACTTTAGTGGCCTGGCAGAGAAGCAGGTACGTTGGTAACTTGTACCATTGGCTGCGGTGAACAAATACAGCCCCGTGATGCTAACGAGCTCGACGCTCCAGGCTGTTTCTTCCCGGGTTTCCCTCACTGCTGCCTGAAGCAGGGTTTCTCCTGACTCCAAATGACCTGCTGGCTGATTAAGCACCAACCGACCATCGCGGTGCTCTTCTACGATCAGAAAGCGGCCGTTGTCTTCAACGATACAGGCAACGGTAAGATGGGGAGTAAAACGCATGGTGGGCCCTCCAATGGTGGCATAGGTTAGCGCAAAGCCGCTGTTGGGTGAACCATCACGCGAATGGATAAAGCAAGACTAGCATTGACAGCAAAAGCGACTAGGATTCTGATAGTCGAAGGCGTGTAGTGTCTTTGTAGTGTTACTACACACCTACCGTTTTTTGCTGTGAATAGGCACTTGAGAGCGTAAGCATCCGGGCCGCAGCAATAGGTTTGAACAAAAATGCGTGACTTTTTGTAGGAAAACTACAACAATACGGCAGCTCAAAATCCGTATTCTTATTCAGTGCCTATGGGTTACCCGCCCGCAGGCTACTAGTTGCAACGACAACATACACGGAGTCAAAAATGGGATACCAAAAGATCCAAGTGCCGGCAAGCGGCGACAAAATTACTGTTAATGCCGACCTTTCCCTGAATGTACCCAACAACCCTGTCATTCCTTATATCGAGGGAGATGGCATCGGTGTTGATATTTCCCCGGTAATGATAAAGGTCGTCGACGCTGCAGTCGAAAAGGCCTATGGCGGCGAGCGCAAGATTTCCTGGATGGAAGTGTTTGCTGGCGAGAAAGCCACCCAGGTTTACGATCAGGATACCTGGCTGCCAAAAGAGACCCTGGAAGCGGTTAAGGATTACGTTGTCTCGATCAAAGGCCCCCTCACTACACCAGTAGGTGGTGGCATCCGTTCGCTGAACGTTGCACTGCGTCAAGAGCTGGATCTGTACGTTTGTCAGCGTCCGGTTCGCTGGTTCACCGGTGTACCTAGCCCGGTCAAGAAGCCCCAGGACGTTGACATGATTATCTTCCGTGAGAACTCCGAAGATATCTACGCGGGCGTTGAATTCAAGGCTGGTACTCCAGAAGCCGAGAAAGTCATCAAGTTCCTGACCGAAGAAATGGGCGCAACCAAGATCCGTTTTACCGACATGTGCGGTATCGGTATCAAGCCGGTTTCCGAGGAAGGCACCAAGCGTCTGTCACGCAAGGCTCTGCAGTACGCTGTAGATAACGATCGTGACTCTGTCACTATCGTGCACAAAGGCAACATCATGAAGTTCACCGAAGGTGCCTTCAAAGAGTGGAGCTATGAAATTGCCCGTGACGAGTTCGGCGCCGAGCTGCTTGATGGCGGTCCCTGGATGCAGTTCAAGAACCCCAAGACCGGCAAGAATATCGTCGTCAAGGACGTGATTGCTGACGCCATGCTGCAACAGATTCTGTTGCGTCCGTCCGAGTACGACGTGATCGCCACCCTGAACCTCAACGGTGACTACCTGTCCGACGCCCTGGCGGCTGAAGTAGGCGGCATTGGCATCGCACCTGGCGCCAACCTGTCCGACTCTATCGCCATGTTTGAAGCGACTCACGGTACGGCACCCAAGTACGCAGGTCAGGACAAGGTAAACCCCGGTTCACTGATCCTGTCTGCAGAGATGATGCTGCGTCACATGGGTTGGGTAGAAGCGGCTGACCTGATCATCAAGGGCACTGAAGGCGCTATCGCCAACAAGACAGTGACCTACGACTTTGAGCGACTGATGGAAGGCGCACAACTGCGCAAGTGCTCCGAGTTCGGCGACGATTTGATCGCGTCCATGTAAAAGCAGTAACGCAGCGAGGAAAGGGGCGAGCCTGCTCGTCCTTTTACCGTGCTGAAAGCAAAACAAAGCCGGCTAACGCCGGCTTTGTTTTGTGCACTGGAATCAGGTCAGGACGCTAGTAGTTCGTCACTGTTTCGGCTGAAACATCTTCATTTTCCAGTTGTTTCTTGCTAGCTTGTTGCTCTGGACATTGAATGTTGACCGCGTGTAGTCCTTTGGGGCCCTGGATGATGTCAAATTGTACCGGTTGCCCGGCCTTCAACGTTTTGTAACCATCCATCTGGATAGCTGAATAGTGTGCAAAAAGGTCTTCTTCCCGTCCATCGGCTACAATGAAACCGTACCCTTTGGCGTTGTTGAACCATTTGACCTTACCGTTCTCCATACTGCATCCCTCTGATAACTGTCACTTCATGTGAATGTGCGTCCTACGGTGCCTAGACTGAGAACAGGTAGGAACTTTAATTCGTGACTGATCAGTCAAGCACTATTACACTTTTTATCACCTAATCGAGGTAAGTCAAGCCAGCCTCAGACAAGCTGTGTGCCAGTACGCACTTTTGCGATGAGCGGCCTATTTACCAATGCAAACAGCCAAGCGACCTATGTTTTCAATGACGAAATTTCAACTAACCTTAATCAAAGGTTCAGGCGCGCCTGAGCACGAGGACGATCACGGCCTTGCGGTCGAGACCAGCAAGCCCGAGCTAAAGCCGCCTTCGCGCTATAAAGTGGTCATGCTGAACGATGACTACACCCCAATGGACTTTGTGGTTGAGGTGCTGGAAGGTTTTTTCTCGCACAACCGCGAAAGTGCTACGCAGATCATGCTGAAGGTGCATACTGAGGGCAGAGCGGTTTGCGGTATCTACACCCGGGATATCGCCGAGACCAAGGCGGCTGAAGTGAATGAGTACGCAAAGGAGTGCCAACACCCGCTGATGTGTCAGATTGAGCGGGAAGCGTAACAAAGCGATTATTATCGCGTGATATGAGGTGGCAAAATGCTCAATAGAGATCTCGAGATCACCCTGAACCTGGCGTTCAAGGAAGCGCGCAACAAACGCCACGAATTTATGACAGTAGAGCATCTACTGTTGGCTTTATTGGATAACCAGGCCGCGATTGACGTGCTTAACGCCTGCGGCTCGGATATGGACCGGTTGCGCCGTGAGCTGACCGAATTCATTGATTCCACCACACCACTGATCCCCAAGCAGGATCATGAACGCGAAACCCAGCCTACTCTGGGTTTTCAGCGCGTACTGCAGCGTGCGGTTTTTCATGTGCAAAGCTCAGGCAAAGGCGAGGTTAGCGGCGCCAATGTGCTGGTCGCTATATTCAGCGAGCAGGAAAGCCAGGCTGTGTTCTTCCTTAAACAGCAACAAATCGCTCGCATTGATATCGTCAATTTCATATCGCATGGCATTTCCAAGGTGCCAGGTGATGCTGAATCAATGGGTGAAGATCAGGAGCCTATGGATGATGAGGGTGGCGAAGGTGCAACCGCCAGCAACCCGCTTGAGTCCTATGCCAGCAACCTGAATGAACAGGCGCGCAAGGGGAGGATTGACCCTCTGGTTGGCCGCGCAACCGAAGTTGAGCGGGTAGCGCAGATTTTGATGCGTCGCCGCAAGAATAATCCGCTGTTGGTCGGTGAGGCGGGCGTGGGTAAAACCGCCATTGCAGAAGGGCTGGCCAAGCGTATCGTCGATGGCGAAGTACCTGACATTCTGTCTGAGGCGGTAGTTTATTCACTGGATCTGGGTTCTTTGCTGGCCGGAACCAAATACCGTGGCGACTTCGAGAAGCGCTTTAAGGCTCTACTCAAAGCACTACGCAAGCGTCCACATGCAATTCTCTTTATCGACGAAATTCATACTATTATCGGTGCCGGTGCCGCATCCGGCGGCGTAATGGATGCGTCGAATTTGCTCAAGCCGTTGCTGTCATCCGGCGAGATTCGCTGTATTGGCTCCACGACTTATCAAGAGTTTCGCGGCATCTTCGAGAAGGATCGTGCCTTGGCACGGCGCTTCCAGAAAGTGGATGTGATCGAGCCTTCGGTGAGCGATACCATTCAGATACTTAAAGGGCTCAAGAGCCGTTTTGAGGATCACCACAGTATTCGTTATACCGATGAAGCACTTAAGGCTGCCGCAGAACTGGCGGACCGGTATATCAATGATCGTCATATGCCCGACAAGGCCATTGACGTCATTGACGAGGCAGGCGCCTATCAGCGCCTGCAGTTGCCAGAAAACCGGCCAGAGTTTATTGATGTAGCTGAAGTTGAGTCCATCGTTGCCAAGATCGCGCGTATTCCGCCAAAGCATGTGTCGTCGAGCGACAAACAGCTGCTGCAGAATCTCGACCGCGATCTCAAGCTGGTGGTTTTTGGTCAGGATACCGCTATCGACGCGCTGTCGACGGCGATCAAGCTGTCCCGAGCGGGCCTGAAGTCGGCCGATAAGCCGGTTGGTTCTTTCCTGTTCGCCGGTCCCACTGGTGTGGGCAAGACCGAGGTAACCCGTCAACTGGCTAAAAGCCTGGGTGTCGAGCTACTGCGTTTCGACATGTCGGAATACATGGAGCGCCACACCGTATCTCGCCTGATTGGCGCACCGCCCGGTTACGTTGGCTTTGATCAGGGCGGTCTGCTGACTGAGGCTGTGACCAAGAACCCGCACTGCGTGTTGCTGCTGGATGAGATCGAGAAGGCGCATCCCGAGGTCTTCAACCTGCTGCTGCAGGTGATGGATCACGGCACCCTGACCGATAATAACGGGCGCAAGGCGGACTTCCGCAATGTGATCATAGTGCTGACCACCAACGCCGGCGCCGAGAGCATGACGCGTGCGTCCATTGGTTTCACGCATCAGGATCACAGCGCAGACGGCACCGAGATCATCAAGAAGTCTTTCACGCCGGAGTTTCGCAATCGTCTGGATGCCATCATCCAGTTTGGCCGCCTGACCCACGACAGCATCAAGTTTGTGGTCGACAAGTTCCTAACCGAGCTTCAGGCACAACTGGAAGACAAGCATGTGTTGCTGGAGGTCGATGAGGAAGCCCGTAACTGGTTGGCTGAGCACGGCTATGATCCGTTGATGGGTGCGCGCCCGATGGCAAGGCTGATCCAGGACAAGATCAAGCGGCCACTGGCTGAGCAAATTCTGTTTGGTGACCTAGCTGAGCATGGCGGTACAGTTCACATTACCTTGCGTGATGGTGAGCTGGAGATAGAAGTGCCGGAAGCTGAGTTGGCCTGAACAGGCCGGTGATTAAAAAGCCCGGGCGGTTATATCGCCCGGGCTTTTTTTGTCTAGAGTGTGAAGTTACTCCAGATCGGCGCATGGTCAGAGGGCTTTTCCATTGCTCGGATAGCGTAATCGATATCGCTTTCCGTGCAGAGGTCCAGCAGGGGACGGCTGGCCATGATCATATCGATTCTCAGCCCACGCTTGGGCGTGTCTTCAAAGCCGCGGCTGCGGTAGTCAAACCAACTGAACTTATCGTTCACCTCGGGGTGCAGATGCCGGAACGTATCGACCATGCCCCAGGCCTTCAGGCGTTGCATCCACTCGCGTTCCTCGGGCAAAAAGCTGCACTTGCCAGTACGTAACCAGCGTTTGGCATTATCGGCTCCGATACCGATATCGGCGTCAGTATCAGAAATATTCACATCCCCCATGATAATAATGCGTTGATCGGCAGTGAAATCCTGCTCAAGGTGTGCCTGCAGGTCAGCGTAGAACTTCTGCTTGGCAGGGAACTTGGTAGGGTGGTCACGGCTCTCACCTTGCGGGAAGTAGCCATTGAACACAAACAGGGGCTTACCGTCAGCGCAGGGTATAGCAGCGCTGATCATTCGTCGTTGCGCCTCGTCATTGTCTTTTGGTAGTCCCTTGCGTACCCACAGCGGCTCTTCTTTACACAGTAGCGCTACACCGTAGTGACCTTTCTGACCGTGAAAGTAAACGTGGTATCCCAGCTTCTCGACCATCTCCAGCGGAAACTGCGGATCGTCTACTTTGGTTTCCTGCAGGCCAATAACATCAGGCGCATGTTGGGTGACAATCTCGCTCAGTTGATGAGGACGCGCTCGCAGGCCGTTGATATTGAAAGAGACTATTTTCATGAGTATTTCCTGAAAGAGGCCGCACGGCGTTCGGCGATGAGACGAGTGCGAAGATGAATGTTTTCAATTAAAACAGCTATAAAGACCCTAATTGGCAATGCCGGGCATGTTAGCATTGCTCCGCTGCAAAGTTCAGGAAGGAGCGCATGGCCCGACCCAATCCACTACTGCTAGGTCTGATATTGCTTGCCCCAACCGCTTGGGCTGACTTGGTGGTTGAGGTCGAGCCCAAGAATCGAGCGGTTAAAGACAATATCGAAGCTTATATCGGCCCGGTCGAGGCGCAGAGTCCTGATGAGCTGCGACGCCTGTTTGAGCATGCTGACAAGCAGGCAACCCGTGCAGCACAGGCTCTAGGGTATTATCACAGCAGCAACTATCTGGCTGTGTCCGGCAGCGAACAAGATCCAACGCTCACCATCAAGGTTGATCTCGGCACGCCAGTACGGATCAACGCAATCGATATTGATATTCAAGGCGAAGGCAGGGGCACCGATGCATTTACGCTTAGCCTGCCCGACGGTCTGGCGCCTGGAAAGCGGCTCAATCATGACAACTACGAAAGCATCAAGTCGCAGATCAGCAACCGAGCGCTGCGATACGGTTATTTTTCCGGGCAGTACCTCAAGCACCAGCTGAGAGTTAATCCAGATGCCAACCAGGCAGATATCGACATTGCCTACCTGACGGGTGAACGTTATAAGCTTGGCGAGGTGAGCTATTCAGAGACACCTTTCAGCAAAGAGCTGCTGGATCGTTTTATCCCCTTCAAACCCGGCGTGCCATACGACGCCGATCTGGTAGGGCAGTTTAATCAGGATCTGCTCTCCAGTGGCTACTTTAGCGGCGTTCAAGTCATCGCTCCGCCGGATAAAGCCACCGGCGGGACCATTCCGGTAGAAGTTGAACTGACAGCAAGAGATCCCAACTCGTTGGGATTTGGTGGCGGATTTTCAACCGACGTTGGCGTGCGAACCAAAGCAACCTGGGATCAGCATTGGCTCAACGCGCAAGGACATAGCCGCGGTGCCAGTGCGGAGCTGTCCGCCCCGAGGCAGCAGATCAGTGCCTTTTATCAGGTACCACTGGATCCGCCATTGACCAGCAACCTGCGTTATTTCGTCGGTTGGCAGAACGAAGATATAGACAATGTCGAGACACGCAGCCTTGCGGTGGGGGCTGAACTGCGCAAGCGCCTTGATAATGGTTGGGAGCGCACGCTTGGTTTGCGGCTGCAAAATGAGGTGTTCTCCCTGGGTGATGACTCAGGTACAAGTAACCTGCTGATCCCCAGTTTGGCGCTGCAACGCACAAGAACCTCAGGCGGTATCGATCCGGCACGCGGTTACAGCATGCTGCTTGATGTCCAGGGAGCGAAGGAAGGTGTTCTTTCTACCGTCGACTTTGCCCGGGTAATGGCTCAGGCCAAAGGGCTGTATACGGTATTTGATCGGCACCGGTTTCTGACTCGCCTGCAATTAGGCGCCGTCGCCACCAATGATTTCAGCAGCATCCCACCCTCTCTGCGTTTCTTCGCCGGTGGCGATCAGAGCGTCAGAGGTTACGCCTATCAAACGCTGTCACCGGTAGACAATACCGGCGATACCGTGGGCGGGCGCTACCTGATGGCCTCAACGCTGGAGTACCAGTATGAGTTCATTGATCGTTGGCGGGCAGCGACCTTTGTCGACTACGGTAATGCCGTGGATTCGCCGACCGATCCACTTAAAACCGCCGTAGGCTTGGGCATTCGCTGGGTGTCGCCTATTGGTCCGTTGCGGGTCGATTTGGCGCGCTCGCTATCTGATCCGCAAGAGGGCTTTCGTATTCACTTCTCCATGGGGCCAGAGCTGTAATGCGCCTTGTATTGAAAGCTTTACTGGGCACAGTACTGGCATTGGTCACTTTGCTGCTATTGGTGTTTTTGCTATTGGGCAGCGAAGGTTTCAACCGCTGGCTGTTCAACAAAGCGCAAGTGCTGGAGCCAAGGTTAGAACTCGCCTTTGTCGGCGGAGACCTCTGGCATGGCTGGCAGTTTGACAAGATCGCTTGGCACGACACCAGCCTGATGCTGGAGGTTGAGCAGCTTGATTTTGCCTGGTCACCGTCATGCTTGCTGGGGATGCGACTGTGCATAGACCGCCTCCACAGTCATAGCATCACCGTTGTTAGCCAGTCCACTGAGGAGGCAAAAACCAACGAGCCGTTCAGCTTGCCTGAGTTTAGCCTGCCGCTAGCTATCGAGCTTGATGACGTTAGTATTGACCGTATTTCGCTTGATGGCGAAAAGACCTTGCTCAGTGACTTGATCCTGCAAGCCAATGCCAAAGGAGATCAACTCGCTATCAGTGAGTTCTCCGGCGTTGGACCTGATCTGAACTGGAAGCTCAGTGGCGCATTGCAAATGCAAGACGATTGGCCGCTTACCCTGGGTGGGCGGATCAACTTGCCGCCGGTAGATTCACGCGAGTGGGCGCTTGATCTGCAGATCGGCGGGGCACTAAAAAAGCAGCTACAGCTGACGATAGATAGCAGTGGTTACCTCTCGGGCCAACTACAAGCCGAGGCTGCAGTGCTGGATACCCAACTGCCAGCTAACCTGCATTGGCAAGGAGATGCATTTCTGGCAGCGCAGACGCTACCAGCGGGCTTGACGCTGAATGACTTGGTGCTGGACGCAGACGGTGATCTCAAAGATGGATACGCGATAAAGGGCAGTGCCAGCTTGCCAGGGCAGGGCGGCAAGGTGAAGCTGGCGCTCTCGGCGCTGGCCGAGACGACCGGCGTCCGTAATGCCGATCTGCTGTTGATTGTGGCTGATGAGCCAGCCCGTAAACTGCACCTGAAAGCCGATGCAAATTGGGAGAGCACACTGTCTGCGAGCGCGCAGCTCAGTCTGCAGCAAGCCTTTCCTTGGCAGTGGTTGTATCCGCAAGACCTGGGCGATGTAACCTTGCAGCAGTTGGACATGCAAGCCAGTCTGCAGGGCCAGCAGATAAACAGCGACCTCAAGGCTCGCCTGACCGGCGTCGCCGGTCAGAGTATCGATATTGATCTCAGCGCCACAGGCGATCAGCAGGCGTTGACTATCGCCCCGCTGAAGCTCAGCACCGATGCCGGTAGTGCGTCCGGCACGGTGGATTTAACCTTGAGTCCGGCGATCGCCTGGAATGGCGAGTTTCAGTTGCAAGACCTGAACCCGGGTATCTTTGTGGCGCAACTTCCTGGCAAGCTCAATGGGCAATTAACCAGCGAAGGCAGTCTCGAGGCAGACATACTGCAGCTACAGGCCCGTTGGGATATCGATGGCAGCCTGCGTCAACAGCCATTGGCAACACAAGGCCAAGTCGACAAACGCCAATCCGTATGGCAAATCAGCGACCTGCTGCTGCGCCAGGGTGACAACCGCATTAGCGGGGAAGGGCAGTGGGGCAACCAGGTCAGCGGCTATCTGGATATTCAGCTGGACCGGCTCGCCACGCTCTGGCCAGAGCTGCGAGGCTCATTGCAAGGCCGTGCCACCTTCAGCGGAACGGAAAAAACCCCGGGTATTGAGCTCAGCTTGGCTGGTGACGACGCAGGTTATGCAGATACACGCGTAGACGCTCTGACCCTGGCTGGACGTGTTCGTGTTTCTGAAGATTTGCCCCTTAGCCTGCAATTGAAGGCGGCAGGGCTGCGCAGCGGTAACAGTGACTTCGGCACCCTTGAGCTTGAACTTGATGGCAACCGAGCCAACCACAGCCTGACCCTGGATTTGACTGAGGGGCTGGTCGACGCCACAGCGCGCCTCCGCGGCAGCCTTAATGCCAGACAGTGGCAAGGGCAACTGACGCAAAGCGCCATTGCTTACCAGCAATTCGATTGGACGCTACAAAATAGCGCGGACCTGCGCTATGTAATGGCTTCAGGACGCCTGCAACTGAGCGAGCACTGCTGGTCGCATGCCAAATCACAACTATGTTTCAACGGGCAGCAAACGCTGATGCCTGAGCGCAACCTTGCCATGACGCTACAGGACTTTGATCTTGCTTCGCTTAAGCCCTGGATGCCTGAGGATATAGACTGGCAGGCCTTGCTGAATGCCAGGATAGAGTTCAGCCAGGCAGTCGGCAAGGCTCCCATCGCCGATGTCAGCATCCGCAGCGCGGACGGTCTTATTCAGGTTACTGAAGAAGAGCAAAGCGTCGACTTTCCTTATCAGTTGCTCGAATTAACCACTCGTTTACAGGCGAGGACAGCCAATGCTGATTTGGTACTTAAAAGTGACAGCATTGGCCAACTCAACATCCAGGCCCAGGTGCAGGAGCCAGGCGGCAAACAAGCCCTCACTGGCGCTTATCAAATAACCGGGTTAAAGCTTGATGTTCTGCGCCCCTTTATTGCTCAAGTACAACGGCTGGAAGGACAGTTGAACGGGCAGGGTGAGCTGGGTGGTGTACTGCGTGAGCCTATCGTCAACGGCCAATTACGCCTGACAAATGGACATGTGAGCGGCCCATCGCTACCCATTAGTCTGGAGCAGCTCACTGCTGATATACGAGTTCAGGGGCAGAGCGCAAGCATTGACGGCAACTGGAGCAGTGGCGAAAAAGGTACTGGGAAACTGGTGGGTGAGGTTGGTTGGGCGCCCCTCGATGTTAACCTTGAGCTCATTGGCAGCTCGCTGCCCGTCACGGTAGAGCCCTATGCCCACTTATTGGTAAGCCCTGAGCTACAGCTGGGATTACGGCAAAATGCGTTACATGTGAGCGGCAAGGTCGCCATACCTGAAGGCGATATAACGGTGCGCGAGTTACCGGCACAGGCGGTGAGAGTTTCGGACGACACTGTAATCGTCGGCCAGCAAGTTGCAGAGAAAACCGAGTCGCCGCTGGAGGTTACCGCTCGGATTCAGTTGGTAATAGGTGACCAACTGCGGCTTTCTGCATTTGGGCTGACCGGGCGCCTGAAGGGCCAGCTGGCCGTGCGCGAAAACATGACCGCCAATGGCGATCTACGCATACTCGATGGCCGTATCAAGCGGCTGGGACAGGATCTGACCTTAAGACGGGCGATCCTGCTATTTTCTGGTCCAATCAGCCAGCCGTACATGAATATTGAAGCGATCCGCAAGGTAGATGAGGTGGTTGCCGGCTTGCGCCTCACTGGCAACGCCAACAGCCCCAGCACAACCGTTTTTTCTGAGCCGCCCATGTCACAGCAGGAGGCGATGTCGTATCTGGTTCTGGGGCGTCCGCTAGGCCAGGAGGGTGACAGCAATATGGTAGGTCAGGCCGCTCTGGCGCTGGGGCTCGCAGGTACGGCGCCGATCACCCAGAAGATCGGTGACACCTTGGGATTGGAGGATTTCGCCGTTGAGTCCGAAGGTTCAGGTACCAGCACCCAAGTCGTTGCCAGTGGCAGCATCACCGACAAACTCAGTGTGCGTTATGGTGTTGGCGTGTTTGAGCCAGCAAACCAGTTGGCATTGCGTTACGACCTGACCAGACGACTCTATCTGGAAGCCATCAGCGGCTTTGCCAGCTCGCTGGATTTCTTCTATCGTATCGACTTCTGAGACAAGCTATTACCAGTCACCATGGCAGCCCTGACGGGTTGCCATTTCACCTGCGGGCTCAGCATTGTGCAAAGCCTGAGGCATCAATAAGGAGTCACCATGTCTAGCGTAACATTGCGCGGTAATCCCATTTCTGTTGGCGGTCAACTCCCGGCCAAGGGCGATAGCGCACCTGCTTTTAGTCTGGTAGCCAAGGACTTGAGCGACGTCAGCCTTTCCAGCCTCAACGGCAAGCGTAAGATTCTGAATATTTTCCCCAGTGTTGATACACCCACCTGTGCGACTTCAGTGCGTACCTTTAACAGCAAGGCCAGCGCTCTGGAAAACACGGTTGTACTCTGCATCTCCGCCGATTTGCCCTTCGCCCAGGCGCGTTTCTGCGGCGCAGAAGGTTTGGAAAATGTGGTCAACCTTTCGACTATGCGCGGCCGTGAGTTCATCCGCGACTATGGCGTTGATATTGAAAATGGCCCCATGGCAGGACTGACTGCGCGAGCAGTGGTTGTGCTGGATGAGAATGACAAAGTGCTGCACAGCGAACTGGTCAGCGAGATTGGCCACGAACCCAACTATGATGCGGCCCTGGCTGCTCTGTAAGTTTTGATTCATGGCGGAGCGCCACCGGCACTCCGCCATTTAGCTCCTGCTTGATGACATCTGCATACGTTTGATCAGGCCCATCAGGAGCGGTACCACCTTGGACTCGTCGACCGGTTTATCCAGCCAGGCAATACCTTTTACGTTGCTATCCAACAGGCGCTGCCCCTCATCACAGTAGGCCGACACCACCAATACCGGTAGGTGATGCGTTTCCTTGCGCTGGCGAAGCTCTCTGATCAGGCTAAGACCATGCCCATCAGGCAAGCGTAAGTCGGTAACCAATGCACAGGGCGTTGACTCCTCCAGCAACTGTTTCGCCTGGCGCAGGTTATTGGCGATAACCGGCTCATAGCCACCGCGGCGCAAGAGCAGGTCCATGAACTGCGCGGCCGTTTCATCATCTTCCAAGACCAGAACGCTAACGTTCAAATCACTGGCAGCTATGCTGTCATCCGTGCTCGGATCAGCGGCCAATGGCAACTCAAACCAAAATGTAGCCCCTTGGCCAGGGGGCGAGTCAAAACCGACCGCACCGTCCATTTGCAACATGAGTTCACGGCAAATAGCCAACCCGAGTCCAGCACCCGGTTTCTGTCTGTTATCCGCACCGTCTGCCTGGGCAAATTTACCGAAAATACGTGCTTGAAATGCTTCTGGAATACCGCTGCCCTGGTCAGTAACGCTCACACGCAATTGATCCTTTCGGATCTGCATTTGCACCGTTACTTGCCCGGATGGAGGTGAGAACTTAATCGCATTGGATAAGAAGTTACTTATGACCTGCTGTAATCGGTTGCCGTCGACGTTGCCCCAGTAAGGCTCCGCATCACTATGGTTCAGCTCGACTCCATGAACTTCTGCATAGGCCTGATTTGCGGTAATGGCCTCATCTACCAGTGTGTCTATCCGCTGCACGCGCATATCCAGCGACATTTTTCCCGCTGCGAGCTTTTCCATATCGAGCAGGTCGTTAATCAGATGGTTAAGACGCAGACTATTGGCGTGAGCGATCTCCAGCATTTTCTGTATTTTGTCCGGCACCGGACCAAGAGAACCACTATTGACTATGCCGAGCGCCCCGGAAATAGATGTCAGTGGTGTGCGCAGTTCGTGACTAACAGTAGAGACAAACTCGCTTTTCATTGCCTCGACGCGCTTCTGCTCAGTCAGATCCAACATAGTTCCGCTTGCTCTGACTGCCTTACCCTGAGCATCACGTTGGATAGCTCCGCGCAGTAACAGCGGCACGTCTTCACCATTTTTGTGAGTAAAACGGGTTTCCAGAGCAAAGGACACCGCATCAGACTCAATTATTTCCTTCAACTCGGTGAGCAAGGCATGGCGAGCTGTGGGAGCAATAACCGATTGCCATCGATGTAGTGCCTGGAAACCACGCTGCTGCGGATAACCCAGCATTTCCAGCGACCTGGCAGACGCGATGAAACGCCACTCTTCAACATTGACGTCCCACCAACCATCATTGCTGCCCTTAAGCACCAAGCGCTGACGCTCCTCACTTTGTTGCAAGGCTTCGTTACTGGCGCGCAGCTTTTGCGTCATGCGCGAAGCCAATGCTTCAGCCTGATCACGCCTCAGTGTCAGCAAGGACGCCAATAAGAAAACCATCAACGAGATGCAGGTACCCGCTGCCAGCATCAAGGCGTGCCCAGGCAAACTGGAATCAAACTCGGCCGTGCTGTTGAAGTCGATCTGCCATTTACGACCATACAGATCCAACACGAGCTCACGAGTAAATAATGGCTCGCTGGCGTTTTCGTCGTCGTAGGATTGGAACAGTAACTGCGACTCATCAGCCGTGGTTATATCCGTTAGGCGGTAGTCAATCCGAACGCTTTCCTCCCCGAGTATGCCATCGAGCAAATCCCCCATGCGATAGGGGCTGTAAACGAACCCTTTAAGCGCCGAGTTGCGCAAAGAATCCGTTGCCAAGGAGCGCTCTGACGTATAGACAGGTACGTACATAAGAATGCCTGCCTGAACCTCACCATGGGTCTCTTGCAGCAGTTTGACGGCATCTGTTACTCGAGTTTGGCCGCTACTTGCAGCCGCTTGCATTGCTTGGCGTCGGGTTGGCTCCGAGTACATATCAAAGCCGAAAGCGGCAAGGTTTCGCCCAGAAAAGGGCTCAAGAAACAGGATTGAAGTGTAAAGAGCGCGTTCTCCCTCAGGGTGAACGCGGAAACCGGGGAAGCCTTCAGCCTGCACATCGGCTTCAAATGCAGCGAGATTTTCGGGGGCAATTACGGCCGCGTACCCAACACCCATGATGCCGGGATAATGTTCAGTCAAACGCAGGCGCTCTATTTGTCGCTTCCACTCTTGCCTGGTGACTTCCTCACTGGCGTCAATCAGCCCTGTGGCACCAAGCAGAATCTGCTCGTGATCGACCATCCGCTTGCGTATTGATGAGGCAATATCGCTTGTGAGTATCTCAAATTGACGCTGGGCCGATGCCTGTTCCCGCGTGTGTAGATATTGCCAGGCCAGCAACGTAGTCAAAAGGGCAACTGCGAGCACGAACCACGCCAAGGTATTCTTTTTGCTGAATATGGCGTGGCCCAAATTGAACGGCGACTCGCTTGGGCGGTTGAGCATAGTCTGACTACTTATAATGGCAATATGGAATGTCCCCTGTTGCCTATGATAGTTCGCTAATACGGTTGTTGCAGCGCTATATTGCAGATGAGCTAACTTCTGCTGTGGTGTGAGTAATGTGAAGCAATGCAGACTGTGCCTGGCCCGCCTGCATGCCGCACGAATAATCCTACTGGGACTGAGCCACGTGTTCCAAGTAGTCAGTTGTGAGCGTCGTCATCGCCTTGATACCCGTCACCAACGCTTGGTCATCCACCAAAAAACCAGGTGAATGGTTTGGTGCTGCCTTGCCTAGATTATCGGTGGGGGTGACACCGAGGAAAAAGAACATCCCTGGTACTTCCTTGGCGTAGTAGGAGAAATCTTCAGACCCGGTCACCAGGGGCGTTTCGGCAATATTCCAAGCCGCACGCCGCAGGGTAGGCAGCATTTGCGCAGTCAGCTCTGGGTCGTTCACCGTTGTCGCGTAGTTTTGTACGATATTGACCTCAGCAGTCGCGCCTGAGGCGGCAGCAACATGCTCGGCCGTGTTTTTGATGCGCTCATTGACCTGTGACTGCACCGCGTCATTGAACGTGCGCACGGTGCCGCTCATGGTCACCTCATCAGGGATGATATTGTGCCGAGTACCGCCATTGATTGTACCTATGCTGACCACAGCGGGCGCCTGCATGATATCCGTCTGACGGCTTACCACGCCCTGTAGTGCCGTGACTATCTGCGCGCTGGCGAGTACAGGATCAACCCCGTCCCATGGCTGGGCGCCATGGGTTTGTTTGCCCCTGACCCTGATATGCAAGTCGCCGGAGCTGGCCATAGTCGGACCGCTGCGGTACGCGATCATGCCGGTCGGAAGGGCGGCGGTCACATGCAGACCAAAAATGACATCCACAGCGGGATCGTGCAAAACGCCTTCAGCAACCAGCTGCCGCGCGCCAAAGTAACGCTCACCATCGTAAACATAATCGCTGGGGCCTTCTTCAGCTGGCTGGAAGATAAACTTCACGCTCCCAGGCAGACTTTCACGCATCCCTGCTAGCGCTTCTGCAGTAGCCATTAGAATCGCCACATGCGCATCATGCCCGCAGGCATGCATCACATCCTGCTCATTCCCGAGATACATTTGCCGTGTATTCGACGCATAGGGCAGGGCGGTTGCCTCTTTAACTGGCAGCGCATCCATATCTGCACGCAAGGCTACCACCGGTCCGGGCTTGCCGCCCTTTAGCCATGCGACTACTCCAGTTGTACCTACGTTAGTCTCGACTTCCATACCCAGAGAGCTCAAATGCGCGGCAACCAGTGCCGCGGTGCGCGTCTCTTGATTACCCAGCTCTGGATGCTGATGAATGTCATGGCGCCAGGCAATGGCTTTGTCGCTGAGCTGCTCGGCTGCCGCCAAGGCGCGATCATTCAAAGAGATCGCTTCTGCGGAAGCTGAAAAAGCCGGCAATAAGCTTAGTGATATAAATAGCGCCAATCGGGACCGTAATCTGTACATTCTTGATTCTCTTATTCTTGTATTTATTCGACGTTGAACCTGTGTCTTCGCGCGTAACGTAGCCCTAATCTTCCGCAGCTTTGTGCAAATCCGCAACCGGTAAAAGCAAATCTGCTAACCAGCCACTGCTAACGAATGGTTTGCTAGCAAACGGGTTGCTAGTAACTTTATTTTGACGCCCATTATTTGGCGCAAAGCCGCATTCTATATGGGTTTGCTCTGCATAGACCATTTGCCGCCCAAGAAAGGGGCTTGCGCACTTTATATGCTATTGGTTAGCGTTCGCGGTTTGGATGTACTTCGATCCACCAAGCGTCGTCATCAAGGAAGCCTTCGCTGTATGCCTGAGGTGCAATTAGAAAAGGATTTGGAGTCACTGCTAGCCAGCAAGATACAATCGCAAAAAGCTGAGCGATTACGGTTCATTGCAAATATGCAGGCAGTCATTCTGGTCGTCATCGCTTTGCGTACAATCAGCATTGGCCAGTGGTTTGACACGGCTTTAGTGCTAACAGCCATCGCTGTCATCATGCTCGCGCCACGGCTGACGAGATTCGGCTTGGTTGATTTGCCGGTAGCCATGGTGCTGTTGTCCATTACTGCTGTCGTTAGCCTGTCGATGTGGCACAGTCAGGGGCTCTATAGCGGCGCGTTGCTGGCGTTCCCTGTAATACTGGCCGTTGCAGGGTCAGTTGCTTCTCAACGCTTGTTCCTGTTGCTCACCGGCATAATGCTGAGCGTTGTAGCGATTATCACTTACGCATCAATGACAGGGCTTAAAGTCTATGAGCCAGTCGCGATAGGCGTCGGCCGACTTGTGGTGGTCAGCAGCATTCTAATAGGTACTGCTGTTGCAATTGCTTTACTCCTGCGTGATTTACGTTGCACCCGTACCCAGCTGCATCAGGAGATGGTGCGCTACCGCAGTTCACAAGCACGTATCTCGCACATGACTGACCATGATCCGTTGACCGACCTGCCTAACCGGCAGGCAATCGAGATACAGGTACAGCAAGCCATTGATCGCGCCAAGGGGCAGGGTGGTCAGCTTGCTCTGCTGTTTGTCGACATCGACAACTTCAAGACGATCAATGATTCACTTGGCTATGCCGCCGGTAACGAGCTGATCAGAGAGGTGGCCAGCAGGCTCGAGCTTACCGTTCGCGGTATTGACTCAGTTAGCCGCCAGGGCGGTGACGAATTTCTTATAATCCTCTCCGACCTGGATTGCGAAGAAACGGCGATAGCGGTTGCGCGGCGCATACAGCATGCTGCTAGCCAGCCTATTTTCTTGAGCGATATGCAGCTGTGCACGTCGCTGTCCATTGGCATCGCGTTCTATCCAGGCGACGGTGATGACTTTGCTGTCTTACTGCAAAAGGCAGAGCTGGCCACCCAGCAGGCTAAGTTAATGGGCCGAGATACATTCTGCTTGTACGACGAGCGCATGAACACCAATACCCACGAACGTCTCGGCCTTGAGCAGGATCTGCGACAAGCGTTAGCGCGTGGTGAATTCGTTTTACACTTTCAACCGATAGTGCAATTGCAGAACAACGCACTGATTGGCGCAGAAGCATTACTGCGATGGCAGCATCCGCAACGAGGCCTGCTGGGGCCAGATGTTTTTATTACAGTTGCTGAACAGTCAGGGTTGATTGCCGGGATCGGCGAGTGGGTTCTGGATGAGGCGTGCCAGGAAGCAGCCAAGTGGCATAACGGCGGCTGCGATGCCTTGGTGGTGTCGGTCAACCTTTCCGCAGTGCAATTTCAGCGTGGCAGCCTCGAGAGCATTATCCATAAAGCGCTTGAGAGTACCGGTTTAGCGCCATCGATGCTGGAGCTCGAATTAACTGAATCCATGCTTCTGGAGCAGTCCGACAGTTTTCAGCAAAGGCTGAAAAGCCTAAAGCGGTTAGGGGTGAAACTCGCAATTGATGATTTTGGTACCGGGTACTCGAACCTGTCTTATCTGCAGCGCTTTCAGGTCGACAAGTTGAAGATCGACAAATCCTTTGTCCTCAACCTCAACGAGAACGAACAAAACCTCGCTATCGTCAAAGCAGTGATTCAAATGGCGCACAGCTTGAACCTGGAGACTATTGCTGAAGGCATTGAGGACCAACAGACCCTGGACATACTCAGATCGCTGGGCAGCGACTATGGGCAGGGTTACTATTTTGCCAAGCCAATGCCAGCAGCAGATTTCTTGCGTTATGCACAAGTCGCTTCCTGATCTCTGGATAGCAGCCAATCCTGCAAGGAGATTGGCCACTATGGCATCGCCAGACTAAACGCATTACTTCGCATAATATATATTATGTTAAATAGGGTATCAAAGGACGTCAGTCAAGGTAACTCTGTTTATGCTCCATCTCATGGCTGGCCTCTTGCCTCTTGCTTCAAGACCATAATACCCCCAGCCACATCGCCAGCGTGAGCAACACCTGACCTGGGATCACGTACATCGCAAACTGGCGTCCGCCGCTTATCCAGGCAACTACGCATTTGCTTACTGAGTTGCTGCTCACAGCGATAAGCGCTGGCGCTACGATGGCAGTAATCGGTAATTGACCTGACTTGGCGAGCGCTGCAATGGAGGCAGTCGATGAATGAGCATCGGCAAAGCCAGTCAATGTTGCGGTTATCATCACTCCGGCCTGGCCGAACTGGTCGAGCATGACGGCGGAAAGAAACGTAATGCCGGTCATGGTAAGCGTCACGATCAAGGCCAATTTGAGACTGAAGGCGCCTTCAGCCTTGACGGGCTCATCATTAACCTCGCCAGCGCGCGGCGAACGCATCAGACACAGGCCGTAGATCGCGGTAGCTACAGCCCCGCATAGCAGCGGAATCCAGATTGGTCGCAACAGGCTGATATCGACGGCGCCAAGGATCAGGGCGACCTGCGCCATGGTGGCCAGATTGGAAAAAATGCCCGCCGCCGCTAACGTTCTGATGTTGCCTGGCTGGCTGGCTACAAAGTTACCCATCGCCGCTATGGTCGCTGTGCTGGAGGCAAACCCTGAGGCAATTGCGCTGATGACATAACCATAACGGGTGCCCAGAATGCGTACGGCAATATGCCCAACTGCGCCGAGCGTTAATAGCAGAACAGTCAGGGTCCATATTGTGTGGGGATTGATCGAGGTGTATGGATCGATATAGCGGTCAGGAGCCAGGGGCAACAATACAAGCGCAGCGATTAGCAAGATCAGCCCGTCGCGAATCTCTCCTTCGGTCAACTGGCCAAGCGCAATATCGTGCAGCTTTTGTCGATAAGCCAGCAACCCGGCAACTATTACCCCCAGTGCGATGGCTAGCCGCGGCTCGGTACTGCATAGAGCCCCCAGCACTAGCACGGTTATTAGCGCAACTTCACTAGTCAGGCCTGGATCTTTGCTCTGACTACGCCAGTAAGCGACGGCAACCAGCAACGCCAGGCCGCCTGCTGCGATGGCCAAAAGTAAAGCGCCACCAACCTTGATCGCCACATAACCTAGTAATGCGCTTATGGTGAAAGTGCGCAATCCTGCGCTGGCGCGGCTCTCACCCTGCCCTTTGCGCCGCTCCCGTTCGAAGCCTACCAGCATGCCTATGCCAAGCGCCGCTGCAACGCCGGTCATACTATTGAAGCTCTCACTCATGATTTACCTAGTCTGCCTTTGTAAGACATTGGCCGGAATACGCAGATTGCTAGAGTATACGCCCAGACCAGAGAAATCACCGCGCCGTGCGCCCGTCCATAATCAGATCCGGGCGCGTTCGAGCAGTTGTAGCACGAGTAGACTTAGCGCGCGGCAGCTTGCTGCGTCCAATCACCAAAAGGATCAGCATGCGTTAGCCAGTATTCACGGCTACGTTGTTCTTCTTCATCTGTCAGCAAACAGGCATCCAGGTCCGCATTTAACCTGGCAACGTCCAGGCCCTGCCCAATAAACACCAGCTCCTGCCGACAGTCACCGGTCTCCGGGCGCCAGTGCTTCATGATCTCCTGCAGGGTGTCGGCATCTTGCGGCCAGTGCTTGCGATCGACAAAGCGCCACCAGCGACCCGCTAAGCCATAGCGCATGAGGCTTCCAGCCTGAGACCAGCTCCCCGCTTCGTGCCACTTGCTCGCCAGCCAGAAAAAACCTTTGGAGCGCAGCAAGCGCCCGTTCTTCCATTCACTGCTGATAAAGTCGTAAAAGCGTTGCGGGTGGAAGGGTTTGTGCGCGCGGTAAACGGTCGAAGCGATGCCGTACTCCTCGGTTTCCGGTACGTGCTCGCCGCGCAGCTCCTGCAGCCAGCCGGGTGCTTGTGCGGCGCGATCAAAGTCAAAACGGCCGGTGTTGAGTATCTCCTTCAGGGGCACTTGGCCCATGACCATGGGAATGATTTTCGCGTGACGATTGAGCCCGCGCAGGATGGCGGCCAGCTCTTCACGCGCGGCCTGGGAAATCAGGTCTGCTTTGCTGATCAGTAGCACATCGGCAAACTCGACCTGCTCCACCAGCAGGTCAGTAATCGAGCGCTCGTCATCCTCGCCCAGCGTCTCTCCCCTGCTCTGCAGGCTCTCGGATTGTTGGTAATCCTCAAGAAAGCTCAGCCCATCTACCACGGTCACCATGGTATCGAGCCGCGCGATATCCGCCAGCGCGGTGTCGTTTTCGTCGCGGAAGGTAAAGGTCTCGGCAACCGGGAGTGGCTCAGAAATGCCGGTTGATTCAATCAGCAGATAATCAAAGCGTCCCTCTTTTGCCAGGCGCCCTACTTCCTCCAGCAGGTCTTCGCGCAGCGTGCAGCAGATGCACCCGTTACTCATCTCCACCAGCTTTTCTTCAGCGCGATTGAGACTGACGTCGCGCTGTACTTCGCCGCCATCGATGTTGATCTCGCTCATATCATTAACGATAACCGCGACCTTGAGCCCTTCGCGATTCTTCAGTATCTGGTTCAGCAGTGTGCTCTTACCGGCACCTAGAAAGCCGGAGAGCACGGTTACGGGGAGTCGATCAGGCATCAGTGAATAGTCCAGTCAGGTAGTTGAAGTCAAAAAGATGAGCACAATTATAGTTATAACATAACATTTAACAAGCCCTGCTCTGACCTCAGTGATTTCCATAACGCGATATTCAACAGGGATGTAGGTCTTGACCCAGCCGCGAGCGCTGCGGTACTCAGATACCTTCGCCAATAGGCAACTGAAAATAAGGAACCCTGATGTACAGCGTCAATGACATCGCTTTGGAAACCTGGCAGGTCACAGGTCTGCAAACGCGCGTGGCGACACTAGGAGAAGGCCCGGTCGCCCTCTTTATTCATGGTTGGCCGGAATGCTGGTACTGCTGGCGCGAGCAGATGGTTGCCTTGGCGAACGCCGGTTATCGGGCCGTAGCACCGGATATGCCGGGCTTTGGCGAGACCGCGTCTTTGCCCGAGATCAGTGACTACAACGTGGTGCGCATCTGCGCCTTTATGCAGGAGCTGGTAGAGCAAGCCAACGCGGGTGAGCCGGTGTTGCTGATCGGTCACGACTGGGGCGCGATCAACTGCTGGCAGTTCGTCCAGCGTCATCCAGAGCGGGTATCGCGGCTGATCAATATGAGTGTGCCGCTGCGGCCCATGGCCGATATCCCGCCGATTGAGTTTTTGCGTGGGTATTTTGGCGAGAACTTTTTCTACCAGATTTACTTTCAGCAGCCTGGGGTCGCTGAAGCCGAGTTCGATGCCGATCCTGAGGGCATTCTGCGTGCGCTTTACTGCTCACCGGATACACCGCGCGACCCTCCCCTGTTGGGCCGTTCTACCAAGGAAGGAGGCGGCTGGATTGGTCGCCTGGGCAAGCCCACCGAGCAGCCGGACTGGGTGACCGATGAGGCGTTGAATTACTACATTGATGCTTACCGCCACAGCGGCTTCGCCGGCGGCATCAATTACTACCGCAATTTAGATAAAAACTGGCGACTGATGCTGCCTTGGCGCGATAGCCCGATTACCTGCCCGGTATTGTTCATTGTTGGCAGCGCCGATATGACCATTCAGGGCGCAAGTGAAAACAAGCTACGGGAGATGATGAGTGATCGCTTACCCCATGTGCAGATTAAAATGCTGCAGGGCAAGGGACACTGGATTCAAAGCGAGGCGACCGCCGATGTTAATGCGGCCATGCTGGCTTTTCTAGCGGGCTGACTGGAGAGCTAAAAACAACAACCCCCGCACGTGGCGAGGGTTGTTGTAATGCCAGACACAGAATCAGAGCGCAGCGAACAGTGCCTGCGTGGGCAACACCCGAAAGTCGATCGACATCATCAGACTCAGCGCGGTAATGGCGATAATCGAGAAGCCGAACAACTTGCGCGCCCACACCTTATCGTCCACTTCCTGCTTGTAGCCCGACAGCGCGATAACCAGCCACCAAATGCTGACCAGCAGCGCAATCACCAGATAGCCGTAACCGGCAAAGCCGGAGAGCGACAGCATCAGTGCTGCGCCAGCAAACGCCACTATGTACCAGACGATATGCTGTTTGGCGACCTTGATGCCTTCTTTTACCGGCAACACCGGTATCCCCGCGGCGCTGTAATCGTCAAAGCGGAAAATCGCGATCGCGTAGGAATGCGGCATTTGCCACAGGCAAAAGATCAGCAGCAACAAGGCGGCGCCGGTATCAAATTGACCGGTAACGGCGCAGTAGCCTACTACCGGTGGCATCGCGCCGGAGAGACTGCCCACCAGCGTGCCGTAGACCGAGGTGCGCTTTAGCCAAAGGCTGTAGAAGCCCACATAGATAATGTAACCAAAGGCCGCCAGCAAGGTAGCGATGGGGGTAGTGAACCACCACAGCAGGCCAAAGCCGGCCACACCCAGCACTAGGCCATGGGTCATGGCCGCGAGCAAGGAAATCTGCCCGGTGACCAGAACCCGCTCGCGGGTGCGCTGCATATGGCCGTCGATATCGCGGTCGATGCAATTGTTCATCACGCAGCCACTGGCAACCACCAACGACAAACCAACCACGGTGGCCAGCAGCAGGGTCAGATCAATCTGCCCCTGCGCTGCGAGGAAGTATCCCCCGGCCACCGCGATCAGGTTGCCGAAGATGATCCCCGGCTTGGTGATCAACAGATAGCGTTTTAGCTTCACTTGAACATCCAGGGCATCATCAACATGTCGGCGTTGACCATGATCCAGATGGCCAGGCCCACCAGCATGACGATAATCAGTACGGTGAACAGGAAGGCCAACAGATTCCACCGGCCTTCCGAGGAGGTGTTCATGTGCAGGAAGCACACCAGATGCACCACGATCTGTACAACACCCATGACCAGCATGCTGATCAGTGCCGTCTCACGGCTGAAATCACCACTCATGACCATGCCGAACGGGATCACCGTGAGGATCACCGACAGCACAAAACCAATCGCGTAAGACCCGTAGCTGCCGTGCCCTGCGCCGGCCTCAGTAGATGCGTGACTCATGCGGCAACTCCCATCAGATAGACAATGGTAAACACGCAGATCCAGACGATATCCAGGAAGTGCCAGAACAGACTCAGGCACATCAGGCGCGTGTTGTTTTGACTGGTCAGGCCACGGGTCTTGATCTGCGCCATCAGTACCAGCATCCAGACCAGACCTGCGGTGACGTGCAGACCATGCATGCCGACCAGGGTAAAGAACGACGACAGGAAGGCGCTGCGATCAGGGCCAAAACCTTCAACGATCAAATGATGAAACTCGTTGATCTCCATGCCGATGAATCCGGCGCCAAGCAGGAAGGTCGCGCCCAGCCAGGCCAGCGCCTGGCTCTTGGCGCCACGATGGGCTGCCAGCATGGAGAAGCCGTAGGTGCAGCTACTGATCAACAGCAGGAAGGTTTCGCCCAGTACATAGGGCAATTCAAAAATGTCCTTGCCGCTGGGGCCACCGGCGGTGTGGTTGACCAATACCGCGTAGGTAGCAAACACACTGGCAAAGAGCACGCAGTCGGTCATCAGGTACAACCAGAAACCGAATACCGTGTTTTCGCCGCTGTCGTGGTCATGACCGTGATCATGCGCTTGTTCATGACCAGCGGCGTGATGGGAACTCATTACATCCGTCGACATGGGTTAAACCTGCTCTGCAAATGAGGTGGTGTTCAGCGTCTGACCGTGCGCTTCAAAGCGCGCGTGATGCTGGCTTTCGATGCGCTCGATCTCATCGGGCTGGACGTAATAATCAACGTCCTGGTTGTAGCTGCGAGCGATGAAGGTGGCGATCATGCCAATAAAGCTCAAACCGGCCAGCCACCAGATATGCCAGATCATGGCAAAACCAAAGACCGCACCCAGTAGACCAATAACTACGCCTGCGGCGGTGTTTTTCGGCATATGGATCGGGCTATAGCTAGCTGGGCGCTGATAAGCGGTACCCTTCTCTTTCATGTCCTGGAAGGCATCAATCTTGTGCACGGTAGGCAGCTCCGCAAAGTTGTAGAACGGCGGTGGTGAACTGGTTGACCATTCCAATGTGCGGCCGCCCCACGGATCGCCCGTCAGGTCGCGCAATTGCTCGCGATTCTTGATGCTGACGATCAACTGCGCGATCTGGAACAGAATGCCGCACAGAATCAGACCCGCACCGCAGAAGGCGACGATCAGGTAGGGCTGCCACATGGGATTATCGTAGTGGTTCAGACGGCGTGTCATACCCATGAAGCCCAATACGTAGAGCGGCATGAAGGCGACAAAGAAACCGCTGATCCAGCACCAGAATGCTCCCTTACCCAAACCTTCATGGAGCTTGAAACCAAAGGCTTTCGGGAACCAGAAGGTGAAACCAGCCAGGTAACCGAACACCGCACCACCGATGATGGTGTTGTGGAAGTGCGCGATCAAAAACAGGCTGTTGTGCAGTACATAGTCGGCACCCGGTACGGCCAGCAGTACGCCGGTCATGCCGCCGATGGTGAAGGTCACCATGAAGCCGAGCGTCCAGAGTACCGGGGTGGTGAAACGGATCCGGCCGCGGAACATGGTGAACAGCCAACTGAAGAGTTTTACACCGGTGGGCACCGAGATAATCATGGTCGCCACACCGAAGAAAGCGTTGACGTTGGCACCCGAGCCCATGGTAAAGAAGTGGTGCAACCAAACCACAAAGCCCAGCAAGGTAATGGCACCACTCGCCCAGACCATGGAGGTGTAGCCGAACAACTTCTTACCGGAGAAGGTGGAAATCACCTCAGAGAAAATACCGAACGCTGGCAGGATCAGGATGTACACCTCGGGATGACCCCAGGCCCAGAACAGGTTGATGTACATCATGGCGTTGCCGCCAAGCTCGTTGGTGAAAAAATGCATATCCAGATAGCGATCCAACGTCAGCAGACCCAGGGTCGCGGTGAGGATCGGGAAAGAGGCGACAATCAGGATATTGGTAAAGGTACAGGCCCAGGTAAAGATCGGCATCTTCATCAGGGTCATGCCTGGGGTACGCATCTTGAACACGGTGACCAGGAAGTTGACCCCCGTCAGTAGCGTCCCCAGCCCCGATAACTGTAGTGCCCAGATGTAGTAATCGACCCCTACCCCCGGACTGTAACCAAGCTCGGCCAGCGGCGGGTAAGCCACCCAACCGGTGCGGGCGAACTCCCCTACCCCCAGCGAAATATTGACCAGAATCGCACCGGCAACAAACAGCCAGAAGCTCAGCGAGTTGAGGAACGGAAAGGCTACGTCGCGGGCACCAATCTGCAGCGGCACGGCGATGTTCATCAAGCCGACCATGAACGGCATGGCCATGAAGATGATCATGATCACACCGTGGGCGGTGAAGATCTGGTCGTAGTGCTCGGGTGGCAGGAAGCCCTCGGCGCCACCTTGGGCGACAGCCAACTGGGCACGCATCATGATCGCGTCGGCAAAGCCACGCAGCAGCATGATGAGTGCCACCAGGATATACATCACGCCAATTTTCTTGTGGTCGACCGAGGTCAGCCATTCGGACCAGAGGTAGCCCCACTTGCGGTAATAGGTTAGTGCAGCGAATACGCCGAAACCGAGCAGCGCCACCACAGCCAGCGTGACCATGATGATGGGCTCGTGATACGGCACGGCCTCAAGGGTAAGTTTGCCGAACATCTTAGTTAGACTCCTCGATACGGGCGTTCATGTGCATGCCGGCCATGTCGGCATCTGCGTGCTCAGCGCTGTTCATCGCGTGGTGACCACCGTGGGCGTACTGCATAAGAATGTGCTGATAGAGCGTGGGGCTTACGGCGCCGAAGTAGCGCACCGGATCGGCCTTACTGGGCTCGACCAGCGCAGGGTAGCTATTCAGATCGAGGGTTTCCGGGTTGGCCTTGACCTTGGCGACCCAGTCCTTGAAACCGTCTTGCGAAGTAGATATGGCCTGAAATTTCATGTCCGAGAAGCCCTCACCACTGAGGTTCGCAGAGATACCATCAAAGCTACCTTCATGGTTGGCAATCAGGTGCAGCTTGGTCTGCATGCCCGCCATGGAATAGATCTGACTACCCAGCTGCGGGATAAAGAAAGAGTTCATCGCCGATTGGGAGGTGATCTTGAAGTTCACTGGCGTATCTTTCGGAAAGGCAATTTCGTTTACCGTGGCAATCCCCTGCTCCGGATAGATAAACAGCCATTTCCAGTCGAGCGATACCACCTGAATCTCGATCGGTTTAACGTCGGAATCCAGCGGGCGGTAGGGGTCCAGCTCATGGGTACTGGTCCAGGTGATGGTGCCCAGAATGGCAACGATCACACAGGGAACCAGCCACACAACCAGCTCAATGCGGTTGGAGTGTGACCAATTGGGCCGATAGGTGGCTTTCGTGTTACTGGCGCGGTATTTCCAGGCGAATGCCAGGGTCATCACGATCACCGGCACCACCACAATCAGCATCAACAGCGTCGCAGTGATGATCAGCGACTTTTCGTCCATGCCGACCTGACCCTTGGGGTCCAGCAGCGCCATCTTGCAACCGCCCAGCATCAGCAGGGGCAGCCAGACCAGGTGTTTCAAATATCCAGAGAACTGCTCTATTTTCATGTTGCGGCCTTGTTGGATGAACTGGCTCCGCGCCGTGAGCCGGACGACGGTGCCGACATATCTCCCGCATACATCGGATGATGCTTAAATGGATCAAGCCGCAGAACACCCGCGCGAGAACACGCGAATATCGCCATGGCGAAATCGATTTATCTGCTGTTGGAGTATTTTTTAGTCAGCATGGGTAGCGCTAGGCGCCGTCCTGCCGGGCGCTTGCCGGTGATGGTTGCTGGTGCGAAGAGATCGCCAAGCAGCGGACCTATCGGCCTGCAGCCAAGTGTTGATGACTTGGCAAGGTCAGTAATCCATGTGGCTGAAAACCAGCCTCACTGACTCAGGAGGCAAATATTACAAGATATTTCAAAGAAGACTGCAAACCCGCAGGTTGGCTGGGGCAGGGGTTTATACTCGCTCGCAGCGCAAATCTGCGAGCTAAGCTGGTTTTTTTATCAACCTGGTAACTCAGGCGGAATGCCCATTTTTACTGGGGCTGTAGCCTGTTTTTTCCGCCGATGGCGCGACTATCTTTAACCTGCGCAGCGCTGCGACCATGTGTCGCGTCAGCTTTATGGCAAAACCGGACAAATCCTTGATCTGTGTCATGCCTTTTCACCCGTGAAGCTGCTAGTGCTGCGCTGACAGCCGTTTGGCGGCACCCTCTGTGACCTCGTTGACTAATTCACCGGCGCAACGCAGAATCGTGCTTCACAGCCAAGACAGAACCATGCTTACAGCAACCCCCCCTCCCAGCCTGCAACAGCGCGCGTTATCAGCGATGAAGCTCTCATTGCTGGTGCTCATGCTGCTGTTTCTGTCTGCCATGGCCCAACAGAAGTCAGTCGCGCCCTTCTCTGCCGAGCGCGGCTTTGTTGGTCAGCTAGAGCAACTGGTTGTTGCTGCCCACAGCGGATCGTTAAAGCTTCAGAAAGACAGCTCCTCCAGGAGCGGTGCCCCTGAGCCAGGCCCAAGCCTGCACTGGGCCACAACCAGTAACTTCGATCTTGTATTGGCAGGGTTCGATAATGCCTCCACGCGAAACAGCCGCCAGCGCGATAGCTCGCCGCTAACCCCTGCCTATCTTTTACCTCCGCTCCGCGCGCCTCCTGTGGCGTAATTCTCAACGCTATCACCGGTTGTTATCGCAACAACTACTCTCATTTATAGTTTGAGTATTACCCATGAAATCGCTACGTTCACGAGCCCTGACTTACGGCTTGGTGATTGCGCTCGGACTGCTGAGCGCGTTACCCAGCCTGTTACCTAACTCTGTGTCTACCAGACTGCCGGCCTGGTATACCCAGCACACCATTACCCTTGGCCTCGACCTGCAAGGCGGCTCGCATTTATTGCTGGAGGCCGATACCCAGACGCTGTTTACCGATCAGCTTGAAGCCTTTTCCCGTGAGTTGACTGTCGCCATGCGCAAGTCAGCTATCGCCTACCAAAGCCCCTCCTTCAGCGGTGTGCACGCGGCATTGAAAGTTCATAACCCCGCGCAATTGACTCAGGCCCTGAAGCTCGCCAAAGAACTCGCGCATAACCAGGTTGACGGACATCAGCGCTTCGATATTCAGGCCGAGGACGGACAATTACTGATCCGCCTGAACAAGCAATGGCAGCAGGCGTTATCAAAGGATGCGGTAGAGCGCAGCCTGGAAGTCGTGCGGCGTCGTCTGAATGAAACCGGCCTGGTTGAGCCAAGTATTACGCGTCAGGGTGAAGACGGCATTCTGGTGCAAATGCCAGGCGTGGCCGATCCCCACGAGATTCGCACGCTGCTGGGCACAACGGCCAAGATGCTGTTTCACTGGCAGGCTCTGCCTGACGCGGGTAATAACGCAGATACCCAAATAGTTGCCGGTGCCAATGGCGAGCAGAGCTACCGACTCGAACGCCGCGTAGCCATGGCTGGTGAGCGTATCAGTGATGCGCAGATGGCCTTCAGCCCCGACACTGGCCAGCCGGTGGTCACCTTCAAGCTCGATAGCCAGGGAGCCAAGCTGTTTGGTGAGATAACCCGGGACAACATCGGCCGACCCCTGGCCATCGTTCTCGACAATAAGGTGATTACCGCGCCAGTGATTCGCAGCGTCATTGCTGGCGGCAGCGGCGAAATCAGCGGCAGTTTTTCTACTCAAGAGGCCAGCAACCTGGCGCTGCTGTTGCGCGCCGGCGCTTTGCCGGTGCCGCTGCATGTGATTGAGGAGCGCACGGTCGGCCCGGATCTGGGCAGCGATGCGATTGCCATGGGGCTCACCACGGGGCTCATCGGCGCAGCCATGGTGATCGCCTTTATGCTGGGTATCTACGGTACCTGGGGCCTGATCGCCTGCATTGGCCTATCGGTCAACATCGGACTGGTATTCGGTGTGCTTGGCGCTTTGGGTGCCACCCTCACGCTACCGGGCATTGCCGGTATCATACTGACCGTGGGTATGGCGGTGGACGCCAATATCCTGATCAACGAGCGGATTCGCGAAGAGGCGCGCCGCGGAAAGTCGGCTGCCATGGCCCTTAAAGAAGGCTTTGATCGCGCCTACAGCACCATTTTGGACTCCAACCTGACCACCCTGATTGCCATTAGCTTGCTGTTTCTGTTTGGCAGCGGGCCGGTAAAGGGGTTTGCCGTCACCATCGGCATTGGCTTGCTAACCTCAATGTTTACCGCCATTGCGGTGACGCGCCTGATGATGGAAAAAAGCATCAAGGGGAAAGAACGCCAGCCGCTGAAAATATCCGGTATCACCTGGCTGGATAAAACCAGTGGGCGTGGGATTGATTTTCTGCGCGGACGATTTATTGGACTGGCTGCCTCTGCGCTTCTGTCGATTGCATCGATCGCCCTGTTTGTGCAGCCGGGGCTGCACTATGGCGTCGATTTTACCGGCGGTACCGTGATCGAAGTGCAAGCTCAGTCGGTCACGGTTGATCAACTGAGACAGTCGCTGGAAACACAAAGCCTGGGGGCGGCCAGCATTCAGGAATTTGGCGATGATGGTCACTTTTTGATTCGATTGGCGGCGCCAGCCGGTCATTCAGGCCAGACAGCCACGCAGGTCGACGAGATCAAATCAGCGGTAACCCAGCTGCAGGCCACAGCGGAATTTCCGCGTGTCGATATGGTGGGCCCCAAGGTCAGCGGTGACTTCAGTGATCTCACCATACTGGCGATTCTTGCAGCCGGGGCCGGCATGCTGCTTTACCTCTGGGTGCGCTTCGAGTCGCATTTTGCCCTGGCTGCTACCTTGACGATTGCACTGGACCTGACCAAAACCATTGGCTTTTTTGCGCTCACCGGCGTCGAGTTCAACCTCACCGCTGTGGCTGCCCTGCTCGCCTTGATTGGCTACTCTGTCAACGACAAGGTAGTGGTATTTGACCGTATTCGCGAGAACCTGCGGCTCACCCCGGACAAACCCATGTTGCAGCTATTGAACGAGAGCATCTCGTCTACCTTAACGCGGACCATCTTTACCTCGGTGACCAGTTTTCTCGCCTTGCTACCGATGGGCATCGCCGGTGGCGCTGCGGTGGCCAGTTTCGCTCTGCCTATGCTGTTTGGCATCGTGATCGGCACCAGTTCGTCAATCTTCATCGCTTCCCCGATTCTGTACTACCTTAGCCAACGACGGAAACGTAAGGGGTTAGCGCAATTACGGCCCACGGCTGAAGAAATACAAAAACAACTGAACGCTATTCCCTGAGGAATTCGATATGTCCTGGATAATGCTTATTGTCGGCCTGGTGCTATTGATTTTTGGTGCCGACCTACTGGTGAAAGGTGCGGCCAGACTGGCCGCGAGTTTCGGCGTGCCAGCACTGGTAGTTGGCTTAACGGTAGTGGCCTTCGGTACCAGCGCGCCTGAGTTGGCGGTCAGCGTCAAGTCGGCCTGGTCAGGGCAAGCCGAATTGGCTGTGGCCAATGTGGTCGGCAGTAACATATTCAATATCCTGTGTATTCTCGGGCTAGCGGCGCTCATTTCTCCGCTGGTTGTGTCGGCCCAACTCATCCGGCAGGACGTTCCCATCATGATCCTGGTGTCCGCGGCGGCCACGGCCATGGCCTGGGACGGCAGTATCGTGAAATGGGAGGCGGCGTTGCTGTTTATCGGATTGCTCGCCTATACCGGATTTCTGTTCCTGCAGGGCCGCAAGCAGGGTCTGGAGACGGCTGACGCAGACACCGCCGGGCTTTTGCAGCAGAAGGCGCCACTCTGGCAAAACCTCGCGTTACTGGTTGTTGGCTTGGTCCTGCTGGTGTTGGGCGCGCGTTTTCTGGTGCAGAGCGCAGTGCAGATAGCCTCGTCCTTTGGTGTCAGCGATGCGGTGATAGGTCTCACGATAGTAGCTATCGGCACCTCGCTGCCGGAGGTCATGACGTCTGTAGTGGCTACCCTGAAGGGCCAGCGCGACATCGCTATCGGCAACGTAGTTGGCAGCAATATATTCAATATTCTCTGCGTACTCGGGTTGTCAGGTCTGGTCTCGCCGGAGCCTTTGCTGGCCAATATGCAAATGGCATCGCTGGATATGCCGGTGATGTTGGCTGTAGCGCTGCTGTGTTTGCCCCTGTTCTTCGTGGGTGCAAGTTTATCGCGGTTGGAAGGCGGGCTATTTCTCGTGCTTTACGCCGCGTATGTCTGGTACCTGATCGCACTCACACTCAACCTGGGGTATCTGAGCGACCTGCGAACAGGCATTATTTTCGTGCTGGTTCCCCTGGTGGCGGTCTACGTCACTACGCTATTAGGTGTCGACCTAAGGCGGCGCCTCAGATAACGCATGCGCGACGCTGTGCCACCTTGCTCAGCAGGCCGCCAGGCACGATGATGTCTTTGGTCCAGCCACAGTCGGCTTTCCCTGCAGGTAGCGATGAAGGAGTTAAAGCGTAGATGAACGACACTACAAAGCCGCTGTTTGGCACAGCAGACGCCTCTTATCAGGCGGCCGGCGAACTGGCGGGAATTCAACAGTTAGTGACTGATTTCTATCAGATTATGGACACCTGGAGCGGTGCAACCAAGATCCGGGCCATGCACAAATCCGATCTTAGTCAGTCTGCTGACAAGTTGACCTGTTTTCTGTCTGGCTGGCTGGGCGGGCCGCGGTTGTATCAGGAGCGCTATGGCTCGATCAGCATTCCCGGCTTTCATGCTCAGTGGCCGATAGATGCTCAGGCTCGAGATGCCTGGCTAGGCTGCATGCAGCAGGCCATCGAACGCCAGCCGTTCAGTGCGGACTTCAAAGGGTATCTATTGGCTCAGCTTAGCGTTCCGGCCAATCGCGTCGTACAGGCCAGTCAGGCCCGCCTGCAAGCCAGTCAGTAAGCCCGCTGCAGCTCGCAGACGCAGCATTTACATCAACTAGCTCCGCTGGCTCGAATCAAGAGCCAGCTTTACCAGCAGCACGCGCTCATTGCCAGCCGATGGCAGGCCCCACACGTCGGTAGAGGGTAGCCCCTGAAACGGAATACCCACCCATTTTTGCTTTGTACTCAAACAACTTTAAATCACCTTCCATATCGGGATTTCAACAAAAAACGCCGTAGTTACTAAGCGCTCAGATTAGCCGCAGCCTTCCAAGCCATGTATGGTAGTTACATATATAAGCGATCTGGCCCGGCTTGGTAATGTCCAATGACGTAGCCAGATCTTCTCTTCAAACGCTCTCAGGAGGCTACATATGAAGAAGGATCCCACTAAAGGTTTCATTGCACTACTCGGTTGGGCACCCAATGCCGTCGAAGCAGCAGCTACCTTCGACCGCCGCTATGTTGTTGTGGCACCTGAATGGGCGGAAGAGTATTGCAAAACCCATAACATCCCCTATCTACCCTGGAACTTCGAGCGTTTAAATGATCGCTCAGTGGAAATTGCACAAACCCTGAAAGACATGGGTGTCGATGTTGCTATTCCGCTATTCGAAGAAACCGTAGAGTGGGCTGGTGCGATCAACTCGGTGCTGCTCGACAACCCTCGTTTGTTTGGTCAAGCCATGCTGATGCGTGACAAATCGCTGATGAAGCGTCGAGCGCAGCTGGGCGGCATCCGCGTAGGTATCTTTGAAGAAGCCCATGACCGCGAGGACGTTATCCGCTTCCTCAAGCGCGTCAACCAGACCCTGCTAAAGCTGGACGGTGACCCGAACGATCCAATCCACTTCAAGGCCTTCGATAAGGCTGGCTGCCTTGGGCACCGCGTTATTCGTACGCCTGATGATGTTGATGCCATTCCGGATGATGAGTTTCCGTCACTGATGGAGTCGCACCTGGACGGCTGGGAGTTCGCGGTAGAGGCATGGATTCACAACGGCAAGATTCGCTTCCTGAACATTTCCGAGTACGTGCGCCTGGGTTATTCAGTGCATGTGCCTGCGTCACCTAGCCTGGAAGCCTACCGCCCGCAAATCGTCCAGCAGATCGAAAAGCTGATCAAGACCTTTGATATCGAGTTCGGCATGATTCACCCCGAGTACTTTGTTACCAGCGATGGTGAAATGTACTTCGGCGAGGTCGCTTACAGACCGCCAGGCTTCAAGGTTTTCGAGCTTCTTGAGCGCGTTTACAAGGGCTTCAATGCGTATCACGCAACCATGCTGGTATTTGATCCCAAAACGACTGAAGAAGAGGTCAAGGCTTACTTCCCGCGCGAAGTTGAAGACGCGACTGGCTACGCCGGCTGCTTTGGTGTTTACCCACGCCGCCGCGTTGTGAGCAAGCTGGAGATGCCTGAAGAGACAGAAGATCACCCTTACTTCGAGTCCCATGAGTTAACCACTCCGCTGGAAGAAATGGTAACCAAGCGCACGGCGTTCGGCACGCATTGGGGTCTGCTCTACTTTGTCGGTGAGGACTCTCAGGTGATGCACGACCTGCTAAAGCGTCAGGAAGAACTCGACTTCTACGTGTAGCGCTTCAACGACTGGCCCCCTATTATGGGTCGCAACAGTTTGAGCAAGGGGAAGTGTGTGGTGAACAGCGATACCATGAATCAGGTTGATGACAGCAAGCTGCAAATGTTGTTGTCGCGATTCGATGACGCCGTTCAGGCGATGGCAAGTGCACCTGCGTTTGCCAAGATCGGCAAACTCGACCGGGTATTTGATACCGGGCGTCGTGTTCTGCTGCAAGAAGGTGGCTGTGCCGCCGTCGCTGCTCGCGCCCAAATAATAGAGGCCGCAGGGGTCTTTATGGGCTCAGACTGGGATAGCCCACAAACCCTGGTTCCGGGACTGACCGGCCTCACCTTGCGCAGCCCGGATGCCAACACGCTGGTGATCGAAGCATTCAGCCAGCTGCGGCTGCTGGCTGTCTCGCGCGGGGACTACGCCCACCCGACCATTAGTGCCGAACAGGCGCATCATTTCCTCACCCAGGTTTTGGCCAGCAACCTTGTGCTGTTATTCAGCCCGCCCAGCGAAGCTGAGCGTGAGACTCAGGGCAAGCTGGTAGCGCTACCGCGCAACCTTCTCGAACATTTAGCAAGTTGTATTGGCTATGAATACATCATTGATCAACTGATTGATGAGATTTGGCGTATTCAACAGCAGCGGCCCATTCAAGTCAGCTCTGTGCGACGTATGATTACCCAGATAGCCATCTGCCAAGCCAATCCTGATATCGATCTTGGCACCAGCGGCCAAGGGGCGGATCGTCTAGTCAGCAGCCTTTTTGGCCCGACCCATGCGTGCCGTGAAGACCCCGGCGTAGAGGTCTATCAAGAACGGCTTGAGTATATGGACAACACCGCATTGCAGAGTGAGGCCACCGGCTTCGCTCGGGCAATGCACGACACCGGCCTGGTGTCTGCCTACCACACGGTCCTGGTCAGACACCTGCTCAACGAAGGTGAGCATCTGCTTTCAGAGGCTTTAGGGTTGTCATCCACCGGCCGCGATTGCCTGATGTGCTATCGCGAGCTGGCGCTCAGTCTAATTGATGCCTGCGTGTTTCCGGCAACGCCACAGGCCATTTACGGTTTATCGTTGATGCTGGAGCGCGGCATTCTGTATCAACCTCCCGTGGCTCCGGCGATGTGGCGACAGCTAGGGTTGCCGCTGAGCACCTACGCTCGTGATCGTCTAGCGATGGCGTTTGGTGATCAGGCTACGCCTGAGGCCTTCTTGCTTGAAGGCGTACTTTGCATGCTCGGCCTGCCGCTGGGCGTGGGTCAAGGCAACAACCCGACCTGTCAGTCGGCGCGCGCCCTGTCCATGTGGGCCTACAACGACCCGGACTACATGCTGCAAATGGTCACCTGGGCCGCGCGTGATAACGAAATCATCATGCACTTCGAAGGTCAGCCGGTCTCCTCCCAGGAAAGCCTGTCGGGTGTTGCAACCAGCCTGCCAATCGATCTCGATCCGGTCTCACTGATTGTCGTACCGCATCTCGACCGTATTTATGCCGAGATGGGGCGGCGTTGCATTGGCCGCGAAGGCGATCCGCACCGCTGGGTCAATCCGGAGTTTCATGGCTGGTGGTCTGGCCGAGGGTTTCGGCTGAATGTTGATGTGCCGACGGGCAAGTTAGTTGATCTTGATAATTTTTTACGCCACTTTTATGCGGCTTATCACCCTTTTCACAATGGCAACCAGCCCCTGATCCATCCACAACCCGCAGGTATCGCGGTGACTGATAGCGCTGCGCGCTTTATTGGCTGGCATGCGATTACCATTTTGCGCGTGACGCTAGACCCAAAGGATGTGATGCGCGTTTACTTCTTCAATCCCAACAACGATAGCGGCCAGAACTGGGGCGACGGTTTAACCGTGAGCACTGCCGGTAATGGCGAACGCTTCGGGGAAGCCTCACTACCCTTCGAGCAGTTTCTCTCACGTCTGTATATCTTCCATTATGATCCTCTTGAGCACGGTGAGATGGCGAGCGTCACCCGTGGCGAGTTGGATGAAATTATTGGCTATATACAGCGAAGCTGGGGCGCCGATCGGCTGCCTGCTGGCGAACTGCAAGGTGATAGCGGACCAGCAGCCTGATCAGCTTTCTGGCTGATCTTCTGCTGCTGATAGCTAATTCTCCCCTTCCTGAAGCAGCTGCAATTTCAGGGTGCCCAGTTGCTGGTTACCGGGCGTCAACGCAAGGCCGACATCAATAACGTCAAGCGCTTCCTTGCGACGCCCAATAGAGTTAAGCGCTACCGCGTAACCATAGCGGTAGCGTACGGTCGTTGGCGAAAACTCAAGTGCATCGGCTAAAGGTTCAAGCGCCTGCGCTAGGCGCTTCTGTCGGACCTGCAATAACCCCAAACTGAAATGCAAAGACGCTGCCTTCGGCAAGCGCTGCAACCCATCCTTTAACAAGCGCTCACCATCAGGGTCGCGCAACGAGCCGCGGTAAAGATCCGCAAGATTCACGTAGGCAGCTTCAAAGTATGGGTCTAGCAGCAGAGCACGCTCGTAAGCCTGCTCTGCCAGCGCCAGTTGGTTGCGTGCCTGATAATAGAGGGCTAGATTCACCTGTGCTGAGGGGCTATCTGCATTAGCTTGTTGTACCGCAACATACTCATCCAGCGCATTTTGTAGATCACTTCGCTGCTCTGCTGGCACCTGCTCTGGCGTAATATCCAACAGTTGTTCAACGGCGCTAATACGAACCGTGCGGATAGAGTCCGTTAGCAACGGCGCCGCCAACTGCCAGCGTATGAAGGGTGCGCGCCCCGCCAGCGCACGCAATGCACCAAGCCGCAACTGTGAATCAGGATCGCCCAGAGCCAGGCGGACATCGTCCAGCACCTCTGGCTCAGGCCAGTCTTGCAATAAGCTGGCGGCGGTCGCTCGGGCAATCATCGGTTGTGTTTGGTTACTCAGCAGCGCTAACAGTGCCTCGGGTGACTGCTGCTTACCGTTGCGCGCCTCATGCAGGGTTTGCGCATAGTCTTGATGGCCTTGTGGGATATGGCCATACCATTGCTCGACCTGATCCGCAGCCCATTGTGCGCTCTGCTGCTGGTGGCAACCGTTACAGGCATTAGGCACGCCAAGACTAAGAGTCTGGTCAGGGCGCGGAATGCGCAAACTGTGGTCACGGCGTGGATCGACGCCCATATAAGTGGTCGCTGGCATATGACAATCAACACACTGTGAACCGGCAACGTCTTGATGAAAATGATGCTTGGGTGTTTGGTATTCATCGGATAGGTGGCATTGCAGGCATACGCCATTGCCGGGCGCACGCAGTTCCAGGCTGTGAGGATCGTGACAGTCGCTGCAGGTCACGCCAGCGTCATACATTTTGCTTTGCACAAAAGAGCCGTGTACGAAGACCTCATCCTGAACCTGGCCGTCAGCGTGATAAAGCCCTTCATCCAGGTTGGCCAACAGAAAGCTCTCGACCAGTTGCTGCGCGGGGGTATTGTCATCAAAGAGTTGGGCGCGGCGGGAGTGGCAAGCGGCGCAGACCTGAATCTCGGTTTCAGTCGTTTTGACCAGGCTACGTTCTGGCCGGCCGCTTTCTGGGTTGTGCTGCCAGATGGCGTTGTGGCGTTCATCAAACTTCAACGTCAGCCCTTTCTGGCTGACTTGCTGAGCGCTCAGTTGTTGCGGCGCCGCTGCCCACTGCAGATGCAGCGAGCCTGGGCCGTGGCAGGATTCACAGGCTACATCAATATCGGACCAACTAGTCTTGTAAGCATTACGGACCGGGTCATAGTTACGTTGCAGGTTGGTGGAATGGCATTCAGCACAGGTCAGATTCCAATTGAAGTTGCGCCCGGTCCAGTGGAAGGCCTTGTCCGAGTCATCGCCATTAAACTCAGGATTGAGCTGGAACCAGCGCTGACCGCCCTGCTCTTTTAGCCGCGCATCCCAGGCTACGCTGAACGCCTGATAGCGACCGCCGGGTAGTTCCAGCAAGTATTGCTGCAAGGGATAGATACCGAAGGTGTAACGAGCCAGGTAATCCTGATACTCACCCTGTTCATTAGCGGTGTTAATGACGAATTCAGCGCCCCGGCGAGAAAAGCGCGTCGTTATGCCGCCGAACTCAAAAACCGCATCATTGAAGTCGCCCAATACGCTTGTGTCAGTGCTTTTTTGCATTGCCAGATCATGGTGCGAATCAGCAAAGCGCTCAGCCTGCTCCGCATGACAACCCACACAGGCTTCCATCCCAACAAACTCTGCGACCAATGCAGACTGGCCAGCAGGTTGAATGTCTATGATGGCAGGATGCACACTGGGCTTTTGCACCTCTGTGTGCTGAGCCCACCAGGCCGCTACAGCCAATAGCAAGACTAATATCGCCAACAGCAGAATCAGACTCTTTTTGCGGTCGCCAGCGGAGATAGTAGGTGCAGTGCTGCTGTCTTCTTTGCTTACTGGCGCTTTCTTTTTATTTTGCGTGCTGCGCATCGTTTTGGCCTTGTTCGCTCCTGAGCCGAGCCTTCGTAGCCTCGCCGCCTTCGCTAGTCTGCGTGTTGAATACGCGTACCCAAGGTATGCTGCTCACCGGGCTGCAACACGCGAGCATCAGGCCCGGCGTTAGCTGCCTCGATACAAAGCATGCGCAGATAGCCTTCGGCAGGAAACTCACTTAACCGCAGGCTTTTATCCACCCACGGGTTCCACACCACGACTGACTCACTGCCTTGACGCTCAACCACGACCGAGTTGTCGCCTGCATGCAAGCACAGGTTATCGCCATGACCATAATAGATGCGGTCCAGCTCTGCCTTGAACTGCACATCGCCTGCTTGGGTTTTGTGTGTCCAGCCATCCAGCGCATCGATATAACACGAGGCATCCAGCCCGCTGATGCGCGCCTGGTGAATACTGCCAACGGGTAAATAGGTATGTAACGCCTGACTCAACTTCATGGGTTCCGCGCCCATATTGGTGGTGGTGAGCTGCACATCAAGGCCTGCGCCCAGACGAAACTCGACATACACCTGCCAGGGCTCGCCCGGCAACTGTTCACTGATACAGGCGGCGGGCAGGTCAAAGCGCAGATATACACCCTGGCTATCTTCCGTGGCGGTGCTAAGCACCCACTTGGCACGCCGCGCTATGCCGTGTGCCGCCGCTGGGCGATCACCACCAAACCAGGGCCAGCATAGCGGGATACCGCCGCGCAGTGATTTTCCCGGCAGCTGCGGATCATCGGGGCTGACCCACAGCAATGGCAGCTGTCCCTTTGGCGTGCATTGCAGAAGATGAGCCCCTTCCAGCGCGATCCTGGCTGACACTTGCGGGTGATCTATAACAACAAAGGTCTTGCCGGCGGGGTTATCTATAAGTTGAATGCAGTCTGGCAGCATCAGCGAAAATCCATCGTGAAAATTCAAGGTTATCACGCAGGAAGCGTAAGTACCGCGACACAATTACGCTGACGAGCTTTTGCTATATAGGTCGCTTTATCGGCAAACTGCATAAGCTGTTCAAGGCTGGCATTACCGTCGCTCGATGCCGTCACACCAAAACTGCAGGTCAGCTTAATCAGCTTGCCTGCATAGTCAACGGTCATCGCCTCAACTGCCTTACGCAGTCGTTCCGCCATATCGCAGGCCACTGCAATATCGGCGCCGGGGAGCAGCAGAGCGAACTCTTCACCGCCGACACGGGCCAGCACATCGCCAGCGCGTATTTGACTACGTACCGTGTCGGCGAGCGACTTTAGTACCTGATCGCCAGCAGCATGCCCATAGCAATCGTTGACCTGTTTGAAATGGTCCGCATCAAATCCGATCAACGCTAATGGCTGGCCCGAGCGTCTGGCTTGATCAATAGTCGGTTGGCTCAAGGCAGCAAAAGCTCGGCGATTGTTCAGTCCAGTAAGCTCATCCTGATAAGCCAGTTCTTCAGCGCGCAACTTGGCTGCACCAAGCTCAGCCTGCATGTCCTTCAGCTCGGTTATATCCGTGGCAATCTCGATGCGCACCAAGCGTCCGTCAGGCCACAAAATCGCTTGATCACGACACTGATACCAACGCTGGGTAACCGTGTTGCGAAACTCCCATATATGAACCTCTCTGGGTTCACCATTGCTATCAAGCAGGCGGCCATTAGTGCAAAAGCTGCAAGGCCCCGATTGCCCCTGCTGCAGCACCTGCCAGCATTTGCGATTACCGGCTTCACCCCAACGTTTTCTGCTGTAGGCGTTTAAAAAGAGCAGATCGTAGCTTTGCATATCAGCTACATAGATCGCTGCATCAATACTATCGAGAACGGTCTCAAAGGCACGCTGACTTACGGTTTTTGACTGCTGATCCTGCGCTTTAGTGTCTGGCATATAGCTACCTGCTTACGTGCTGTGCTGCTGAAAGCCGTTATTCAGTTGTTGCTACCGAGCCTCGGCACATAAGGCCATTATCGGCGAAAGACCACGCCAACCCCAAGGAAATATTAAATAGCCATCAACCTACGCTGACAAGTCGATGTATGACATCATATTGCCGCTGTAAGCCCCATAACAATTCAACTCGTCGCCAGGGGAGTTCAAGCAGAGCCAAGGCCTGCTTTAGCTGAGAACCCGTTGGTCAACTGACCAACCAAACCCTGGAACCTGATCCGGATAATACCGGCGGAGGAAGCGCGACATGTCGTATCTGAGTCTGGCTGCCGTAACGGCTGCCTTGTTGTTATTTATATGGATTGGCCTCAGGGCCCGCCAACCCGACACCGGGCTGGACGACTACATTACCGCACGTAACAGTCAGGGCGCTCAAGCACTGGGGCTGTCATTTCTGGCATCTGGCATGGGCGGCTGGATTCTGTTTGCCCCGCCAGAAGTGGGCGCACTGGTCGGCCCGGTGGCATTAGCAGGCTACGCTGTCGGCGCCGCCCTGCCCTTTATCGTACTTGCCTTTTGTGGACCCGCTATCCGCCGTGCACTGCCTGAAGGTAGAAGCATAGGCGAGTTCGCTCAGGCCTGCTTCGGCGGCGGCGTGCGTCGCTGGGTCGCTTTAATCTCGCTGTTGTATATGAGCTGCTTTCTAATTGCCGAACTGACTGCAATCGGCGCCATCACCGGCATGCTCTCCGATGTTAATCCGGCACTGGTGATTGTCGGCGTTGCGCTGGCGACCCTGGTTTACACGGTTTGGGGAGGTTTGCGCGCAAGCCTGATGACTGACCGCTGGCAAGCGTGGATGCTGCTTGGCCTGCTGCTGGTTGTAGGCTATGTCGCGCTACAGCGTTTACCGCACATTGACACCAGCGCGCCTATGCCAGGCATTCCTGCAGGCGCTGCACTGGGTGTGGCGCTGACGCTAGTGATCGCTGTGACCGCCGCCAATCTGTTTCATCAGGGCTATTGGCAACGCGTATGGGCGGCAGAAGATGCGACCGCTCTGGGTAAAGGCGCACTGCTGGGTGGTATCACCACGGTTCTGGTGGTGGCGCTGGTCGGCGGCATGGCCATACTGACGGTTATGAGTGGCGCTGATATCGGCTCACCCCCAATCCCCTTCTTCGCTATGCTCAGCGACGCACCGGCTTGGCTAAGCCTGCTGGCGCTACTGCTGGCGTTAAGCCTGGTTGCCTCGTCGGTCGATACCTTGCAGAACGCCATCGCTTCGTTAGCCGTGACCGAAAAGAAAGGACTTTCTATCGTCGCTGCACGCTGGTTTACCGTGGTGCTGATGGTGCCGGTTGTGCTGATTGCCCTGCAGGGCATCTCGGTATTGCGATTGTTTCTGATAGCTGACCTGTTGTGCGCGACTGCGGTAGTCCCTGTCCTGCTGGGACTGTGGTCGCGGATGACACCCCTGGCTGCCATAGCCGGCTCTGTTGCAGGTTTGATCGGGGCAGTTCTGCCCGGCTGGGTCGCCAGTGCAAGCCTGACTCAAGGCATTCTCATTGCCAGCTTTCCCGGCGGCGTACCCAGCCTTGGCCCCTTCGTTGGCGCGCTACTCGCCTCCACTCTGGTCAGTCTGCTGGTTGCCTCTCTCGCTCCCCGTAGCGCTTCGACAGAGCTGCATCGATAAACGAGAATATCTCGATCACAGCGAATTCCGCGTAGACCATCTATAGTCATCTAAGCCAAAAAACAAAAAACAGAAGGCTGCGTTGACTATGGAACATCATGATGTGATCATCATCGGTGCTGGCCTGTCCGGCATCGGCACTGCTTGCCACCTCTCCCGCGAATGCCCTGAGCACAGTTACCTGATACTTGAGCGCCGAGACGCTATCGGCGGTACCTGGGACCTGTTCCGCTACCCAGGCATTCGCTCAGACTCCGATATGTTCAGCTTTGGCTACGCTTTCCGTCCCTGGAATGCACTGCGCACACTGGCTGACGGCCCAGCCATCCGCCAGTACATTACCGATACCGCCGAGGAGCATGGCGTCCTGCCGCACATCAGCTTTGGTCAGGAGACGCAGCACGCCAACTGGGATTCCAAGACACAGAGCTGGACTGTCAGCACGCTCGATAGCAAGGGTGCAAGACACCTGTTCAGTTGCGACTTTCTGATCAGTTGCACCGGTTATTACGATCACAAACAGGGCTACCTGCCCCATTTTCCGGGGGTTGATACATTTAAGGGACGCTGTATTCACCCACAGCACTGGCCGGAGGATCTAGACTATCGCGGCAAGCGGGTGGTGGTCATTGGTAGTGGCGCAACGGCGGTAACCCTGGTCCCAGCCATGGCTCAAGAGGTTGCTCATATCACCATGCTGCAACGCTCGCCCTCCTACATCATGTCCGTTCCCGCGCAAGATACCTTGACCTCCGTACTCAGCCATCTAATGCCAAAAAGCTGGGCCTACCGATTAGCTAGACGTCGCAACATTGCCATTCAACGCTGGATTTACAAAGCCGCTAAACGTTGGCCAGATAAGACCCGCCAGTTTTTACTCAAGGGCGTGAGTGACAAGCTGCATGATCAAAGTCTGATGCGCCACTTTACCCCTGACTATATGCCCTGGGATCAGCGGCTGTGTGCAGTGCCCGATGCAGACTTGTTTGCCGCCATCAACAGCGGCCAGGCATCGGTTGTCACCGATCAAATCAGCACATTTACCGAGGATGGGATACGTCTGGCCTCGGGGCGGGAGCTTAAGGCGGATATCGTCATAACGGCAACCGGCCTGCAACTCCAAGTGCTCGGTGGTACCCAGCTGACAATAGACCGCAAGCCATGCGACATCAGCCAACGTATGACCTACAAAGGAGTACTCCTTGAAAAAGTACCCAATATGGCGTGGGTATTCGGCTACACCAACGCGCCCTGGACATTGAAAGCCGATCTGGCGGCAGCTTATATCTGTCGCCTGCTGAATCACTTAAAGGCCAGCGGACTGGCCGTAGCCCAGGCCGCTGATCGTGGTGATAACCGGCAAACTGATTCAATGATGGGCGCCCTGCAATCAGGCTATGTGGCGCGCGCCAACGGAATATTGCCACGCCAGGGCGCTGCACTGCCTTGGCAACTGCTGAACGCCTACGAGCTGGACTCAGTCATGCTGCTGGACGACCCCATAGAGGACGCGATTCTAGAGTTGATACCGCACGAGAGCGGGAAAAAGGTGCCAGATCCAGGGGCAAGCAAAGCTACCGCCTGACTATAACAACCGCAGGCAGTTAATCAGCCGACGCCGACAGCGACTCAGCCGCATCGTTTTTTGGCTCGACCAAAAAGAGCGTCAGCAACGCCAATGCAGGCATGCCGCCCCCCAGTATGGCTGCCATCGGCCAGCCGCCGTGGGCATATCCCCAAACGCCAATCGCACTGCCCACGGCCCCGCCAACAAAAAACGTGGCCATATAGAGCCCATTCAAGCGGCTGCGCAGATCGGCGCTGAGGCCATAGATAGCGCGCTGCCCCAGAACTACGTTGCCTGAAACGCCAAAATCCAGGAGGACGGCGGCCATCACCAACAGCGCCAAAGAGCTGGCTGAGCCCAATGGCAGCAGCAGCGTGATCGCAAAGGATATTATGGCAAACAGCATAGCCGCGATAGTGGCTTGCCTGGTGAGGCCTGCATCCGCGACACGGCCAGCCAATGGCGCAGACACCGCACCGGCTACACCTGCTAATGCGAATAGCGCGATACCGGACTGCGACATATTGAATGCGGGACCGGCCAACAGCAGCGGCGTGGTCGTCCAGAACAAACTGAAAGCACCGAACATCATGGCCTGATAAAAGGCGCGACGTTGCAGAATCGGGGTTTTAAGAGCCAGACCACCCATGGAAGCCAACAACCCGCCATAGCTGATAGCCGCCTTGGGTAAGCGCGGTGGCAACACCAGCCGAATGGTAATCCCCAGCACCAACATCACCAGTGCAGAAAACACGAAAACCGCATGCCAGCCATAAAGATCGGTAATGAAACTGGCTACCGGGCGAGCCAACATGATGCCGAACATCAAGCCGCTCATCACATTGCCAACCACCTGACCACGACGCTCTTCGCTCGCCAGATGCGCAGCTAGCGGTACGATCACCTGAACCGCCACCGCACCCACACCAATCAGTAACGAGGCGATGAGAAATAGCGCTGCGTTATCAGCAAAGGCGGCGCCGATAACGGCCAGCATCGACAAGCCAACCATAGCCAAAATCAACTTGCGATTTTCTACCAGGTCAGCCAGCGGCACGACCAGCAACAAGCCGATCACATAACCAATCTGGGTCAGGGTGACGATCAAACCAGCAGATTCCGGCGACATGCTCAACGCACGACTAATAGGTCCGGCCAGCGGTTGCGAGTAGTACAGGTTGGCGACAATCAAGCCACAACATAGAGCCAGGAAAAACGTCATTCGGGCTGAGATGTGACGATCAGAATGCGACGGCGCGGTCATGCAAACTCCGGTGCAGGATAATGAAGCGGAGCATTAACGCACACTTGTTCGAGTTTTGTCGAAGTAAACTACGTCGAATAAAACAAAAGACTGTTTCACTCTAGGATACCTGCCTGTGCTACCAGCTATTGATCATCTCTTGCCGGGCTGCGCGGCGAACTTTTTCAGGGTAATCGTCGGACAGATACCAGATGCCCTCCAGCTCGGAGAAGTCCAGACCACGTCGCTCTGGTCGTGAGCCCGTGAGTCCGTGAGCTCGTGAGCTCGTGAGCGACAGAAAAAGTATGTCGCCACTTATCCAGGTATGGCACTACCAGTAGTGGTGAACGCTTTTATATAAGCTACGCGCTTGCTCACCCTAACGGGGAAACGCTAGGCACTACCTGACGTCAAGCCATACTGAGGCTCATCGCCTGCTGCTTCTGCTCATCGCTCAGAGAGTCACCGTCCATTGCCTGGGCCAGGCTCGCGTAAGCAGTGGTCAAGGCTGAATTAAGGCTGCTCAGCTGTTGCTGTGCCGCTTTAATCTGTTCCGGATCAGCACCGGCGCGCTGCAGTTCAGACAACTGCGCCTGTTGTTCGGCGATCTGCGCTTTCAGCTCGCGGATTCGCTTGAGTAAACTCTTGATAGTGTCTGGAAGATTGCTCTCTTCGACTGCCTGATCGGCTTTGCTCGCCGAGGCCCTGGCCTGCGCACGTTCCGACAGCGTCACTTTGATCCCTTGGCCCAACTCACGCACCGAGGTTGAAGGTGCTTCAGCGTCCTGATTAGTTACCTCTGGAGTACGAGCCGGCGAAGCCGAGGCAGCTGCAGCTGGAATGGAGTCAATACGCATGGTCACCTCTAAATTATCATGCAGCTATATCGGCCGCCATTGGCAAAGCTTTATCTCTGACTTGCATTTTGACGACTTTGGCCAGAAGCCTTATATTGCTGCCCGCTGTGTAAAACAGCGTCGTTCTCGGGGCGGGGTGCAATTCCCCACCGGCGGTAATGGAGTTAACTCCTCAGCCCGCGAGCGCTCTACCAGTGTTATCGGTCGAGGTCAGCAGATCTGGTGTAATTCCAGAGCCGACGGTGATAGTCCGGATAAGAGAGAACGTGCCAGTCGCCTGCGCCGCCGCTTTCCAGCGCCCGGCCTTGCCCTGCCCGTTCGCCCTGATTCACCTTGATCCAGGAAGTAACTGATGAATCAGAGCTCAACGAATTTCACTTTTGATCGCCGCAGCCAGCGCGTTGCTTTCATTCACGCCTCATGGCATGCCGACATTGTTTTGCGTTGCTTGGAAGGGTTTAAAAGCCAATGGCAGGAACGCGGTTATGATCCTGAACTGATCGACGTAATCGCCGTTCCAGGTGCCTACGAGATTCCACTGCAGGCCAAACTGCTAGCCAAAACCGGACGTTACGCCGCAATTGCCTGTAGTGGTTTGGTAGTAGATGGCGGGATTTACCGCCATGATTTTGTTGCCAACGCAGTCATTTCAGGCCTGATGCAGGTCCAGCTTGAAACTGAAGTACCGGTGTTGACCGCTGTACTCACCCCGCACCATTTCCATGAGCATGATGAGCACAAGCAGTACTTCAGTCGTCATTTCGTTAGCAAGGGGGAAGAGCTGGCCAGCGCAGCAGATGGCGCGATAACGCTAACGTTCGCAGCGAAGGCCAGCCAGTAAAAAATCCATACCGAATTAATTGGTATCGAGACGGAAGCCCACTTTAATCACAACCTGATAGTGGGCGACCTTGCCATCGGTCACGTGGCCACGGGTTTCCATGACTTCAAACCACTCGACATTCTTGATGGTTTTGCTGCACTCAGCGATCGCGCTTTCAATGGCTTCTTCAATGCTTTTGGTAGAGGAACCTGCGACTTCTACTTTCTTGTAAACGTGGCTAGACATCGTTTTCTCCATCTATGGATTGAATATTCTCACTGTAAGATGACAGCCAGATCCACTCAGGGTTCAGGTTGATTTGCCGATGCAAGGCACTCATGCGTTGCAATATGTCATCCCCTCCTTATAATTAGTAATGCAAATCACTATCATTATTTAGTTAATAGCTATAAGACAGGGAGTACTCCATGGCTGTGCGTTTTCCTCTACAGGCGCTTGCGCTGGCAATATCCACCTCTTTTTTACTGACCGCGTGCAGTGACGAAGACCAGACTGCACAGACCACTGCTACTGAACCGGCGGCAACAGCCCCCAGCGAGCAAAGTCAACAAACCGATAAAGCAGCTAACGAAAGCACTGCTAGCGCCAATGAGGTGGTTACTCATTACGCCGACCTCGCACATGCGACCTATGAAGATGCTCTGATCACGGCAAAAGCATTGGATGCTGCGACTGATGCCTTGATCGAAAACCCTACCGCCGAAAACCTCGCTGCGGCGAAGGAAGCATGGTTAGCCGCCAGGGTGCCCTACCAGCAATCCGAGGTTTTCCGCTTTGGTAACGCTGTGGTTGACGACTGGGAGGGCCAACTGAACGCCTGGCCGCTTGACGAAGGTCTGATCGACTATGTTAAGACCGAAGGCTATCAGCACGCGCTGGGCAACGACGGTGCCAACGCGAACATCATCGCCAATACCGAACTGAATATTGGTGGTGAGACGATGGACCTGTCCACGCTTACACCTGACCTACTCGCCAGCCTGAACGAAGTGGGCGGTTCCGAGGCCAACGTCGCGACCGGTTATCATGCGATCGAGTTCCTGCTATGGGGCCAGGACATGCATGGCTTTGCAGCAGGTGCTGGCGAACGTCCTGCCAGCGACTATGCCAAGGGCGATGATTGCACCAATGGTCACTGTGATCGCCGGGCAGCTTACCTCGATGCGGTAACCGACCTACTGGTGACCGATCTGCAGTGGATGGTGGGTCAGTGGTCTGCCGATACCGAGGGCAACTACCGCGCAGAGTTTGTTGCCATCGAGCCGCAAGTTGCTTACCAGAAAATGCTCTTCGGCATGGGCTCGTTGTCGCTCGGTGAACTGGCCGGCGAACGCATGAAGGTGGCACTGGAAGCTAACTCATACGAAGACGAGCACGACTGCTTCAGCGACAACACGCACAACTCGCACTATTACAACGGCAAAGGCATTCAAAACGTCTATACCGGGACTTATCTGCGCGTTGACGGCACCGAGTTAACCGGCGCTTCGCTGTCTGACCTGGTTGCCAATAACGATGCCCAGTTGGACCAGAAACTGACTGCAGAACTGGACTCCACCATGGCTGCTTTGGGTGAAATGAAAACACGTGCCGAGGCATCAGAGAATCCGGTCAAGTTCGACATGATGATTGCGCCCGACAACGCTGAAGGCGCCAAAGTTATAAACGACGCAATCGCGGCGCTGGTTGAGCAAACCGGATCAATCGAGAAAGTTGCCGCCATTGTAGGTGTTGATTCACTCCAGCCCGACGATGCAGGCCATAGCTTCTAATACCCAACGTTGTAACAGTAAAACCGGTGATGCAGCTACTTACGCTACCACCGGTTTTTTTGATTGCGTATCATCAGCAATCGCAACTACTTCTGATAAACGGTAGGTACGTTTTATGACTCGCCCTCATTACCGACTTAATAGACTCCTGGCTCCCTTAGTACTTGTGTCCAGCGCAGCACTTGGGTCGCAGTCCACCTACCCTATTCAAGACACGCCTTTGACCGGTGGCGAAGGCAGTGTAGAGCAGCACGATCACAACGCTTTTTCTTTACCGCAAAGCAACCTGTCGATCACCAAGCGTCTTGATTTCAGCGTTGGTAACAGCTTTTTCCGTAACCCCTGGGTCGTCGCCCCTGCCAGCACCGACGCACGTGACGGGCTTGGTCCCCTGTTCAACACGAACTCATGCCAGGGCTGCCATATCAAAGACGGTCGCGGCCATGCACCGGCATCCATTGATGAGCCGTCGGTATCACTTTTTTTACGGCTGGCAGTGCCGGCCGATCCTGAACGCGATGCAGAAATACTCAAGCGCCACGGATTTTTGCCTGCGCCAGTTTACGGCAGCCAGTTACAAACATCGGCTATCCCTGGCATGAAGCCAGAGGCCAACATGGTCGTGGAGTGGCAAGCAATTGAGCAAAAACTGGCCGATGGTACTGTAGTCACGCTGCGTCAACCGATTTACCACATTGAGTCACCCAACTACGGCCCGATGCCAGATAACCTGCTGATTTCGCCGCGGGCTGCGCCACCCATGACCGGTTTGGGCTTGCTCGAATCTATTGCCGAAGCTGACATTCTGAGCCGAGAAGATCCTGAAGATGAGAATGGCGACGGCATTTCCGGACGCGCCAACCGCGTCTGGGACAAGGCAAGTGAAACCACGGTGCTCGGTCGTTTCGGCTGGAAGGCAGCAGAGCCCAATATTCTGCAACAGTCGATGGGCGCTTTTGCCGGAGACATGGGACTGACCTCCACTCTAAGCCCGCAAACCGACTGTACGCCGGAGCAACAATGCGGTGCCTTCCCTAATGGTGGAGACAAGGAAGTCAGTGACAAAGTCGCCAACTTCATTGCCTTCTATTCCGCCAGTCTGGCCGTGCCGACCCGTCGCGAGATGGATGATCCTGAAGTTCAACAGGGTGCCGAACTATTCAACCAGCTCAATTGCGCGGGCTGCCACACGCCGACCTACACCACGGCTAAGGTGGAGCGCGAAGATTTGAGCGGACAGGTCATCTGGCCCTACACCGATATGCTACTGCACGATATGGGGCCTGGCTTGGCTGACGGCCGTGATGAATTCCTGGCTGATGGCAATGAGTGGCGCACGCCGCCACTCTGGGGCTTGGGCCTGGCACAGCAAGTCAACGCCAACGCAGGCTTTCTGCACGACGGCCGTGCACGCACGCCGGAAGAGGCCATTCTTTGGCATGCAGGCGAAGCCACAGCCTCAGCGGATCAGTATCGGCTACTGCCCGCGGCTGAGCGCAGGGCTTTACAGCGTTTTCTTAACTCCCTCTGAGCGAGATACTTTCCATGAAGCTTCTTTATCGTATTGGCTGCGCCTCGTTGCTGTCTCTGGGCTTGATCAGCAGCGCACAGGCAGAAACACCCCGCGCAGCCTGGCACGCGCAGATTGGTCACGGCTACAGCCAGTTGGCAGCCGCGACCAGCGAACTGGAAAAAACCGCTGACAGCTATTGCGCAGCCCCCTCTCCCGCCAGCATGCAAGCACTTAAAGAGCAATGGCTGTCCGCGTTCAGCGCCTGGCAGGCAGTACGTTTTGTTGGCTTTGGCCCGATTGAAGAGAATACCCGTGCCTGGAAGTTTCAGTTCTGGCCAGACCCCAAGAACCTGACAGCCAGCAAGGTGGATTATTGGTTGAACGGTGACAAAGACATCACTGCCGATGCCATTAGCCGTGACAGCGTTGCCATTCAGGGCTTTCCTGCGGTCGAATACCTGCTGTACGACGAGCGTATCATCGATACAGACAAGGCTCTGCCAGCAGAACGCAGCTGCAACCTGCTGACTGCAATCAGCAGTAATCTGGACGCCAACGCCAACGCCTTGAACACTGACTGGACCGCGCTTGAAGAGCGTTACCTGAGCGTTGAGGATTACGACAACGGCACCTTGCAATCGGCCATGCAGTCCCTGGAACTATTAGCAGACTGGCGTCTGGCTGCACCTATCGGTGAACGCGGCAATGGCAAACCCAATCCCTACGTTGCCGATGCCTGGCGCAGTGGACAGTCGCTCAACACAGTGCATGCATCCCTGCAGGGCCTGTCTGATTATTTCGTACCTGGTCTCACGCTCTTACTGGCAGAGAACGATCAAATGACGCTGGCCGGGCAGTTCAATCAACAGTTGAACAAGACTCTGGATCACTTTGAGCAGTTGCCCGCGGATATCGCCCCCCTAATGGAGACAGAAGAAGGACGGAAAAGCCTCAAGGCACTGCTGGAGGATGTGAATACCACTAAAACCATGCTGACTGGCCCTGTTTCCGCAGCCCTGAGTGTGGTGCGTGGCTTCAACTCCAGCGATGGCGACTGATCCATGTTAAGTCGTCGTCAAGTCTTGCGTGCTGGCTTGGCTAGCGCAACCTTGCTTAGCCTCAGCGGCTGCGCGGCATCACACCTGGGTCGCCGTAATGCATCTCTGCAGCTTCTCAGCGCGGTCGATGATGATAAGGGGCAACACTTCATCACCGCGGTAAGCCAAACCGGTGAACAAGCCTTTATGGTGCCTGTGAGCGAGCGCTGTCACGGCGGCTGCCCGCAACCTTTTGGTGATCACGTGGTGATCTTTGCACGCCGCCCGGGACGGCAGATGCATGTTATCAATACACGCAGCGGTGCCCTGCAACAAAGCATTCATGCCGGCGATGGCTATCACTACTACGGCCACGGCGTGTATAGCCCGGATGCACGTTATTTGTATGTAACCATGAATAACTATACCAACGCCGAGGGCCTGATTCGGGTCTACGATGCTATGGATGGTTATCGTGCTGTAACCGATTATCCGTTGGACGGCATAGGTCCGCACGAGCTGCGTTTGCACCCCGACGGTGAAACGCTGATTATTGCGCTAGGCGGTATTGAAACCCATCCGGACTACGACCGTATGAAACTCAATATCGCCAGCATGCGTCCGGCGTTGCTGCTGATGGATCGTCGTAATGGACAGATCACGCAGCGTTTTGCGCCGTCGCACCACCAGCTCAGCTGTCGCCACCTTGATGTCAGTCCGCAAGGCGTGGTCATCGCAGGCTATCAGTACGAAGGCCCAGACATGGATACCCCGCCGCTGATCGCCAGACTAGACACCAACAGCATGCGCTTTAGCGAGTTGGAACTGCCGTACGAAGAGGTAAAGGGGCTAAAAAACTATACCGCCAGCATCGCTATCAGCCCATCCAGTCCTTTTACGGTCATTACCGCACCGCGTGGTCACCGTGCAATCATCATTGATCATCACAGTGGTGAGCTTGTGCAACGTGTACCCGTCCCGGATGTGGCAGGCGCCCTACCCTATGGCGAAGATGGTTTTCTGGTTTCCTCGGGCTTGGGAGGCCTGTTTCTGCTATCTCCCGAGAGTAATCAAGCGCAACCGCATGGCGACTACGCGGTGCATTGGGACAATCACCTGACACCGGGCGTCTTTTCCTAGGTCGGCAAAGACAGGACAACTGCAACGCGCATAAAAAAGGCAGCCAACGCTGCCTTTTTCTGTTTTTGTTTGTTACTTGGCTATGGCAATCAGCGACTAGCGACCATTCGCTCTATGCATTGGCGCGACTCATCCGGCAGGTGGGTAAAATGCAGCCCGGTCCAGTACTGCTGGCCACTGATGCTCTCACGATTCCACAGGCTCTCCGCATCAAGCAGAAACTCGGTCATACCGTTCAGGGTCATGGGCAGGTTTATCTGCAACGCAAAAGAACGAAACAGATCCAGTGGACGCTCACTCAGCAACATAAAACCTTCTGAATGCAAATCAACGACGCGACCAAGATGATCGCCAGTGTCCAGATCAAAAACCTCAAGGCTTGTACTCACTGAATGCCGCTCCAATCTTCTTCGCTCTGCTAATTTTATCTCATCTACCACGGCAGGCTTCCTCGTCCACCAGACTGACATCATCTAAACCTGAGTGTGGCTCAATTATATGATAGCTAATAGCCATCTTTGGTTTTATTTTGTATAGCAATCGACATTTTTGGCTTTTTTAACATGCCAGTTGTCCGGCAAACGCTGTGATCGATATTATCTAACTCGGCCTATTAAGGTTAGGCTTGTTTCACTCAGAACCACAAGGACCTGCCATGTCATTTAACAAAGTAGTATCTGCGCTCTTTCTTTGCTGCCTTGCGCCATTAACGCTCGCCCACGAGTTTGATGCAGGCTCGCTGCATATTGATCATCCGTGGTCTCGTGCCCTGCCCCCGGTCGCGCCAACCGGCGCTGCCTATCTGTCTATCGCCAATCACGGGGAGCAGGCAGATGAACTGCTTGGTGCAGACACACCGGCAGCTGACAAGGTAGAGATCCACGAACATAAACACGTTGATGGGCTGATGAAAATGCAACAAGTGCAGACACTGCCCATTGCTCCCGGTGAAACACTGGTGTTCCAGCCAGGTGGCTATCATCTGATGCTGTTCAACCTTAAGCAGCCGCTGGTGGCTGGAGAGCATTTTCCGCTAACCTTGCACTTCAGCAAGGCGGGAGACGTTGAGGTCGTCGTGAATGTGCAAGCTGAGGCACCACCGGCACATACCGATGACGCCCACAGCCATCACTGATCTGAATCCTTGGACTCACGATCCAACAGATGAAATCGTGGCAGTTCGAGATGCCAGCGAATGGCAGCAAGGCGAATACTCAGCACGGCGAGCATCGCCATGACCGACGCCAGGTCGTCAGACCACTTGAACTGCTGCAGCACAATGTAAATTAACGCGCCCGCAATACAGGCAGTCGCATAGATTTCCTTGTGGAATATCAGCGGTATTTCGTTACAGATGATATCGCGCATGACGCCACCAGCAACGCCGGTCATCACGCCCATGATGACCGCGGCACTAATCGGAACTTGCTGTTCCAGGGCAACCTGGGTACCCACGACGGTAAAGACAGCCAAGCCAAAAGCATCGGCTATCAACAGACCACGCTCGTTAATTGGCCGGGTAAAGCGCACCCAGAGTACGGTACCTAGTGCCGCCAGCGTTGCCACCAGAATATAGAGATCGTTGCGGATCCAACTGACCGGATAGTGACTCAATATGACGTCGCGCAAGGTACCGCCGCCCAGCGAGGTAACGATAGCAATCACCAGCACACCGAACAGGTCCATTGATTTTCGGCCAGCCATCAGCGCACCGGTAATGGCAAATACCGCTACGCCAAACAAATCACAGGCATAAAACCAGCTCATTCACACACTCCACTGGCAGGTAATCAACGATAACCTGCGTTGTAATCCGCGCTTTGAAAGTGCCTGGTAGCTCATAGCTTAGACAGCTACGACAACGCCCCGATGGAACCCGGAGCGAAAAACCCAGTGCACGTTTACAACATTGCAGGCATCCGCGCTCAGTCCTCGCGGGTTGGGGTGCGCATGGTAACAAACTCTTCTGCCGCCGTGGGATGAATGCCCAGGGTGGCATCAAACACCGCCTTGGTAGCGCCAGCTTTTACCGCTACAGCCAGTCCCTGCAGCATCTCTCCGGCGTCCGGCCCTATCATGTGTATGCCGAGTATGCGGTCATCATGCTTATCAACCACCAGCTTCATAAGGCTCTGATCACTGCGCCCTGCCAGCGTATTGCGCATGGCGCGGAATCGACTTTCAAACACCCGCAGTTTATGACCTTTTGCGCGGGCGTCCTCTTCGCTTAGGCCCAGCGTGGCAATATTGGGAATGCAGAACACGGCCGTCGGAATATCCTTGTAATCGACCGGAACGTATTCCTCCGGCTGGTATAACCGTCGGGCAAGCGCCATGCCCTCAGCCAACGCTACCGGGGTTAACTGCAAGGTGTCGGTAACATCGCCGATAGCATAAATGGAAGGTTCCGTGGTTTGGTAATGCTCATCAACTGCAACAAACCCCTTCTTGTCCAGCGTGACCCTGGTGTTTTCCAGTCCCAGACCTTCCAGGTGGGGGCGACGCCCGGTGGCGTAGAGCACCAGATCAGTTTCAATGGTGTCGCCATTGTTCAGGCTCACCAGTAAACTGCCATCGCTTTGCTTGTCGATACGCTGAACATCGGCGTTAAAAGTCAGCTCCAGCCCTTTGCTGTTAAGCGTCTGCGCCATGTGTTCGCGCACGCTCATATCAAAGCCCCGCAGGAACAAGTCACCTCGGTACAAGAGACGCGACTCGCAGCCAAGGCCTTCAAATATGCAGGCGAATTCGACAGCAATATAACCACCGCCTACTACCAGCGTTCGCTTGGGCAGTTCTTCAATGAAGAAAGCTTCGTTGGAGCTGATCACATGCTCACGCCCGGGAAACTCGGGAATAAACGGCCACCCACCAGTGGCAATCACAATCCGCTCGGCGCTGTAAGTAGTATCGCCAACAACGACGTGATGCGCATCCTTGAGGCGCGCGCGCCCGTTTATCAGGGTGACACCCGCGGATGTCAGCAGGTTGTGGTAAATGCCATTGAGGCGGGTAATTTCCTGGTTTTTATTTTCCAGCAACCGCGACCAGGTGAACTCAGGTTTGGTGATATCCCAACCAAAACCTGCGGCATCGACAATATCTTCGGCAAAATGCGCGGCGTAGGCAAAGAGCTTCTTTGGTACGCAACCGACATTGACGCAGGTGCCTCCCAGGTAACGATCTTCAGCGACCGCTACCCGCGCACCAAAGCCAGCAGCCATACGACTTGCGCGCACGCCGCCGGAACCTGCACCAATGACAAAGAGATCAAAATCGTAGTCAGACATACGGGCCTTTTCTTGCGTCGAGGGGGGCTTGATATCATACCGCAAAGCCCCTCTCTTATGGCACCCGTGCGTGTACTCAGACTACTGCGCGCAAAGCAGCGGCAACTGGCTGTGTTGATGGTCGCCCAACCCCCACATAGACAAAGCCTTCACGCTCGACCAGCGCCGGCTCGTACTGATTACGCCCGTCCAGCAATAAAGGATTACGCATCAAACTGCGCATCAGGGAAAAGTTGGGTTGCCGAAATTGCTTCCACTCGGTCACCAACACCAGGGCGTCGGCACCCTGCAGGGCGTCGTAGGGCTCATCCACTAGTTGCAACTGCCCGGTCTTCACTGCGTGCGGATAACAACGCTTGATGTTGTCTGCGGCTATCGGATCGAAGGCCTTGATCTGCGCACCCGCTATCAGCAGTGACTCAATCAATGTCCGGCTTGGGGCATCGCGGATATCGTCAGTTCCGGGTTTGAAAGACAACCCCCAGATAGTCACCGTGAGACCACTGAGATCTTCACCCAACTGGTCTTGCAGAGCGCGAAAAGGCCAGGTTTTCTGCTCCTGATTGCGTGCCTCTACTGCCTCAAGAATAGGCATACGCCTATTGTGCTCGCCTGCCATATGCAGAATGGCGCGAATATCCTTGGGGAAACAGGAGCCACCGTAGCCGCAACCAGCGTAAATGAAGTGATGGCCAATACGTTGGTCTGCACCTATACCCTTGCGTACCTGCTCGACATCAACCGCAAACTCATCACAGAAAGCCGCCATTTCATTGATGAACGAGATCTTGGTGGCGAGAAAGGCATTGGCCGCGTATTTGGTCATTTCTGCAGCGCGCCGCGACATGAACAAGATGCGATCATGGTTACGCACGAAAGGCTCATACAACTGATGCATGACTTGCTGTGCCTGATTATCGTCGGTCCCTATAACAATGCGATCCGGTCGCATAAAATCGTTCAAGGCAGCACCTTCCTTCAGAAACTCCGGGTTGCTCACGACCCGGTGCAGGCCAATCCGCTGAAGACTAGCGCAATGCTGATCAAGGATATTCTGAACGCGGCAAGCGGTACCCACCGGGGCGGTTGATTTGCACACCACAATAGCGGGCTGAGTCAGCTTATGTGCCAGCTCGTTCGCCACCGAGAGTATTTGCGATATGTCTGCTGAGCCATCTTCCGCTGACGGCGTACCAACAGCGATAAAGACAACCTCGGCCCCGCGCAGAGCACCGTCATCCAGCGTGGCGCTGAAACACAGCCTGCCCCCTCTGATATTGCTACTCAACAACACTTCAATACCGGGCTCAAATATGGGAGAGCGACCCTCTTGCAGCATACTTATGCGCTCTACATTGCTGTCGATACAGGTGACACTGTTACCCATTTCGGCAAAACAGACGGCCGTGACCAATCCAACGTACCCACAGCCTATGACGCATATCTGCATGTTGTGTCCTCCTTTGACTATCAACCCGATTTCGCCATCATCGCATGACAGTTCCATTAATCAGAGATGAAAGCTTAATGAACGCCATTGCAAATAGGAATTACTTGCATCTGTTTTGATATCAGGTATGGTGCTGACTACGTGGAATGTATGAGCGGTCACGCCTTGGAAACCTCGCCTGAGCATCACTTGACCCGCATTGAGCGGGCTCTCAGCTATATTCATTGCCATCTTGATGATCCGTTATCCGTGCAGCTTCTAGCTGCCCAGAGTTGCTGGTCGCGATGGCAATTCCAGCGTGTATTTACTGCAGCCACCGGCTTTACCGTCGCTCAGTACATACGCGAGCTTCGCCTCAGCCATGCCGCCGAGTTATTGATCAGCACCCAGAAACGACAGCTGGACATCGCGCTAAGTTGCGGTTTTGATTCTGAAATCAGCTTTAGCCGCAGCTTTCGGCACATGTTTGGCTGCGCGCCCGGCGCCTATCGCCGGCGCGGCCAGCGCACCCGCATGCTCGCCGCCATCAACCTGCAGGAAATGCCCCGTCTGCCGTCGGCTATGCACAAATCCATGCTGTCTATCCGTGTAGAGCACCAGGAGGCCATCACGGTAAGCGGTATCAGTGCACCGATCAAAGGCCTGTTTTCACAAACACCAGACTTCACTACCAGCGTACCGGACGTCTGGAAGCGCTTGATGAGAACCATACAAGATCACGCCCTGGAACCAGCCCCGTCTAACTTGATTGGCGTACTGGACCTGACCCAGACAGACAATAGCCAAGAGAGCTTCCCCTACTGGGCATGTTTCCAGACTGACCTGAGCCCATCTTGCGTAGGACTGAAAACACTGACCATACCCGCTCAGGATTACGCGGTCATCCCCCACCATGGGGACATCAGCAGTCTGCAGAAGGCACTGGAATGCTTCATCGTGCACTGGCTGCCGGAATCCGGCTATTGCGGCGTCAACGGCTTTGACCTGGAGATGTATGACCAGCGCTTCCGCCCCGGCAGTGCTGATTGTTATATGGAATATTGGGTCCCCGTCAAACCACGTTGAGTCAGACGCGAAGCCACAGCAGACCTCATCTGGCCAGCGTGTCATGCACCAAATGGTTAAGTGACAGCCCCCGAACAGATATAAAATAGAATCATTACCATTTGATAATGAATCCACTACCTGTCTGGAGTCGTCATTACCGTGCGCCCCTTCTTTCGCTTAAGCCTTATCGCCGCCGCCGTTGCGGCCGCCCACCCTGGCCTCCACCTGCACGCACAAGAGCAGGACGAATATGTGCTGGACAGTCTCACGGTGTACAGCAGCACCTACCGCAATACCGCGACCAAGACTCAGTTGAGTCCGCAGGAAACGCCACAAGGCATCTCGGTCATCGACGAATACACGCTGGAGTCGCGCAACGCCGATACCGTGGCGCAGGCGCTACGCTACGTACCCGGCGTTAATACCGAACTGCGCGGCGGCGCAGTCACCCGATCAGATCTATTCAATATTCGTGGCTTCATCAATTACCAGAACTTCTATGACGGACTGCAGCTGCTGTACAACGATTGGAACCTGCAGCCACAGATAGACATGCAGGCAGTGCAGCAAGTCGAGGTATTCAAGGGCCCTACTTCGACTCTCTACGGCTCTATGCCACCTGGAGGCATGGTCAACCTCATAAGCAAGAAACCCTTGAGAGACGCGTATAACAGCATGGAGCTAAGTGTCGGCAGTAACAATCTCAAGGAGATCACATTCGACTCTGCCGGGCAGTTGGGCGACTCAGACTTGACCTACCGCTTCAACGGCCTGGCCAACAGCAGTGACGGCCAAGCCGACACCTCTGAAAACGAACGCATCATGCTCGCGCCCTCAGTGGACTGGCAGATCAGCGACGCGACGCTGATCAATCTCAACGCCTACTATCAGAAAGATCCCGATATGGGCATCTACACTACCCTGCCCGCTCAGGGGCTGTTTCAGCACAACGCCAACGGGGATCTGGACGTAAACACCTACAGCGGTGACGCCAACTGGAATAAATACGAACGGGAAATGCTGCTGATCGGCTACAAGATTGACCATCAGCTCAGCGACAACTGGAATTTCCTGCAGAGCTTTCGCTACCAGCATGGCGATGCCTATCAGGAAAACACTTACTCATCAGGTCTCGCAGCTGATCAGAGCACCTTGTCGCGCCGAGCGTATCTGACGGACGAAACCGGCAAGGGCGTTACCATCGACAACCAGCTATCAGGCATTGTTATAACTGGCGCGATCGAGCATAACTTGCTACTGGGCATCGACTATTTGAAATTCAAAAGCGACATCGGCTATGAAGATGCCGCTGCACCGGCGATCGACTTATTCGATCCTCACCATCATCTGATTGACGGTAGCCAACTGGATTTCGCGGCGTCCGGTTTGAGTAGTCAGTTTTCTATCGATACCGAACAAACCGGGGTTTATTTCCAGGACCAAATGCGCATTGGTCGCTGGGTGCTGCTCGCGGGTGGGCGTTATGACACCTTTGAATCACGAGAAAAGGGTATCCAGTACGGCCAACCGGTCGATGGCAAGGTCAAGCAGCACAACACCTCCTGGCGGGCGGGCGCGCTCTATGAGTTCGACAGTGGCTTTGCCCCCTTTATCAGCTACGCCGAAAGCTTCGAGCCCGTAGGTGGCCTGGATAGGCTAGGTTCGACTTACGAGCCTTCTACTGCAACGCAGTGGGAAACCGGTATCAAATACAGCACCGCTGACAAACAGACAACGGGCTCGCTAGCGCTATACCGTATCGAGAAAGAGAACGTACTGACACGCGATCCTAACGGCACTGCCTACGACAAGATTCAGGCCGGTGAAGTGCGTTCACAGGGCATTGAGCTGGAGGCCCGCACTCAGGTCAATCGCAACCTGAATCTGATGGGCAGCTACACTTATCAAGACGTAGAGGTAACCAAGGACAACAGTGGCCTGCAAGGCAAAACGCCGGTATGGGTCCCAGATCAGTCGGCCACGGCCTGGGCCAGTTATGATGTGTTCAACGGCCCGCTGGCGGGTATCACCCTGGGCGGTGGCGTGCGCTATATCGGTGAGGCCGAAGTAGATGCCACCAACTCCGATACAGTGCCCTCCGCCACCCTGGTTGATCTAAGTTTGGGGTATGACCTGGGCAGCGTCGACCGAGCGATGGATGGCGCAAGCGTTACGTTATCGGCCAACAACCTGTTCAACGAGCGCTATTACAGTTGCTTTGACACTCTGAACTGCTGGTTCGGCGCCGAACGCAGCCTGGAGGCCAGCGTTCGCTACGATTTCTAATAACATCCCACAGCGTGGCTCAGAGGTGACTTTGCCCGCCTCTGAGCCGGTTACCGACAGCACCCGCCAACCTCAGGTCAGATGCAGCATTTTGGGGATGTGGTAGAACACCAAGCCGAGCATACAGGCAGCCCCCAGCCACAGCAGAGCGATACCCCAGCCGCTGTCCCGGCGAGAAAATCCTGCACTTATCAATAAAACCCCGACAGAAAAAATGGCCAGACTGGCCCAAAAAAGCTCCTTCCCCATACGCTAACTCCCCCACATCACGAGATCCTGCCAAATTTGCGGCTATACCTAAGTATAGAGTTAAATCCGGCGATGGAATCAAATGTTCAAAACAGGCAAGTGTAAAACACCCGTGGCAGAGCAAGCGGCCAAGTGTTATTTGAGATTCTTAAAGGGGGATGGATCTAAAAAAGGCTTCGCTTATCAGCTCAAACCCGCATGAAAATTGGTGCCCGGAGCCGGGGTCGAACCGGCACGATCTTACGATCGAGGGATTTTAAGTCCCTTGCGTCTACCAATTTCGCCATCCGGGCTAGCGAAAGAAAACATAAAGATGGAGGCCGAGGTCGGAATCGAACCGGCGTACACGGATTTGCAATCCGCTGCATGACCACTCTGCCACCCGGCCTCAAAAGGGGGCTACCACGCTGAAAGCAGTACATCAGCGCAATATAAAACTGGAGCGGGAAACGAGACTCGAACTCGCGACCCCGACCTTGGCAAGGTCGTGCTCTACCAACTGAGCTATTCCCGCGTTACATCTACTACATTTGACCCTAGGGTCCCGAGAACTCGCGAGGCTATGCGCCCCACCCCGACCTCGTAAGGTCGTGCTCTACCAACTGAGCTATTCCCGCGTTACATCTACTACATTTGACCCTAAGGTCTCGAGAACTCGCGAGGCTATGCGCCCCACCCCGACCTCGTAAGGTCGTGCTCTAGCAACTGAGCTATTCCCGCGTACATCTAATGCTATTAGACCTTGATCTGCGAAACCTTGCAAAGCAATGCTGCTTGGCAAACCTCGCTGAGGCCCTGTTCACTTGCGTGAACTGTTCCTGTGTTGGAACGGCGCTAATTCTATCTTTCTACGCCATTGTGTCAAGTCATTGATTCAAAAAAAGTTATTTGTTGCTATTTTGATCAGTGTCGGGACGCAAATGTGGCCAGGCCGCCTTTAGGTAAACCACCATTGACCACAGGGTCAACACCGCTGACATGGCCAGCAAAACGTAGCCAAACACGACCCAGCCAGTCGGCTGTGGTGGATTAGCCAGCAAAACGACCAAAGCAACCATCTGCAGGGTCGTCTTGTATTTACCCAGGTTGGATACAGCGACATGCGCCCGCGCGCCCAGCTCTGCCATCCATTCGCGTAACGCTGAGATAACCAGCTCGCGGCCAATAATAATGGCTGCCGGTGCGGTAACCCAAAAATTAGCGTGATGCTGCACCAGCAACACCAGGGCGATAACCACCATGAGCTTGTCGGCGACCGGATCAAGAAAAGCACCAAAAGGCGTGCTCTGCTGCAGCTTGCGCGCCAAGTAGCCATCCAGCCAGTCAGTGACTGCCGCCAGGGTAAACACCAACGCAGCAGCAACATAGCTCCAATGGTACGGCATGTAAAACAGCAGGATAAAAATGGGGATCAGCCCGACCCGCATCAGGGTCAGGATATTCGGAATATTCATATTTTACAGCCTCGGTTGAGCCAGCATTCTAATCGCTATGCACGGCGGCATAAATCTGTTCCGCAAGTTTTTTGCTGACACCCGGGACTTTTGCCATTTCTGCCGCACTGGCGCGCTTCAATTCCTGCAAGCCACCAAAGTGCTTCAGTAGCTCGCGACGCCGCTTTGGACCCACACCAGCGATACCCTCAAGTGATGAGGTCGTACGTGCTTTACCGCGACGCTGGCGGTGACCGGTAATGGCAAATCGATGCGCCTCATCGCGAATATGCTGAATCAGATGCAATGCCGGCGAGTGGCCTGGCAGCACCAGCTCATTATGCGGATCATTCAAATACAGACTCTCCATACCGGCTTTGCGTGTGACGCCTTTGGCCACACCCAGCAAGGTCAGATCATGGATGGCCAGCTCTTGCATGACCTCCATCGCCATTTTCATCTGCCCTTTGCCGCCATCGACCAGCAATATGTCCGGCATTTTGCCCTCGCCGTCCTGAATACGGCTGAAGCGGCGAATCAACGCCTGACGCATGGCGGCGTAATCGTCCCCTGCGGTGACGCCTTCAATATTAAAGCGTCGATAATCGCTCTTCAGCGGCCCCTCCGGGCCAAAGACTACGCAAGAGGCAACCGTGGCCTCACCGCTGGAATGACTGATGTCGTAGCACTCAAGGCGCGTTGGCAACTCATCCAGATTCAATGCCTTCTGTAATGCCTCAAAGCGCGCCTGAATGTGTTGCTTGTTGGCCAACAGGCTCGCCAGCGATTGCGTGGCGTTACTCTGGGCCAGATCGAGCCAGCGTTTACGGTTACCGCGTACGTTATGCGTAATACTGAGATTGCAGCCACGCGCCTGACTGAGCGCCTGGGCAATGATCGGCAAGTCTTCATGGTCCGCATTGACGATAATTTCCGGCGGCACTTCGCGTTCGGCCGTGCCCAGGTAATATTGCGGTAGAAACGCCGACAACACCTCACCTGCGCTCTGTTCGATCGGAACCCTGGGGAAGTGGTTTTTGCTCCCCAGCACCCTACCCTGGCGCACCATGACCACATGAACACAGGCGCCACCGGGGGTAACATCAGCGGCGACAATATCAACATCGCCCTGCTCAGTGTCCATGCTTTGCTGGTCTTGTACGCGGCGCAGCAGCGCAATCTGATCACGTAGCTCAGCAGCCCGCTCAAAATTGAGTTCCACCGAGGCTTGTTCCATGGCCTCATGCAGCTCGTTGGACAGCGAGTTGCTGCGACCTTCAAGAAACATCACTGAGTGGCGTACGTCCTGCGCATACTCGGTCTTATCAACCAGGCCCACACAGGGCGCCTTGCAACGCTTGATCTGATACTGCAGACAAGGCCGCGTGCGATTGCGGTAATAGCTGTCTTCGCATTGGCGCACCAAAAAGGTCTTCTGCAACAGATTGAGACTTTCACGAATCGCGCCGGCGCTGGGATACGGCCCAAAATAACGCCCTTTGGCGCGCTTGGTGCCGCGGTGCAAACCAAGACGCGGAAACTCGTCATTACTCGACAGGAATACGTAGGGATAAGACTTATCGTCGCGCAACAGTATGTTATACGGCGGGCGACTGGCCTTGATCAGGCTCTGTTCCAGCAGCAGCGCTTCGGTTTCGTTGGCCGTGATGGTGGTATCAATCTGCGCTATGCGCGCGACCAGTGCTTCGGTTTTGGGACTCAAACCGGTCTTGCGGAAGTAGCTGGCAAGGCGCTTCTTCAAGCTCTTTGCTTTACCTACATAAAGCAAAGCGCCCTGCGCATCGAACATGCGATAGACACCGGGCTTATTGCTAGCGCTGGCCAGAAAGGCCTGAGGGTCAAAAACGATGTCGGTCATACTCACTGGTGGGATGTATCAACCATGCCGTTGCGCACGGCCAGTAATGTGAGTTCAACGTCACTGGTCACGCCCAACTTTTCAAAAATACGGTAACGATAAGTATTGACCGTTTTGGGGCTAAGGCAGAGTTTGTCGGAGATGCTGTTCACCTTTTCACAGCCGACAATCATCAGCGCGATTTGGATCTCACGGTCAGACAGGCAGTCAAAGGGCGATTCGCCACCCGGATTCAAGTGCTTGAGCACCAGCAACTGGGCAATATTTGGACTGATGTAACGTTGGCCCGCATGCACCTGCTTGATAGCGGCGACCATCTCCTCCAGTGCAGCGCCCTTGGTCACATAACCAGCGGCACCGGCCTGCATCAGACGCGAAGGAAAAGGCTCTTCATTACAGACAGTGACGGCAATAACCTTCATATGTTTGTCGAGCTGCGCCAGTTTGCGGGTGGCTTCCAGGCCGCCGATACCAGGCATGCGTACATCCATCAAGACGACGTCGGGGCGCAGAGCTCGAGCTTGGGTGACCGCGGATTCGCCACTGTCAGCTTCGCCAACAACCGTCAGGCCAGCAACATCTTCCAACATACGACTGATACCCATGCGAACCAGGTCATGGTCATCAACCACCAGCACCTTGATCAAATACCACCCCTTACGCAGAAGACCGTACGTTAGTTATTATTCCATCACTTGATCGCGATGGCGGCATCCTAGCTCATTGCCTTTTCTATACTCAGTCGGCGTCCAAAATGGGTACTTTTCGTAGAGTAAATCTAAAAAGCTGTCCGAACGCTGCTGCAGCCGCCACAATAGCAAAATGAGCACGCAGATGAAACGCCTAGTCAGTGCAATAATGCGGCATAGCGCTGCTGCAGATTGGCTTTTTTCCAGCACGGCTGCGCTACCCATACTTAGGTAGAATGGGAGCGCGTGCTCACTGTCGGCACACTGCTGCAAGACAACAAGGTTAGCCAAAATGACACGAGAAGACCGCTACGAACAGGCGGGCAAAACCGCCGTCATGCAGAACGTACACGGCACCATCAGTTTTCTGTTGGCTTATCCGCCATTCAACCAGATGGAGCATGCCCACCTGGCCTGGCTGGTAGAGCACGCTCAGCTGCGCTTCTATGCCGCCGGCGAGCATATACTTGACCCACAAGATGGCCCCGTAGAGCAGTTTTTCATCGTTAAACAGGGCCTTATTCGCGGCGAGCGTCTACTTGCCGGACAGCAAGAAACCGATACCACCTTTGAAATCAGCACCGGGGAATGCTTTCCGTTAGCCGCGCTATTGGGCGAGCGTGAAACCCGCACCCTCCACCTCGCGGGTGAAGATACCTTCTGCTTTACCATCAGCCGCGCCGACTTCGTCAGCCTGTTTCGCCGCTCTCTACCCTTCCGCGACTTTGCGCTACGCGGCGTCAGCAGCCTGCTTGACCAGGTAAACCTGCAGGCTCAACAGCAGGCCAGCGAAAGCCTGGGATCACATTACTCGCTGGATACCGGCTTGGCCGAGCTAACCGACCGCAAACCCGTGACCTGCGAACTCGACACGCCAATAAGAGCCGCCGTGAGGCTGATGCATGAGGCCAGTGTCGGCAGTATTGTTATTACCGATGCAGCGCAGCGGCCGCTAGGCATTTTCACCCTGCGCGACCTGCGTGGGTTGATTGCCGATGCAGCAACCGATCTGGAGCAGCCGATTAGCCAGGTGATGACTGCCAACCCAAGCCATCTACCCTCTTGCGCCACCGCATTCGATGCGGCGATCGCGATGACCAGCAAGCACATAGCGCATATCTGCCTGGTCGATAACGGGCGCCTTACCGGCGTTGTATCCGAGCGAGATCTATTTTCACTGCAGCGCGTTGATCTGGTGCACATTGCGCGCACCCTGCGCGAGGCGCCTAACCTGGAAACCCTGATCGCGCTGCGTAGCGGTATTCGTCGGCTGGTAGACAGTATGCTGGCCCATGGTGCCTCCTCCACCCAGGTTACGCGAATCATCACACTGCTTAATGACCACAGCGTATGCCGGGTCATAGAGCTCTGCCTGCAGCAGGAAGGTGATCCGGGTATCGAGTTCAGCTGGCTCTGTTTTGGCAGTGAGGGCCGGCAGGAGCAGACCCTGCATACCGATCAGGACAACGGCATTCTATTTACCTGCCATGATAACTCGGCGACCGAGCAAACCCGGCAACGCCTGCTGCCGCTGGCCAAGCGCATCAATCAGGCACTGGCGGACTGCGGCTTCACCCTGTGCAAGGGTAATATTATGGCCGGCAATCCCGAACTGTGTCTTTCGGCACCTGAATGGGCTGAGCGCTTTGGCCGCATCATTAACAGCACCACACCAAAGAATTTACTAGCGTCATCCATCTACTTTGACTTCCGCGTGGTGTGGGGCGACGCGGGTGCGGCGGAGCGGATGTTCCAGTCTGTACTCAAACGTATTGCCGGCAACAGCCTGTTTCAACATCAGATGGCGCAAAACGCGCTGATGCATCGCCCGCCTATCGGTCGTCTGCGCGAGTTCATTCTGGCCCGCAGTGGGAGCGAAAAAGACACCCTGGATCTCAAGGTGCAAGGCTTGGGGCCCTTTGTTGATGGCGCCCGCTTATTGGCGCTGGCCAACGGCATCGCCAACAGCAACACCCTGGTGCGCTTGCAGGCACTGCGTGAAGCAGGCGTAATAGAGCCATTGGATGCGGATGCTTATGTGGAGGCGTATCACTTTATCCAGCTAACACGCATGCAGCAGCACCAACAGCAGGATCGTGACGGGCGCGCACTAAGTAATCGTATAGACCCAGACAGCCTCAACCATCTGGACCGCCGCATACTGCGCGAGTCTTTCCGCCAGGCCAAACGTCTGCAAGCCAGTATCGCACTCAGGTATAACCTGTGAACCCGCTGCAATGGCTTAACAAACGCAGGCAAGACTCGCTTAGCCACGAGCAACGCCAGCGCTGCGAGCAACTACCTAACTCGCAGGCGCTGGATGGCACTGAGCTGAAAGATACCCGCCTGGTTGTCGTTGACCTGGAAACCAGCGGTCTGAACGTGCACCGCGACCTTATATTGTCTGTTGGCGCGGTGGTTATCGAGGATCAGTGCGTCGATCTCGGCAGCCAGTACGAATGTACCCTGTATCGAGAAAACCACCAGGTGACCGAATCCATCCTCATTCACGGCATAGCGCCTAGCGCCATCGCCCAGGGCGTGGATGCAGCCGATGCGTTGCTGGATTTCATGACGTTTTCTGGCGAGTGTGTTTTCGTTGCTTTCCATGCAGCATTCGATCAACGCATGCTACTGCGCGGTTTGCGCCTGGATCTGGGCTACAAGCTACGCCACAAATTTCTCGATGCCGCCGAGATAGCGCCTATGCTCTACCCGGAAGCCAACCTGCCCAAGGGCAGCCTGGACGAGTGGCAGGCTTATTTTGGCTTGCTTAACAGCCAGCGACACAATGCCGCGGCGGACGCGTTAGCTACCGCGGAGATCATGCTGATACTGTTAGCCCGTGCCCGTACCAGCGGCATCAGAACGCTGGGAGAACTGAATGGTAAACTGCGCCACTGGCGGCGCTTACGCCAAGCCCGCATCGGCAGCATCTAACAATCCATATCTGCAGCAAGTTGCTGCACATTCCCGGCCTTTCGAGTCATTGTCCGACCAAATGCAGCAATTTCGTCGCACGAACTCTGGCCAGCCCGATTGAATCCTGATAGTTTGCGCCCCCTTCATCATCGATCAATCTGGAGTTTACCCATGATCAGACACGCTTGGCTAAAATCGTCCTTGGCGTTAGCCATTACCGTAGCCGCCACGTCTGCCAGCGCCAATGGCATCGCTATCAACGAACAGAGCGCCAGTGGCATGGGCACAGGCTTTGCGGGCCGTTCTTCTTCAGCTGAAGATGCCAGCACCCTGTTTGGTAACCCAGCCGGCATGTCGCGCCTGGATCGTACCGAAGTGAGCGGTGGTGCTGCACTTATCATGGCCAAGACCGACATCGACAATGCCAGCGGCTCAGCTACCGGTACCAACGATGGCGACATGGTGCCTACCTCCGTCATCCCCTTTGGCTACCTGGTAACGCCGCTGAATGATCGCTGGCACGCGGGCATCGGTGTTTACGCCCCTTTCGGTGTCATCAGTGATTACGAAGATAGCTTCCAGGGCGGAGGCCACGGCAGGTACAGCAAGGTACAGGTAGTGACGCTACAGCCCACCCTGAGCTTTCAAGTCAACGATCGGATCTCTGTCGGCTTTGGCCCGACCATCAACCATATCAGCGGCAAGCTAACCAGTGCTTTTGGTAACGGCGAAGTAAACATCAAAGGTGATGACGTCGGCTACGGCTTCAACGCCGGTGTACTGGTAGATGTAACCGATCAGTTGGCATGGGGCCTGACCTACCACTCCAAGGTCGATTACACCCTGGACGGCCGCACGCGCCTAAACAATCTGCCTGGACCCGCAGCAGGCGCCAATGGTGAGTACGATGCCAACCTGGACTTCACTACACCTGAGTCGGTTGATACCTCATTGACCTTTGAGCTTGATCCGCAATGGACGCTGTACGCCGGGGCCACCTGGACCCGCTGGAGTCGACTAGACAAGATCGTGGTTGAAAACGACGGCGTTGCGGCACCATTTCAACCAAATTTCAGCGAGATTGAAGAACCGCTGAACTGGGAAGATACCTGGGCCTTTGCCGTTGGCGCGGCTTACCAGATTGCTCCACAGTGGACGCTGCGCACCGGTTTCACCGTCGATCAGTCTCCCGTGGGCGACAGCGACCGTACCGTGCGTATCCCCGTATCCAACCGCAAGGTGTTTTCTCTGGGTGCTGGTTGGGATGTCAGCCAGGATATGACTATCGATGTGGCCTACTCCTACCTGCATGAGAGCAAAGGTAAGATTGAGCAAGCGGCAAAGTCTAGCACCGGATCTTACAACGCCGATTACCGCAACAGCGCGCACGGCCTGTCGTCCCAGGTAACATACCGCTTCTAATCAGCGGTAAAAGCACAACGCAATAAAAAAGGTTCTTCACGGAAGTCCGGGGCAACCCGGACTTTTCGTTTCTGGAATGAGGTGAGGCGGTGACATCTCGGTCATGATGGTTGTGCGACCAACACCATAATCCGAGAGCACCGCCTCATGC
>NZ_JACGWE010000021.1:0-60779 GCF_014077575.1 Pseudomonas sp. 5Ae-yellow | reverse complement strand
AGCAACGCGGCATCGTGCTTGAACTCAGTTGAAAACGTACGACGTTGTCTTGTCATGGAACACCTCAGCTATGGCGGTAAATTTACCACCCATTTCGGTGTCCGGGATTAGTAGACCACTACATTGTATATGGATCAGGCGGATATGCAGATAAATCCTGATGCTCAAAAGGTAAGTATTAAAGTTTACATCGACGGAATTGGCACCTTGAGTGGCGGGGATGACTCCCTTGCTGGCTATGCGTTTGGGCAAGGTGAAACGGGTGTTTTGGAGAGGGTTAAGCAAAGCCCTGCGCTGCTGACGGATAGACTTGACCAGCTGTTGGCCAAGAACGCGAATATTTTGATTGAGCGCCTTGAATTTGATGTTTTTGGTTTTAGTCGCGGTGCCGCGGCTGCCAGACACTTTGCGAATGAAGTGTTGCGGGCTGATGGTGGCGTTATGTCAGGCTATCTCGGGCGTGCGCTTCCGGCTGTCGCTCCAGATTTCTCTTGGTCTAGCCATGTGAACATCAACTTTATTGGCATATTCGATACCGTCGCTGCGATTGCTGATCCTGTGCACGGGCATTTGAGTGTTGGTGATGCCAAAAACCCTGGCGTTAATCTGCAGCTTGCCCGCGCTTGCGCCAAGCAAGTAGTGCACCTTACCGCCGCTGACGAGTATCGGCATAACTTCAGCTTGAATCGGGTTAACTCGAAGTACCACGAAGAACTGGTTTTGCCTGGCGTGCACTCCAATTTAGGTGGCGGGTACCCTAGTGTCATGCGGGAGAGGGTATTGCTCGGTAGGCCGAAATTGGTGCGCGGAAATTACTACTCATTAACCGGTCTAGATAGGGCGCGCCTACAAGCCTCAAGTGCGTGGCAGCAACGTGAAGCTGCGGAGGCAGCGTTTCGAGCTAAAGGTCTGCCGGGTAATGGGCGCTTCATTAAGCAAGAACTTAAACTGTTGCCGAGTAACCAGAGAACGACAGGACAAGGCTCCGAGGGGGATGTCTTGCTGATGTTAAGTATGGATCGACTAGTGCGGGGCGAGCTATCGAGGGTCTCGCTGCGCATAATGCACGCCAAAGCCGTTGATGGAGGTGTGCCGTTCGACAATCTCAACGAGCACGATAGGCGTTTCTCTATCCCTAGTGATCTGCAGCCAATTGCTTCCAAAGTCATTTCGGCTGCAATGGCTGGCCAAAACGCAGTTTTGAGCGATAGCGAAAGGCACTATTTACATGGCCGCTATATACATGCTTCTGCCAACTGGAATGCCCGGTGGGGTTTTTTTCCGAACAAGCCGCGCACTGATAACCAGCGAGCAATTTATGAGGATCAGCAATGAAGAGGCTGTCTGCCATGGGTAAAACACTGATTGCGCTGACACTGCTGATGGCTCTGACCGCGTGCGTTGGCGCGAGTAAGTCGCAGCGCCCGTCTGACGCTGAGCTACCTTACCGAACTTGGGAGATTGGGCTCTTCGCTCCGAACTACATGGAGGTGTGGGTAGAAAGCGTGGATGTAGTGGATCAACGCGGCTTTGCCTATGAGCGCGTGCATGGCGGGACATCTTCTATTCAAAATCCACCGGGAAATAAAGGAAACCCTGCTGGTTGGCCAAGTCGCCCAGGGGTTGGAGCAACTCGGCCCATGACAGGAATTGATTTGCCTCGGCATCTTTTTGTGCGTTGGCAGTCTTTAGTCGAGCCACAAACCTATAACGTACGCCTAGATATCCCTGAGGAGGTTCGTAGGGAGATGTTAGAGCCGCGCGAGGTTTATTGCGCTTGGAGGGATGCTCATGTCACTCAATACCGGAATATCGTGTCGATTGGCCTGGCTCCAGGCGGCGTTGCGAAAGCTTGGCTTAACGGGGGCTGTCTGGATTCAATAGAGATAGGGCGCTTTCAAGGAGTCGTCGAGCCTAAAGGCCCTTATGGCGGCACCTCGGGAGGTGAGTATTACCGCCCGCCAAGCGAGCACGCCCAGCACTACCTCGATACCCACGAAATCCCCTTCGAAAGTTGGTGAAGGAGACCGGCTGGCGCTATAAAGCGCCGGGTCAGAATGAGCGTTAATCCCTCTCTATTGGTGCGGTTGCCGCTATGGGTTTGTTTGTACTGGCTTTGTCTACACGCACAAAATCCACCACGCGATCCAGCGCCTGGTCGGATGCTGTTAGCAGTCCGGTATGCGCCTGAAATACATGCCAGAGTCCCTTGTAGCGCTCCAGTCGCACTTGCACGCCTTCGGCACGTGCTGCTTCAGCCAAACGCAGGCTGTCATTTAACAGCAGCTCGTCTTCGCCTACTTGCAACAATAGCCTTGGTAGCCCTCTGAGCTTGCCGTACAAAGGGGAGACGGCAGGGTCGGCTCTGTCTTGTCCAGGTTGGCAGTAGGCATCACGGGCGAGATCCATCCAGGCTGGATGGATCAGTGGGTCGCCGGCAGCGGGTGTGTGCACCTGCTCACCGGTAAAGTCGGTAACGGGTGAGAAGCACACCAATGACTCGGGCATGGGTAGGCCCAGTTGCTGCAGCCGCTGGGCGGTGACCAGTACCAGATTACCGCCGGCGGAATCACCGGCGATCGTGATGTGCTCGGGGCGATAGCCTCGGGTCAGCAAGGCCTGATAGGCAGCGACGCAATCATCGCGTGCGGCCGGGTTGGGATAGGTCGGTGCCAGCCGGTAATCCAGTGCACAAAGATCCCATTTTCCGCGGCTGAGCAAAGCAGAACACAGGCTTCGGTGAGTCGCGGGTGATCCCAGTATGAAGGCACCGCCATGCAGATACAGCATTACGCGCCCATCGCTACCTTCGGCCGGGCGATGCCATTCGCATGGACGTTCGGCGATGAGGCCGCGACGCCGGCTCACGCCACGTGCCAGTGGCATAATGCAGGTCAAGGCCGATAGCACCAGGCGCTGCATCGCAAGCGGCACGGGTGGGCGAATCAAACCGCGAAAGAAAAGTCGTAGCACGGCGCGCAGAAAGGCGCGCAAGCGCGGCTGTTCTTCTGGTGTGAATTCCTGATCAACGTACGCAGTCATAGTCGCTCAGCCTTGGTTTGCGGGTGAGGTGGCGATAGGCAAAGGTGAAACCGGGCCAGTTCACCGTTTGCTTGCCCTCGGCGGTGAGATACCAGCTGCTGCAACCTTGTGCCCAAACGGTGCGCTTGGCGGCATGCTGAATGCGCTGATTGTAGCTCGACTGTGCTTCAGTTCTGACGTTGATATAGCGCAGCCGACGGCGTTTTAGCGTTTGCAGGCACTGGGATATGTAGCGGAACTGGCTCTCTAGCATATAGATGATCGAGTTATGCCCGAGGTTGGTGTTGGGGCCGTAAAGCATGAACAGGTTGGGAAAGCCGCTGATGCAGATACCTTTGTAGGCCTCGGCGCCGCTTTGCCAGGTTTGGTTCAGATCCTGTCCGTGCAGGCCGGTAATCTGCATCGGTGAGAGAAACTCGGTGGCGGCAAAACCGGTCCCGTAGATCAATACGTCGGCCGGGTAAGTTTGGCCATCGCGGGTCTGCACGCCATCCGCCACGACTCTCTCAATGACCTCGGTTACCAGCGTCACCTTGTCATCCGCCATAGCGGGGTAGTAGTTATTACTGATGAGTACGCGTTTGCAGCCCATGGGGTAATCAGGCGTAAGTGCCGACCGTTTGTGCGGGTCTTTGATGTGCTTGTGCATGTGCTTGAGGGCCGATTTTTCCTCCCGTTTCGCCAGTGCCGGGAAGTAGACAAACGCCAGAGCACGGACTTCGTGGGTGCAGTACTGCCAGACGCGGTCGAGCTGATGCAGCCAGGCAAAGCGTGAGAGGCGAGCGCGCTTCTTATCGTCATATTGTCGATCGTCTTTGGGCAGGACATAGGGCGCGCTGCGCTGAAACAGTGACATGCTGGCGACCAATGGCACTATTTGCGGCACAAATTGAATCGCGGATGCCCCCGTTCCGATGACCGCTATGCGTTTGCCGCTTAGATCTACGTCATGCTGCCAGCGCGCGGAATGGAAGGCGGGCCCGGCAAAGTCTTCAAGCCCGTCGAGCTCGGGCATCACTGGCCTGTTAAGTTGGCCGCAAGCAGTGATCAGGGCGCGGCAGCGCAATTCTTCGCCGTCGATACTGGTCAGGCACCAGAGCCCTTGGCCCTCATCGAAGCGGGCACTTTGTATCTCGCAACCCAGGCGCAGCCTTGAGCGCAGGCCGTATTTGCTGACGCAGTGTTTTATATAAGCGTGAATATCCGGCTGGCGTGCGTACTTGTGGGGCCAGTCGGTGCGAGGCTCGAACGAATAGGAGTAGAGGTGCGATGGCACGTCGCAGCCGGAGCCGGGGTAGTCGTTATCGCGCCATGTGCCGCCAACGTCGTTGGCTTTTTCGATGATCAGAAAGTCGCTGATGCCTGCCTGGTCCAGCTGTATCGCCATACCAATGCCGCCGAAGCCGCTGCCAATAATGATGGCGCTGAGTACGGTGTTGGAGTGATTTTTCTTATGCATTGTTTTCTCCTGTTGCTGCCGCCCATCTTAGCGCTTGTATGGCGTTGCGTTTATGGCATAGTCGGTCATAAAACTGTGAATTTCGGACAGGCTCCCAGCATGCAAACACTTTCTTGGCCAGCGCATAGCCGTATTACCAGCGTGCAACTTTTGGCTCAGTTCGGCACCGATAATGGCCTATCGCTGGATCAGTGTCTGCAAGGCACTGGGTTGAGTGTTTTAGCGTTGGCCAATCCTCAGCAGGAAGCAAATGCCAGTCAGGAGTTACAGCTCATCGCGAACCTGCTGGAGGGTTTATCAGATCAGCCAGCGTTGGGCCTCGCTGCCGGGCAGCGTTATCGTTTGTCGCACTACGGAATTTGGGGATACGCCTTGCTCAGCAGCGGCAGCCTTCGCGAGGCGCTGGATCTGGGGCTGCGCTATCTTGACCTCACTTTTGCCTTCAGCCGGATAGAGTTGCATGTCGAGGCTGATCGCGCTTTTCTGCAGCTTGATGCTCAAGTGCTGCCAAAGGCGTTACACGACTTTGTGCTATTGCGTGATTGCGCCGCCATTGCCTTGATTCAGCGCGAGCTCACCGGGCAGGAATCGCCCTTTGCTGCGGTAGAGCTGTGTTTGCCGATACCTGAAGCGCAAGAGCGAGTGCTTTATTGTGAGGCGCTGGGCTGTGAGCCGCGTTTCGCTCGACCGCATAACCGGATTGAACTCGACCAGCGACTGCTCGACTTGCCATTAGCGGGTGCTAACGCGGCAACGGCGCAGCTGTGTGAGGCGCAGTGCCGACAACTGCTGCAGAGCTACCGGTCGCGTGGCGGCTTGGCAGCGCAAGTCCGTGAGCTTCTGCTCAGCCGGCCCGGACGGGTGCTGGATATGCCGCAATTAGCTGCACGTCTGAACATTGGCGAGCGCACCTTGCGGCGACGGCTGGCGGCAGAGCAAGTCAGCTTCCGTCAGTTGCTGGATGAAAGTCGGCAGGCGCTGGCCGAAGAACTGCTGGCCGTTGAAGGAATGCCCTTGGAAGCCATAGCCCAGCGACTGGGCTATGGTGAGTTATCCAACTTCATACATGCGTTCAAGCGATGGAAGGGCATGCCCCCGCGCCGATACCGTCAACAGCGCAGTGTCGGTTGACGGTTTTGCCTCAGCGCTGTCATCAGTGCAGCTAATGGTTACCCATTCCGCCGACCAAAGGCGGCTCACCCAGAGCGCTGCTAAGAGTATCTTTGTTGATTACTGTGTTCTGTTCCTATCCAACATTAAGGAGAGTACCTGTGGCCGATCTTGATGCCTTCCGCCAGCAAACCCGTGCCTGGCTGGATGAAAACTGCCCACTGAGTATGCGTAAGCCGATGACCAAGGAAAGTGACCAGTGCTGGGGTGGTCGCAACTTCACGTTTGCCAGTGAAGACCAGAAGCTCTGGTTGGAGCGCATGGCTGCCAAGGGCTGGACCGCGCCAGACTGGCCGACCGAGTATGGCGGTGGCGGTCTTTCGCAGGAAGAGCACAAGGTGCTGCGCGAGGAGCTGGCGCGGATCAGCGCGCGTCCTGCGCTGTCGAGCTTTGGGGTGTGGATGATTGGCCCGGCCATTCTCAAGTTTGGCTCTGAGGAGCTTAAGCGTCAGCATTTACCGCCAATCGTTCGCGGCGAGATTCGTTGGTGTCAGGGTTACAGCGAGCCGGGCGCCGGCTCCGATCTTGCCGGCCTGCAGAGCCGTGCGGTTGATGAGGGTGATCATTTTATTGTTAATGGCCAGAAGGTCTGGACTTCCTACGCTGATAAGGCTGATTGGATGTTCTGTCTGGTGCGTACCAACCCGGATGCCAAGAAGCAACTGGGCATCAGCCTGGTGCTGTTTGATATGACCACACCAGGCGTCAGCACCAAACCCATCAAGTTGATCTCCGGTAGCTCTCCTTTCTGCGAGACCTTCCTGGACAACGTGCGAGTTGAAAAGAGTCAGGTGGTGGGTGAGATCAACGCAGGTTGGACGATCGCTAAATACCTGCTGACCCATGAGCGCGAGATGATCGGCGGGATGGGCCGCACGGCCTCAGGACAGAAGACACTGGCGCAGATTGCGGTGGAGTGTATTGGCCTGGATGGCGGCAAGCTGGCGGACGATATGCTGCGCGGTGAAATCGCGCATTGGGATCTGGATGCCAAAGCCTTTGAGTTGACCGCCGAACGAGTGGTTGATGAAGCCAAGGCGGGGCAGGGCGTAGGTGCCGCATCGGCGATGCTCAAGTACTACGGCACTGAGCTGAACAAGCGTCGGCAGGAGCTCCTGGTGGCGCTGCATGGTAGCGACGGACTCGTCTGGGAAGGAGAGGCACACCGCGAGGGTGCGATTGCGCGTAACTGGCTGCGCTCCAAGGGCAACTCGATTGAGGGTGGCACGAGCGAGGTTCAGCTTAACGTCATCTCCCGCAACATTCTTGGGCTCCAGTAACCGGTTAGAGGATTACGTCATGTCAGCATTGGTATTGAACGAAGAACAACAAATGCTCAAGGATGCGGCCAAGCGCTTTATGTATGAAAGTGCGCCGGTCAGTCAGTTGCGCGCCTTGCGCGATAATGAGGACGCAACCGGTTTCTCCCGTGAGTTGTGGCAGGGTATGGTTGAGATGGGCTTTGTCGGCACGCTTATTCCCGAGGCGTTGGGCGGCTCGCAGTTTGGCTACGTCGGTATGGGTCAGGTGTCTGAGCAGGCGGGTCGCAATCTCAGCGCTTCGCCCTTACTTTCGACTGCTGTGGGCGGGGTTGCTGCGTTGCTGTTGGCGGGCTCCAACGATCAACAGCACGCGCTGCTACCCAAGGTGGCTGCCGGTGAGTTGTTACTCTCGCTGGCTGTGGATGAGACGCCTCGGCACAACCCCTCGCAGGTCAGTACCCGGTTGGAGTCCAAGGGCGATGGTTTTGTCCTCAATGGTCGCAAGCAATTTGTGATCGATGGCCATGTTGCCGACAAACTGATCGTCTCCGCGCGCAGTAGTGGTGCCGATAGCGAGCGCGACGGCATCAGCCTGTTGCTGGTCGATCGCACGGCTGCCGGCGTTAAAGTCGAGCGTGTCAGCATGGCTGACAGTCGCAATGCGGCGCTGGTTACCTTTACCGATGTAGCGGTCGCAGCGAGCGATCTGCTCGGCGAGGCTGGTAAAGGTTTCGACGCGCTGGAGTTGACACTGGATGTGGTCAATGGGCAGTTGGCCGCCGAGTTGCTGGGCCTCTCGTTGGAAGCCTTTGAGCGCACTGTGGCCTACCTGCAGGAACGTAAGCAGTTTGGGGTAACGCTTAGTTCTTTCCAGGGGCTGCAGCACCGTTGCGCGCATTTGTTCAGCGAGCTGGAGCTGGTCAAATCGGTTGTACTGAAAGCGCTGATGGCGCTGGATGAAGGCGATGAAGATGCCTCCATGCTGGTGAGTCTGGCCAAAGCCAAGGCATCCGAAGTGGCTGAGCTGGCGACTAACGAGGCGGTGCAAATGCACGGCGGCATGGGGATGACCGATGAGTTTGATATCGGCTTGTTCATGAAGCGCGCGCGTTGCGTGCAAGCCCTGTTTGGTGACTTTCGCTATCACGCCAACCGTTTCGCCCTGCTGCGAGGTTATTGAGCAAAATACAGCATAGGCTCGAGTCCCGGCGCCAGGCCAGCTATGCTGGTGCCTTGGTAAAACCTGAGGAACCCCGCATTGATGATTTGGTGCGGGGTTCTTTAATATTGGTCTGACCATTTTTGTCTTTTGGGTGCTGCTGCTCTGGTTGGGCATCCTGCCGTTTACCAATTACTACGAAGGCAGGGCTAGGCACCCCGCGCTTGACTGGTTAACCTTGCTAGCACTTTGGCTTGAAGGACCCGACCATGCTGTTACGCGGAATGACCTGGCTGATCTTTTTTCAGCTGCTGGGGACAGGACTCAATGTCCTGCTGTTGCCTATTTTGCCGGGGCCTATCATCGGTATGGTACTGATGGTGGCTTATCTTTGCCTGCGCGGAGAGGTGAGTGAGTCTATTAGCCTGGCGGCCGGCGGCTTGTTGAAATATCTGCCTCTGATTCTGGTACCGCCAGCCGTCGGGATCATGGCCTATGGCGCCGAGATCGCGGCGGACGCGACCGCAATCCTGCTCACCCTGGCCATTTCGCTGGCGATCAGCTTGCCGTTTTGTGGTTGGTTGATGCAACGCATGATCCTGCGGCAGCAGGGCAGGGATGATTCGTGATGGGTAGCCTGCAAGAGGCCTGGGCGGCCATTCTCAGTCATCCTCTGTTCTGGGTCGGCATGACGCTGGCGGCCTACCAGTTCGGGCTGGCATTGTATGAAAGGACCAAGCTGGCAGTATTCCACCCGGTGCTGGTTTCCACGCCGGTGCTGGTGCTGCTGATTTGGCTGGCGGGCGAGGATTACGCACATTATCGGGACGCTGTCTCACCGTTGCTGGTGCTTCTGGGGCCTGCGACTGTCGCTCTGGCTATACCGTTGTACCTCAACCTGCGCCGGATTCGCAGTTTCTTCTGGCCCGTGGTGGTGTGTCTGCTGGTGGGCGGTGCCTTTGCTACTCTGATGGCGATTTTGCTGGCCTGGTTGCTGGGCGCTGAGCCCATGATCATGATGACCTTGGCACCCAAGTCTGTAACCTCGCCCATTGCCATGTTGGTTGCGGAGCAAATTGGCGGCGTTGCCGCGCTGGCAGCGGTCTTTGTGATGTTTACCGGCGTGCTCGGTGCGATCTTCGGCCCTTGGCTGTTGCGTATCTGTGGGGTCGATCATCCTGCCGCCTGGGGTATGGCGATGGGGATGACCGCTCACGCGGTAGGTACCTCGCGAGCACTGGAAGAAGGTGAGGAGGCTGGCGCCTTTGCGGCCTTATCGATGAGTCTGATGGGGATGGCGACCGCGCTGTTATTACCGCTCGCCGTCTCGTTATGGACTATGCTTTGAGTCAGAGATGTTTTGGCCAGCTTTGTTGGGTAAGTGATCGCTCCCGATCCTGATTGCGTCTGATACATATCAGGCGCTTGCCTGCGGCAATTGGTCCGTTCCTTTATTGATCTATGTCAAGCAAACTGCAATCTGGAACATTCCAGTCTGTTGCGGAGTCACAGCCAGAGTCCCTGTCGCTTACCACACTCTGTTAAACGGATAACCGGCGTCATAATTCCCAGAAGGAGCAGTACGCATGGAATTGGATCCTCTCCTGTTGTCACGCATGCAGTTTGCGTTCGTCGTGTCCTTTCACGCCATCTTTCCGGTGTTCAGTATTGGTCTCGCGACCTTCATCGCCTTCTTGGAAATGCTTTCATTCAAGACCGGTAACCCGGTTTGGGAGCGCTTGTCCAAGTTCTGGGTGCAGGTGTTTGCGGTGGTATTCGGCATGGGCGTGGTGTCGGGTATCGTCATGTCCTTCCAGTTCGGTACCAATTGGAGTAACTACTCCTACGCTGCGGCCAACTTTCTCGGGCCGATGCTCAGTTATGAAGTAATTACTGCCTTCTTCCTGGAAGCCGCCTTTCTCGGCGTATTGCTGTTTGGTCGTAACCGGGTACCCAAAGGATTGCATTTGTTTGCCGCTTGCATGGTGGCGCTGGGCACCATGATCTCGACCTTCTGGATTCTCTCTGCCAACAGCTGGATGCATACGCCAGCCGGCGTCGAGCTGCGCGATGGCGTGTTTTTCGTGACTTCCTGGAGTGAGGCGATCTTCAATCCATCCTTCCCCTATCGTTTGGCGCACATGGTGCTTGCCTCGTTCCTGACGGGCTCCTTTGTGGTGTCGGGGGTGAGTGCCTGGTATCTGCTGCGCGGCCGCGAGGTTGAAGTGAACCGCAAAGCGCTATCCATGTGCCTGTGGCTGATTCTGATTCTTGCGCCTACGCAGGCGGTGGTCGGCGACTTCCATGGTCTTAATACCCTTGAGCATCAACCGACCAAGGTTGCGGCGATGGAGGCCAACTGGGAGACCTCATCGGGCGTGCCATTGCTGCTGTTTGCCTGGCCAGACAAGGAAAGCCAAAGCAATCTCATCGAGATTGGTATACCCAAGCTGGCGAGCCTGATCCTGACCCACGACATTGATGGTGTGGTACCTGGGCTCAAGGACGTACCTGTGGCTGAGCAACCCGAGGTGTCGCTGGTTTTCTGGGGTTTCCGCGTGATGGTCGGCTTGGGGCTGCTGATGATTGCCACTGCTTTTGTTGGTTTGCTGCTGCGCTATAAGCAGCGTTACTGGCAGACGCCCTGGTTTTTGCAGGGCCTGCGGCTGATGAGTATCACGCCCTTCATTGCGGTGCTGGCGGGTTGGGTCGTCACCGAAACCGGCCGATCGCCATGGTTGGTGTATGGAATGATGACGCACGCTGAGGGGGTTACGCCTTCACTAACGGGTGGTATGGCGCTGTTTACCCTGCTGGGCTACATCACGGTTTACTTGATGATCTTCAGTGCAGGCCTGTATTACCTGATGCGCGTATTGCAAGACGGTCTGGAAGTCGACGCTCTGCATGGCGAGGAGGACGATGATGTGCATCGGCCCTCACGTCCGCTGTCGGGTAGTGACGTGACATTCGAACACAAGGGGGCCTGAGCATGGAATCGCAAATCTTTGATCTGTCGATGATCTGGGCGATGATTATTGCCTTCGCGGTGATCATGTATGTGCTGATGGATGGCTTCGATCTGGGCGTCGGGATGCTGTTTCCGTTTGCCCCGGATGAAGATGCCCGCGACGTGATGATGAACTCGGTAGCGCCCGTCTGGGATGGCAACGAAACCTGGCTGGTGCTGGGTGGCGCTGGCCTGCTCGGGGCGTTTCCGCTGGTTTACTCGATCCTGCTACCGGCTTTGTACATTGGCGTCTTTTTGATGCTCGCGGGTCTGATCTTCCGTGGTGTGGCGTTCGAGTTTCGCTTCAAGGCGAAAACCTCACGCTATCTGTGGAACTGGGCCTTTGCCGGCGGCTCCTATCTGGCTGCTTTTGCCCAGGGCGTGGTGGTTGGCTCCTATATTCAGGGGTATAAAACCGAAGGGTTGGTTTACGCTGGTGGCGCCTTTGACTGGCTTACGCCTTTTACCGTGATGACCGGTGTAGGCCTTATGGCAGGCTACGCGTTGCTGGGTAGCACCTGGCTGATCATGAAAACCGAAGGTTATATCCAGCAGTGGGCCTACCGGGTTGCGCCCTGGTTGTTGGCTGCAGTGTTAGGTGTGTTTGGCATTATCAGTATCTGGACGCCGTCGGTGGACCCAAGTGCCTATGAGCGCTGGTTCTCTATGGTGCGCTGGATCTGGATATTCCCGCTGCTGGCGCTGTTCTTTGCCTATCAGATATGGAGTGGGCTGCGTAAACGCAAGGAAGTGGTACCGTTTTTGGCCACCATGGCGATGTTTTTCTCTACCTATTTTGCCTTGCTGTGGACCCGCTGGCCTTACGTTATTCCGCCCAATTTCACCTTGTGGGATGCCGCCTCGGCGCCGGGATCACAGCTGTTCCTGTTACTTGGGATGCTGTTTGTAATTCCGATCATCCTCGCCTACACGGCCTGGACCTACTGGATCTTCCGCGGCAAGGTGCGCGTGGGTGAAGGCTATCACTGAGTCTGGTCGCCGCAGTCGCAGCTGGCTGCGGCAGCAGGGGCTGGCTGTCAGGGGCTTGCTGCGTGCAGCGGTGCTGGCGGGGGTGCTGCAGACCCTCGCCATCATTGTACAGATGGGTTTGATCGCCTGGCTGGTGCATGCACTCCTGATTGTTGGGCTCCCTTTTACTTCTTTGTTCTGGCCGGCAGGCGGTTTGCTGCTGGCGATAATACTACGCGCGTTTGCTCAGGCCGCTCAGGAGCGCTGCGGCCAACATGCCAGTGCCAGGGTGCGACAGCAGGTACGTGAGCAGTTGGCTGCAGATTGGTCGTTACTTGGTCCGGTGCGTTTGGCCGATCGCTCCAGTGCGATGCTGACCAATCAATGGGTCGAGCAGGTCGAAGCCCTTGATGGTTATTACGCGCGTTATCTTCCGCAGCAGTGGCTCGCACTGCTGTCTCCTTTATTGATCCTGCTGCTGGTGTTCTGGCTTGACTGGCTCGCGGCGCTGTTTCTGTTGCTGGCGGCACCGCTGATCCCTCTGTTTATGGCGCTTATTGGCATGAGTGCGGAAAAGATCAGTCAGCAGCACGTGCTGGAGGCTGGGCGGCTGGCCGGGCATTTTCTTGATCGAGTACGTAGTCTTACCAGTCTGCAGCTGTTTGGTCAGACCGGGGCGGCCACAGCTTCGATTCGGGACGCGGCCGAGCGTTATCGTTCGGTAACCATGCGCACCTTGCGTGTGGCATTTCTGTCTTCTGCCGTGCTGGAGTTTTTTGCCTCGGTGGCGATTGCAGTAGTGGCGATGTACATCGGCTTCGGTTTGCTCGGTTATATAGATTACGGGCCAGCGGGGCAGTTGACGCTGTTCTCCGGCTTGCTGATCCTGCTACTTGCGCCCGAGTTCTTCCAGCCACTGCGCAGTCTGGCGCAGTCCTATCACGATCGCGCGGCCGCGCTTGGCGCAGCCGATGGCATGGCTGCATTACAGGTAGAAGCCGCCAGTGTGGCGCGTCCGCAAATGGTCGTGTCCGGTTCCGATGATAGCCTGGTGCAGATTAGCGGTCTGTCGCTAGACTATCCGGGCCGAGATCGGGCGTTGGACCAGGTTTCACTGGATATCCGCCGTGCTGAAGTGGTCGCGTTGGTTGGTCCTTCCGGGTCAGGCAAGTCGAGCCTGCTGCATTGTCTTGCCGGCTTCGTCACGCCGACGACAGGTGCTATCAGTCTGTTTGGGCAGTCGCCCGGTCAGCAGCCGCTGGCGTGGTTAGGCCAGCAACCCTTTTTGATCAAGGGAAGTTGGGCCGAGAATCTGCGTCTGACTGCACCGCAAGCGGATACCTCTGTGCTGTTGCAGGCGATTGAGGCGGTCGGCTTGAGCGCTCTGTTGGCCGCGCAACCACAGGGACTGGACACGCTGCTGGGCGAAGGCGGGCGAGGCCTTTCGGGCGGGCAGGCGCAACGCTTGGCATTGGCACGGGTGTGGCTGTCTGATGCTCCGCTGGTGCTGTTGGACGAGCCTACGGCCAGTTTGGATGAGCATAGTGAGGGCGCGGTCATTGTAGCGCTAAGGGCGCTGGCGGCGTCTGGCAGAACGCTGGTCATCGCTACGCATCACCCGAGCTTGATGGCGCTGGCCAGTCGACGCTACCACTTGGAAAAGGGGCGCCTGGCAGATGTCTGAGTTGAAGCCCTGGCTGGCCTTGATGATGCAGCGGCGTATGCGGCTGTTGCTGGGCGCCTTGCTGATGGCGCTGACGCTCTTTAGCGCGATAGGGTTGCTGGCGTTATCTGGCTGGTTTATTACCGCAACCGGGGTGACTGCACTGTTGTGGGCGGCAGGGCAGAAGGTGATGTTTGATATCTACATGCCGGGTAGCGGTATACGCTTCTTCGCGCTGACCCGCACAGTGGCGCGCTACTCAGAGCGCGTTTACAACCACAACACGGTACTCAGCCTGCTGGCAGATTTGCGCGGTCGGCATTTTGCTGCGCTGACGCTGCTTGATGGCGCGACCCTCAGTCGCCTGCGCGCTGCGCAGTGGTTAAACCGTCTGACGGCAGATATCGATACGCTGGATACGCTGTACCTGCGCTTGCTGGCGCCGCCTTTGGTGGCGCTGCTCGGCATTGTGCTGGTCTGCGGCTTGATCGCAGTCTTCCATGTGTCGCTGGCACTCATTGCCGGGGCAATGCTGCTGTCCTTGTTGCTTGCGCTGACCCTGGGTATGGCGCGTTTGGGTTTGCACTACAGCGCGCGACGGGTGGAGCAGTTGGACGCGTTACGCGTGCTGGCGGTAGAGCAACTGCAGGGGCAGGCAGAGCTGGCGGCGGCGGGCGCCATTGAGCGACATCGACAGCACTTGCTGGCAGCCAGCCAGCAGATGCTGAGCGAACAGCTCGTGCTGCAGGGGCGTGTTGCCTGCGGGCAAGCACTGGCAACACTGGGAGTAATGAGCACGGTAGCTGTGTGCCTGTTCGGCACGATCCAGGCTTATGCCGCTGGTGTGTTATCCGGGCCGGTGATGGTGATGATCCCGCTGGCGCTGATGGCCCTGAGCGAGGGCTTTGCCGGCCTGCCGTCGGCCTTCGCTCAGGGCGGCGCTACGCGCGCTGCTGCGGCGCGCTTGAATCAGCAGGTAGCTATGAGCAGTCGTCTGGTCGAGCCGCTTGATCCTGCGTCCGTGCCTTCCGAGCTAACACTGCATTGGCGGGACGTAGGCGTTCGGCACGCCGGTCTGCAGGATTTTGATCTGGTGTTGCACTGCGGCGAGCGCCTAGCGTTGATCGGGCCCTCGGGTGCTGGCAAGTCCACGCTGGCAGCACTGGCATCACGTTTGATCGATCCGGACTCCGGCATGGTCAGTGCGGGCGCTGCTGACCCAGGCGGGGTATCGCTGCAGGCGCTTTCGCTGGAGCAGTGGCGAGCCAGGGTTGGTTATCTGACGCAGCAGACTGAACTGCTGCACGACAGCATCAGTGCCAACCTGCTGCTGGGTAACCCGGCAGCCACCAAAGAGCAGCTTTGGGCAGTGCTGGAGCTGGTAGATCTAGCGGATCTGGTCGATGCAATGCCAGCCGGTATGAATACCTGGGTGGGTGAGTCGGGTAAACAGTTGTCCGGTGGTGAGGGGCGTCGCCTGGCGTTGGCGCGCGTGCTGCTCAAGGACGCGCCGATGGTTATTCTCGACGAGCCATTCAGTGGTCTCGACGCCGCTACCCGAGACCGCGTCAGTGCGCGCCTGGAGCCTTGGCTGGCGGGTCGCACTGCCTTGTTTCTGGGGCATGACGCTGCACTGCTGCCCCGGTCTGACCGCGTAGTGCTGCTCGGCGGCTAGTTCGTCTCTTGTCTTTTTCTCTTGATCTTTAATGCCTGCTACTAAGCCACTGCGACCCCCCGTCGCAGCGGCTTAGTAGCTATTGTTGATGCATGTCAATTAGCCAGCTGCGAGCGCGCTGTACTGTGATCCGGCACTCAATGTGCAAAGGCTTGCGCACTCGCGCCCAGCCCGCGGCTGACAAAACAGTCAAGGCTCCACGTTTGCCCTGAGACGGCTTTGTGCCGGGGGCTTGCCGGAGTACCAACCTGCTCTGACGGCCCTTCCTGAATTTCCGCACTGCTACGGAGCATGCAGATGGACATTGTTGATCTTTCCAGAATGCAGTTTGCCCTGACTGCCATGATTCACTTTCTGTTCGTACCGCTGACGCTGGGGATGGCTTTTTTGCTGGCCATTATGGAGTCGGTGTATGTGATGACCGGCAAACAGATATACCGCGATATGACCCAGTTCTGGGGCAAGTTGTTCGGTATCAACTTTGCTCTTGGCGTAACCACCGGCTTGGCGATGGAGTTCCAGTTTGGTACGAACTGGGCCTACTACTCGCATTATGTCGGCGACATCTTTGGCGCGCCTCTGGCGATCGAAGCCTTGATGGCTTTCTTTCTTGAGTCCACGCTTTTTGGTCTGTTCTTCTTTGGCTGGGAGCGCATGAGTAAGGTCAAGCATCTGGCGGTGACCTGGTTAATGGCGATTGCCACCAACCTGTCGGCGCTATGGATCCTGATCGCCAACGGCTGGATGCAATACCCGATTGGCTCCGAGTTCAATATTGAAACCATGCGCATGGAAATGACCAGCTTCGCGGAAGTGCTGTTGAATCCGGTCGCGCAGGTCAAGTTTGTACATACCGTTTCGGCTGGCTATGTCACCGGCGCCATTTTCATGCTGGCCATTTCCAGCTGGTATCTGCTCAAGGGGCGTGATCTGCCGTTTGCCCGTCGCAGTTTTGCCATTGCATCCGCGTTTGGTCTGGCCGGCGTATTGTCGGTCATCGTCTTGGGTGACGAGTCGGGCTACGAGGTCGGTGAGGTGCAGCAAGTGAAGCTGGCCGCAATCGAGGCGGAGTGGGAAACCCAGGAAGCGCCTGCTGCCTTTACCCTGTTTGGCTTGCCCAACGAGGAAACGCAGCACACCGATTATGCCGTCAAGATTCCTGCGGTACTGGGCTTGATTGCGACTCGCTCGCTGGACGAGCAGGTGCCCGGCCTGCGTGAGATCAAAGAGAACAACCTGAAGCGAATCGTGCGTGGGCAGCAAGCTTACGATTTGATGCAGCGTATTCGTGCCGGCGACAAATCTGCGACCACGCTGGAGGCCTTTAACGCGGTGCGCGATGACCTCGGGTTTGGTCTGCTGCTCAGTGGTTATACCGACGATGTGCTTAACGCCAGCCCGGAAGAAATCGCGGCGGCAGTAGAGGCGACCGTGCCCAAGGTCTGGCCGCTGTTCTGGAGCTTCCGTGTGATGGTGGGCTGCGGCATGCTGATGTTGTTGCTGTTCGCTTGCGCCTTCTGGCATAGCGCGCGGCGCACTCCGGATAAACCCAAGTGGCTGCTCAAGTTCGCCATATTCAGTCTGCCGCTGCCTTGGATTGCCTGTGAGACCGGCTGGTTTGTTGCCGAATACGGCCGCCAGCCCTGGGCCATTGGTGAAATTCTGCCAACCCATTTGGCGGTGTCGAGTCTGTCGGTTAGCGAAGTGTGGTTCACGCTGATTTCCATCGCTGTGCTGTACACCATCTTCGTGATTATCGAGGTATGGCTGATGACCAAATATGCACGCAAGGGCCCGTCCAGCCTGCATACCGGTCGCTATGACCTTGAAACCACCCATGTACAGGAGGCTTGATCATGGATTATGAAGCGCTGCGGTTTATCTGGTGGTTGCTGATTGGTGTGCTACTGATTGGCTTTTCGGTCACCGACGGGTTTGATATGGGCGTGGCAGCACTGCTCAAGGTCGTGGGCAAGAACAACGACGAGCGCCGTGTCATGATTAACACCATAGCCCCACACTGGGATGGCAACCAGGTCTGGCTGGTGACGGCAGGCGGCGCGCTGTTCGCCGCCTGGCCGACAGTCTACGCCGCTTCGTTCAGTGGCTTCTATCTGGCCATGATGCTGACGCTATTTGCACTCTTCCTGCGCCCGCTGGCGCTGGAGTATCGCTCCAAGATCGACAATGAGCAGTGGCGCAGCCGCTGGGACTGGCTATTGACGCTGGGCTCTGCTGTGCCAGCGCTGATCTTCGGTGTCGCCTTTGGCAACCTGTTGCAGGGCGTGCCCTTCCAGTTCGATAACCTGTTGCGACTGGACTACACCGGCAATCTGCTGGGCTTGCTCAATCCCTTTGCGTTGCTGGCCGGCGTACTGAGCCTGCTGATGTTCGTCAATCACGGTGCAGCCTATCTGCAACTCAAGAGCGAAGGGCAAATCAAGGCGCGCAGCGAGCGCATCGCCAGTCTGCTGTCGCTGACCTGTGCCGTACTCTTTGTGCTCGGCGGTGTCTGGCTGTGGCTGGGGGTCGACGGTTACCAAGTGGTCAGTGTGATTGACACCAACGGTGCCAACCATACGACTGACAAGGTAGTGGAAGTGGTATCGGGTGCCTGGTTCAACAATTATGGCAAGCAACCGCTGCTGTGGCTGGTGCCGGCGCTGGGTGTTATCGGCTTCGTATTGTGCTCGCTGTTCAGTCGCTTGACCTGGCACGTGTCGGCCTTTGTCAGCTCGGCTTTGGCGATGGCGATGGTGCTGGTTACCACTGGCATCAGCATGTTCCCCTTCGTTATGCCGTCATCCTTGATGCCTAATCACAGTTTGACCATGTGGGATGCTACCGCCAGTGAAACCACGTTATCGATCATGTTTGTGGTGGCCTGTGTGTTTGTACCGCTGATTCTGGCCTACACCGCCTGGGGTTATTTCGTGATGCGCGGCCGCCTGAATGAACAGCAAATTCGCGACAACACTCACAGCATGTATTAAGGAGAACGCAATGTGGTATTTCGCTTGGATTCTGGGTGTGCTGCTGGCTTCGTCTTTCGCCATCGTCAACGCGATGTGGTTGGAACTCAACGGCTACGTGGGTGAAGAAGATCAGACCGACTGAGGCCTCTCGCGGCGGCGTACAGCACTGGCTGCGTCAGGTGCTGGCGCCGCACAAGCCACTGCTGAACGCTGCGCTGATGCTGGGATATCTCTCGGCCTTGCTACTGGTGTGGCAAAGCTGGTTGCTGGCGCTATTGTTCTCCGATTGGCTAGTGGCGTGGCAGCAGCTAGGCGCCGCCGCGCTGAACGTCAGTCTGTTGCGCGATCTTCTGCCCTGGTTGCTGCTGTGTCTGCTGCTGCGCCCGCTGTTGCAGTATGGCCGCGAACGGCTCTGTCAGCAGGCCAGCCTGCGAGCGCGTAGCGGACTGCGTGAACAGTTGTTGGCACAGTTGGCGGCGCTGGGGCCAGGAAGGCAGGCGCTGGGCGCCGATGCTGTGTTGGGCAGCCGCCTGCTGGAGCAGGTTGATGCGCTGGATGGTTATATCAGCCGCTATCACGTGCAGCGCTATCTGGTGGTGTTGGTGCCGCTTACGCTGCTGCTCTGCATTTTCTATTACAGCCCACTGGCTGGCATCCTGATGCTGGTTACGGCACCGCTGGTGCCGCTTTTTATGGTTTTGTTGGGTAAGGCGGCCGCCGCTGCCAGCCAGAAGCAGTTTGTTGCCCTGGCGCGTATGAGTGGCCGCTTTATGGATTTGTTGCGTGGTTTGAAGACGCTTCAGCATCTGCAGGCGGTACCGCAAGCCGAGGCTGAGGTTGCCCAGGCGGCCGAGCACTACCGTGCCGGCACCATGGGCGTGCTGCGTATGGCCTTTTTGTCTGGTGCGGTACTGGAGTTCTTCTCTGCGTTGGCTATCGCGCTGGTGGCGCTTTACCTGGGCCTAGGTCTGCTGGGCATACTGCCCTGGGCCAAGGGCAGTATTCCGGTGCCTTACCAGGGCGCCTTGTTCATTCTGCTGTTGGCGCCCGAGTTTTATAACCCGTTGCGTCAGTTGGGCTCGGACTATCACGCCAAGGCCGAAGCCGAGGCCGCACTGACCGAGCTAATGCCGCTGCTAGAGCTGCAGGTTTGGCAGCATCCGGGGCAGCAGCCGTTGCAGTTGAGTGCGGCGCCGTCATTGGCGTTTCACCAGCTCGACATAGCCCAGCGCCTGGCACCTTTCAACTTGCAGCTGGCTGCGGGTGAGCGAGTAGTGCTGCAGGGCGCCAGCGGCAGTGGCAAGTCCAGCCTGCTGCAGGCCGTGCTCGGTTTTCTACCCTACGGCGGTGAGATTCGCATCAATCAGCAGTCGCTGCTGACACTGCGGCGCGCAGATTGGCATCAACAGCTCGGCTTCCTGTCACAGCAGCCACAACTCCTGCACGGCAATCTGGCAGACAATCTGCGTCTGGCGGCCCCCGAAGCCAGCGACGCGCAATTGGTCGCGGTACTGGATCAGGTCGCCCTTTGGCCGCTTATCCGCCAGCTACCCTTGCAGCTACAAACGCCCATGGGTGAGCGTGGGCTGGGTTTGTCGGGTGGTCAGCTGAGCCGATTGGCACTGGCGCAGCTGTTGCTGCGTGACACACCGGTCTGGCTGCTGGACGAACCTACAGCCCACCTTGATCCGCAAACAGCTGCGCATATCAACGCGTTGCTGGAGCGCCTCAGTCAGGGGCGCACTGTGCTGTTGGTCAGTCATGAACTCGGTGGCCTGGAGTGGGTGGACCGGGTCGTCAGTCTGGATGCGCCCAGCGTAACGCAGGTGACAGCATGAATCGGAAACTGAACTCGATACGGCTGCGCGGCTTGTTGCGTAGTCGTATGGGTGAGTGGAATCTGGCGCTGTTTCTGGGGGGCTGCACCCTGTTTGCTGCCATCTCGTTGCTGGCAATATCCGGCTGGTTTATCAGCGCGGCGGCACTGGCGGGTTTGACCACTACAGCGGCTTACGGCTTTGACTATTTTCGGCCGGCGGCACTGATTCGTCTTTGCGCCATTGTGCGCACTGGTGGACGCTACGCCGAGCGGCTGGCATCGCACCACGCAGCACTCGGCTTGCTAAAGGATTTGCGCATCAGCCTGTTCGCCCGTGTCGCGGGACGCGGTCACAGCTCAGTGACCCGCTCCAGCAGCGCTATGCATCGTCTGGTAGCGGATATTGATCTGCTCGACTTCTTTCCCCTGCGGGTGGTCGCGCCCTGGTTTTGGGCGTCGCTGTTAACCGCGGTGTTGCTGGGTGGCTGTTATCTATTGGCGCCTTTGCTGGCGTTGACTGCGCTGCCGGGTGTGCTGCTGGCCTGGTTGCTGTTGCCCTTGCTGGCGGGGCGGCACGCTGCTCGACTGGCACGGGCCGACGTCGGGCTCGCCGAGCAGCGGCGCATTCTGTTGCTGGATAATCTGCAGATGCTGACCCCGCTGCTGCTTTGGCAGCGTTGGTCGGCACGTCAGGCGGTGTTTGCTGGTGAAGATCAGCGCTTCAGCGCGCAGCGCCTGCGACAGCAGCAATGGGGCAGCCTGATTGCTGCGGGGCAACAGCTTGGCTTGTCCTTGAGTCTGCTGGGTATGCTCTGGCAAGGCGGCTTGCTGGTGCAGGCTGGCGAGCTTAGTTTGCCTTTGTTGTTGGCGGCGGTGCTGGGGCTGTTGGGCTTGACGGAGGTGCTGTTGCCGCTGGCGCAGAGTTTTATTGCATTGGGGTTGAGCCAGGCCGCACGCGACCGGCTTAACCAATTGACCAGCGAGCCGGCTAGACAGACAGAGCAGGGCGCGGCAGCACTGACTGAATTGCGCAGATTGAGTCTGAGTGGTTTGAGCGCACGGCACGAAGGAGCGCTGAGCGGTCCGCACCAGGTTGATCTGCAGCTGAAGGCGGGCGACGTACTATTGCTGAGCGGCCCCTCCGGTTGTGGCAAGTCTACCCTGCTGGAGGTGCTGGCCGGCGAACCGCTGGCCTATAGTGGCGAGCGCTTGTTGAACGGCAAGGCATACGAGCACTGGCAGTGGCGCTCCGTCATCGGATACCTGCCGCAACAGCTGGACATATTCGATATGACGTTGGCAGAAAACCTGCGTTTGGGACGGCCCGTGGCCACAGACGACGAACTCTGGGAAGTACTAGAGGATGTCGCCTTGGCGGATTGGGCGCGTGCTCGGCCGGCGCAGTTGAACACCACGTTGGGCGAGTATGGCGCGCAAGTCTCCGGCGGACAGGCGCGGCGCATTGCGCTGGCGCGACTGCTGCTGGCGCAGCGCCCGTTGTTGTTGCTGGATGAGCCCTTTGCTGGCCTGGATGCCGCTACCCGCGAGCAGGTATTGGCCGCGCTGTTGCGGCGCCAGGCGAGCGGCATGCTGGTGATTGTCAGCCATCAGCCGCTGGAGCTGGAACAGGCTCAGCGGCTGCAGCTGACGATGAACTAAGCCGGATTACCAGGTATCCACGAACGGCCGAGTGCCTTTGCGGCGTGATTCAGCAGGCGCGGCGTTGAGGCCGCGCAGCAGCCAGTCACGCGTTTCCAGTGGATCAATCACGGCGTCTATTTCCAGGAAGCTGGCCATGCTGATGCCCTTGCCGCGGGCGTATAGCTCAGCCACCATCTTGTCGAAAAACGCCTGCTGTTCTTCGGGATCTTCCAGCGCTGCCAGTTCCTTGGCATAACCCAGCCGCACCGCACCTTCGAGTCCCATGGCGCCGAACTCGCTGCTTGGCCAGCCGATGGTAAACAGCGGCGCGTGGAAGCTGCCGGCGGCCATCGCCTGTGCGCCCAGCCCGTAGCCCTTGCGCAAAACCACAGTGAAGAACGGGATACTCAGACTGGCAGCGGTGACGAACATGCGCGAGACATGTCGCACAGTCGCCTGCTGCTCGGCGTCTGGACCGACCATGAAACCGGGGGTGTCGCACAGCGATACCATGGGCAGCCCATGCGCCTGACACAGCTGCATGAAGCGCGCCGCCTTGTCACCGGCCACCGCATCGATAGCGCCACCCAGATGCATGGGGTTATTAGCAATCAGGCCGAAGGGTTTGCCTTCGATACGGATCAGCGCGGTAATTAGCCCCGGCGCGAACTGTCGGCGTAATTCCAGTACCGAGCCGGCGTCGGCCAGCTTGTCGATGACTTGGCGGATGTCATACACACGCAGACGGTTTTCCGGTATCAGGTGGCGTAGCTCGCGCTGGTCGGCGCACTGCCAGTCAGGTGTGTCGCCCTGAAAGTACGAGAGGTATTGCTTGGCCACCTGAGTGGCGGCGGCTTCATCCGCCACTACCACATCAATCACGCCATTAGGGCTCTGCATGCTGACCGGGCCGACTTGCTCGGGAGTAAAGCGGCCCAGGCCACCACCCTCAATCATCGCCGGACCAGCCATGCCAATGGTGGCGTTTTCGGTCGCAATGATCACGTCGCAGCAACCCAGTAGCGCGGCGTTACCGGCAAAGCAGCGGCCGGATACCACACCCACGGTCGGCACCATGCCGGACAGGCGCGCCATGCGCATGAAGGTGGTGCAATCCAGGCCAGCCACGCCGACCTTGTCGATATCGCCAGGGCGACCGCCACCGCCTTCGGTGAAGAACACCAGCGGCAGCTGCCATTGCTCGGCCAGCTCCAGCATGCGGTCGGTTTTCTTGTGGTTGGTGACGCCCTGCGTACCGGCAAATACCGTGTAGTCGTAGGACAGGGCCATGCAGCGCGCGGCTTCAGCGCCAAATTGCGCGGCGTTGATGGTGCCAATGCCAGTGATCAGGCCGTCAGCCGGGCTCATCTCCAGCAGCTCTTCGTGGCTGCGGCGCATGCGCTGCGCGGCCAGGGCAAAGCCGCCGTATTCCATAAAGCTGCCGTCGTCGAGCAGATCCGCCAGGTTCTCCCGCGCGGTGCGCTGGCCGGTCTTACGGCGCTTGGCGACTGCTTTGGGGCGGCGCTCGTCGGTCAGGTCAGCCTGTCGCTCCAGTACTTCGTGTAGATCCGCACGAATGTACTCCAGATCAATGGCTTCTTCGCTCAGCTGTTGGTCAGCCGCCACCTCGGCAGGCTCAAGGTAGAGCAGGGCGCTGCCCTCAAATAGACCCGCGCCGGGCTCGATCGCCAGCGCACGAACAATGCCGCTCTGTTCAGCCTTGACCACAAACTCCATCTTCATGGCTTCGAGTACCGCGACCTGCTGGCCGGCGGCGACGGCGTCGCCAATGGCCACATCCAGGCTGACCAGTACACCCTGCACGGGGGATTTGAGCGGCTCGGTTCCTGCGGGAGCGGCTATCGCCTCTTGCTGCTCGGTGCCTGCCGTCTTGCCGGCGCTGAAGTAGCGATGTGGGTGCGCGCTGGATTGGTTTGCGGTCAGCTCCGAAGCATGCGCCTCGATGAAGCCGGTACTGACATCGTTGGCCTTGACGGCTGCATGCTGCAGCAGGTTTTGCAGAAACTGCAGGTTGCTGCTCACCCCTTCCAGACGGAATTCGCAGAGAGCGCGGTAGGCGCGGCGCAGCACGCCAGCGTAGTCGTCATCGGCCTGCACAATCAGTTTGGCGATCAGCGAATCAAAGCGAGGGCTGGTGGTGTAGCCGCTATAGCCATAGCCGTCTACACGTACGCCGGGGCCGCTGGGCGGCTCGTAGGCGCTCAAGGTGCCACCTGCGGGGCGTGCGCTACCGTCCTCACCCATGCTCTCCAGGTTAACCCGTAGCTGTACGGCGAAGCCTGATGCGGCGGGTATCTGCGCCTGCTGCAGTCCCAGTTCGGCAAGGCTGGCGCCCGCGGCAAGACGAATTTGGGTTTGTGCCAGATCAATGCCGGTGACGGCTTCGGTGACCGTGTGTTCTACCTGAATACGCGGGTTGGCCTCCATAAACACAAAGTCGCCCGCGTCTTCATCCAGTAGAAACTCTACAGTGCACAGACCGCGGTAGCCGACGGCTTGGGTAAGGGTTCTGGCCGCAAGCAGCAGTTGCTCGCGGACACCGGCGTCGAGCGATGGGGCGGGGGCGATTTCCAGCAGTTTCTGATTGCGCCTTTGCAGGGTGCAGTCGCGCTCCCAGAGATGGCTAACCTCTTCGCCGTCGCCGATGACCTGTACTTCGATATGCCGGGCACGGGTAATCAGGCGCTCGATATAGAGCGACTCATTGCCAAACGCGCTTTTGGCTTCCGAGCTGCAGCGGGCAAAGGCTTCGTCCAGTTCATCCAGATGACGCACCGCGCGCATGCCACGTCCGCCGCCACCCGCCAGCGCCTTGAGCATCACTGCAGCACCCTCACCGAGTGATTGCATAAATTCGCGCGCTTGCTCCAGTGAGGTGGGTTCGTTGGTGCCTTGTACCAGTGGCACACCCTGCTGCAATGCCAGTCGCCGTGCGCTGGCCTTATCGCCGAAGGTCTCGAGTACCTCAGGCGCCGGGCCGATAAAGGTGATGCCCGCGGCCTGGCAACGGCGGGCAAACTCGGCGTTTTCGCTGAGAAAACCGTAGCCTGGGTGAATGCCATCACAGCCCTGCGCCTTGGCAGCGCTGATTAACTGCTCCATATCCAGATAGGCGGCGGCGCCCTGGCCCGTGAGGGCGATGGCTGAGTCGGCACGGCGTACATGTAGCGATTCGGCATCGTCTTCGGCGTAGACCGCGACGCTGGTGATATTCATCTCTGCCAGTGCGCGGGCAAGGCGGATGGCGATTTCGCCGCGGTTGGCGATCAGTACGCTGTTGAATGGCATGCTTAGTTGATCCAATCCTGTAGTTCCTGTTTTTTGACCTTGCCGGTCGCCGTCATGGGTAATGTATCCACCAGGCGGATCTCCGGCACCTTGAAAATGGCCATGGCGGACTTGCACCAGGCGTGCAGTGATTCGGCGCTGCTATTGCTGCCGGGCTTGCAGATAATGAAGGCCACGGGCATTTGCCCGCGCTGCTCATCAGGTCTGCCGATCACCGCTGAAGCAAGGATGTCCGGGTGCTGGCCAAGCATGGCTTCCAGTTCGCTGGGGAATACGCTCATGCCGTTGACCTTGAGCATCTCCTTGCGCCGCCCAAGATAACGAATGAAACCCTGTTCGGTAATCACGCCGCTGTCACCCGTATGCAACCAGCCATCGCGCAGCGCCTCGGCACTGGCCTCGGGTTTGTTCCAGTAGCCCTTTAGCAGTGAAGGTGTGCGTACGCACAGCTCGCCTTCGCTACCCAGTGGCAGCAGGTCGCCAGTGGCAAAATCGCAGACTTTGAACTCGGTGCCGGGCACCGGCAGGCCAACGAAAGTCGGTGCCGATTTGAGATCGAAATTATCTTTCTGCAGGCCTGCAGTAAAGGTATCGCAGGTATGGGTTTCGGTCATTCCGAAGCTGGTTTCAAACAGGGTGCAGCCCGTCAATGCGCGCCAGCGCTGTCGATACTCGGGCGTCAGCTTCTTGATGAAAGAGACGCAGCTGGTCGTTTCCAGCGAGCTTAAATCAAATTCGCTAACCTGCGGGTGATCGAGCACCTCGGAGGCGCTATCGACCAGCAGTCCGGTCTGCTTGACGCGGTAGTGTTGCACCGCGCTCATGAAGGTCAGGGCATCCCAGCGTGCCAGCAGTACCAGCGTGGTACCGGCGAAGACCGGATAGAGCAGGCCGGCATTTTCACCGGCAATCCAGAACTCGGGCATAAAGTTCAGGCTGATGCGCTCCGCATCAAGCCCGAGTGCAACCGGCAGGAAGCTGGCGCAGGTGTAGAGCATGTCGCCGTGGGTATGAATGCAGCCCTTGGGCAGTCCGGTGGTGCCGCCGGTGTAGTTCAGCGCAGCGATATCATCGAGGTTCAATTCGGGCAGGTTGTCTGCCGGTGCAATAGTCTGCAGGGCAGGCAGCATGTCGATGCTATCGGTGATCGGCAGTTTGGGCGCCTGCAGCAGATCGGGCACCGGGATGGGCGGCTGGGCCGGGCAGAGTTCGGACAGGCTGGTGCTGATCACCAACTGCAGGCTGGTCTCTGCCCGAATGTCGCGCACGACCGGTAATAACTGATCAAAGCAAACGATGGCATTGGCGCCACTGTCGTTTAGCTGATAGCTCAACTCCATACCCTTGGCCATCGGGCTAACGGGCGCATGAATGGCGCCGGCCTTGAGGATGCCGTAGAAGGCGATGTGCAGCTGCGGGCAGTTGGGCATGAACACCGCAACCCGGTCGCCAGGATTAATCCCTTGTTGATACAGCAGGGCGGCAAAACGATTACTCAGGTCGTCCAGTTCGGCGTAGCTGAGTTGATGGCCATAAAAATGAATGGCGGTTTTATTCGGTGACTTTTTTGCCCAGTGTTGCAGGTAACGAGTCAGCGGTTGCTCGCCCAATGGATATACCGGCTCGGTGGGCGCGTCGGAGGGCCATGCGGCCTGCTGCAGGGCGCGTAAAGTGGTCAAGTAATCGATTTCCTGCATCTTATTGCCCTCGGTTATTAATTGTTGTGTTGTGCAGCTTAGGCTTTAGAGGCGCTGGTATGAAGCGAAGCTTATTCATCTATAATCATGAATAAGCTTCATATGTTGTCGTTTTAATCGTCTTCATTGTGCTTCATCCGGGTTTAAAGGCTTCTTGTTATGAATGAAATGAATGCTATTCCATCGATTGCGCGCATGGATCTGAATCTGTTTCGGGTCTTCGAGGTGGTTTTTCGTGAGCGCAGTCTGACGCGTTCCGCAGCGGTTCTGCATGTCAGTCAATCTGCAGTGAGTCACTCATTGGCGCGCTTGCGCGAGCAGTTCAGTGATCCGCTGTTTGTGCGTGAAGGGCGCGGGGTGACACCCACGGCGTTGGCCCTGCGCCTGGCGCCAGTAATCAGTGACAGCCTTGCGCGCCTGCAGCGCAGTCTTGATGGGCTACAGGACTTCGACCCGCTGCGGGATGAGCGCACGTTCACTTTGAGCCTGCCAGAGCAGTTGGAGCTGGTTTTATTGCCACCCCTGCTGGCTCATCTGCAACGCTGTGCGCCCAGATGCAAGGTGCGTACGGCGGGTTTGCGCTGGTCTGAATTGAAGCTTGAGCTGGCAGCGGGGCGGATTGATCTGGCGGTGCAGATAGCACGTCCGGTTGACGCCAACTTGCGGCAGATGCAGTTGCTGGCTGAACCTTTATGCGTGGTTGCAGGCCCCGGGTTTGAGGGCGATCTGACTACTGAGCGTTATCTGGCCGCCGAGCATATTGCGGTGGCCTCATGGCGTAGAGGGTTGTCTTACGAGGATTTGGCGTTAGGGCATATGGGCTTGATGCGACGAGTAGTTCACCGCTGCCAAAACTATCAGGCGGCGAGCCTGGTGGTTGCACAGAGCGATCTGTTACTGACGATGTCCAGGCGGCATGCCGAGCTGACTAACGCAGCGCTGGGTACGCGATTACTGGACATGCCACTGCCATTGCCTTCCATCGGCCTCAACCTTTACTGGCATGAGGCCGCGGAGCACGATCCGGTTAATCGCTGGCTACGTCAGCAACTGTTGACGCTATCTCAGAACAGCTCAAGCGGGGTAGAGGCGCCGCCGCTGCCATAGCCACCCAAGCCGAGCTCGCTATATGGTGGTGGTGCGTCTTCCTGCTTGAATATTTCCATGAACGCGTTTCTGCTGCCTGGCGGTGCGCTGCGCCCTGTGTCGGCGTCGATGCGCGCCGTAACCATGCCTCTGGGCATGCGTAGCCTTTCCTCTGGAACGCCTTCCAGTGCAGGGCCCATGAACTTCATCCAGATTGGTAATGCCGCAGTGCCGCCAAACTCCCGACGTCCCAATGTGCTTGGTTGGTCAAAGCCAACCCATGCCGTTGCCACCAGCCCCGGGTTGAAGCCGGAGAACCATGCGTCTTTTTGCTCGTTGGTGGTACCCGTCTTGCCCGCCAGGTCATTACGGTTCAGTGCACGGGCACGCACACCCGTACCCCGCCGGATGACATCGCGCAGCATGCTGTTGAGCTGGTAAACAGTGCGCCCATCTACTACGCGCTCTGCTTTTTCAACTTCGGGTGCCGGGCCTTCGGGCTTGCGCAGATAATACGCATCAAGTCTGGCTTGCTCCTGCTCCATTTGCGCTGGTGTAACGGCCGGACGGGCATAGTCGATCAGCTCAGCGTAGCGGTTTTCGATACGATCGATCAGGTAGGGTTTAACCGCATAACCGCCGTTGGCGAAGGTGGTGTAACCCTGAGCAATTTGCAGTGGCGTTTGCTCGGATGTGCCGAGGGCGGCTGAAAGGTGGCGCGGCAGTTCCGACTTGGAGAAACCGAAACGCTCTATGTAGGTCATGGCATGGTCTACGCCAAGGTCCTGCAGTAGGCGGATGGATACCAGGTTACGTGAACGGTACAAGGCTTCGCGCAAACGGATCGGGCCAAGAAAATCGCCACCCGAGTTTTTTGGGCGCCAAATGGAATCCAGATAGTCGTCGACGAAAACCAGGGGGGCATCGTTAACCAGACTTGCGGGTGTGTAGCCATTGTCCAGCGCGGCGCAATAAAGGAATGGCTTGAAGCTGGAGCCGGGCTGCCGACGGGCCTGGGTTGCGCGGTTGTAGTTGCTCTCGACAAATGAGAAGCCGCCAATGAGCGCTTTGATGCTGCCATCCTGCGGGCCAAGTACCACCAGAGCACTCTGTGCCTTGGGCAGTTGAGCGAGCCGATACTGATTTTCACCCTCAACCGAGCTAACGCGGATTATATCGCCGGGCTTGAGCACATCGGCTGGTTTGCCGGGGCGAGGCCCCATGCCGTTGGCGCTCAAATAAGGCCGAGCCCACTTCATATCATCCCAGGCAATGGTCCCAGGCGGGTCACGGCGAAATACCAGTTCTACATCATTGTCATTGACGGCGCTAACGAGCGCAGGCTCAAGGCCGCCAAGACTCTGGTAGTTGTTAAGCAGGCTGACGCCCTGTTCCAGGGTGATATCTGGATTTCGCGCCTCAGGTCCCCGGTAGCCATGGCGTTGGTCATATTCCTGCAGGCCGCTGCGTAGCGCGTGGTTGGCCAAGTCCTGCATCTCGCTGCTGACCGTAGTATAAACGTTGTAGCCTTGGGTATAGGCTTCGTCGCCAAAACGTTCAACCATTTCCAGTCTGGCCATTTCAGCAATGTAAGGCGCTTCCATTTCCGGATTAGCACCATGGTTGCTTGCGGTGATGGGTTTGGCTACTGCGGTCTCGTAACTGGCCTGGTCAATGTAGCCCAGCGTAAGCATTCGTCGCAGAATCCAGTCCCGTCGCTCTTTAGTCCTCTCAGGATTGGATATCGGGTTATATCGTGACGGTGCCTTGGGCAGCCCGGCAATCATGGCGAGATCTGCGAGCGGTAACTCGCTGATGGACTTGCCGTAGTAGACCTGTGCTGCAGCCTCGATGCCGTAGGCACGGTTGCCCAAGTAGATCTTATTGACGTAGAGCTCAAAGATTTCCTGCTTGGTCAGGTTGCGCTCAATTTGCAGTGCCAGCAGGATCTCGTTCAGCTTGCGCGAGAATACCCGGTTGCTGGACAGGAAGTAGTTTTTGGCGACCTGCATGGTGATAGTGCTGCCACCGGTTTGAATGTGGCCGGTCTGTATAAGCTCTGCAGCAGCGCGTACCAAGCCTGCTGGGTCAACGCCATGGTGATGAAGGAAATTATCGTCCTCGGCGGCCAGTAGAGCGTGCACAAATGTGCTCGGCACCTCATCGTAGGTAATTGGGAAGCGGCGCATCTCACCAAACTCTGCAATCAGCTTATTATCTGTGCTATATATCCGCAGTGGTGTCTGCAGCTCAACGTCCCGAAGGGTGTCTACGTCTGGTAAAGCCGGACTGAGATAAAGTGCGACGCCACTAAGCACCATTACTGGGGTGCAAGCTAGTGCTAAAAGTGACCAGAATATAAATTTTAATAAACGCATAAGGGATGCGGAATTCCCTGAATAATTAGAAAGTTAGCAGTATGGCTGCTCTTCGAAGGGTGTAGCAGGGTGCATTATAAGCGTATTTTTTTTGATTTAGCTATTTGCGCTTGTACAAGTACTGTTATTTAATGTAGGAAAACATAAACCGTCCGTAAGTGTCGGATGCTGATAGGAAATTGGCTGTGCTAGGGCTCATAAAGAAAAAAGCGAATACGCTTCTGGGTATCGATATCAGCTCCACAACCGTGAAGCTGCTCGAGCTTAGTCGCTCAGGCAACCGCTACAAGGTCGAAGCCTACGCGGTTGAACCTTTGCCATCCGGCGCGGTGGTTGAGAAAAATATTGTCGAACTCGAAGGCGTTGGCCAGGCGTTGGAGAAAGTGCTCGCGCGCTCTCGCTCCTCGTTGAAGCAGGCTGCCGTCGCTGTGGCAGGTTCGGCCGTGATCACCAAAACCATCGAGATGGATGCTGGTCTGGATCCGGATGAGATGGAAGAGCAGATCAAGCTCGAGGCTGATCAGTACATTCCTTATCCGCTCGATGAAGTCGCTATCGATTTCGAAGTTCAAGGTGTCTCCCCTCGTAATGCCGAGCGCGAAGAAGTGCTGCTGGCAGCCTGCCGTCGAGAGAATGTTGATATTCGCGAAGCTGCGCTGGCGCTAGCCGGGTTGACCGCCAAAGTGGTGGAAGTCGAGGCCTATGCGATGGAACGGGCATGTGAGCTGGTTATCCATCAGCTCGATGCTGGTGATGATGGGCTGACCATTGCCGTGATTGATATCGGCGCTACCATGATGACGTTGAGTGTGCTCAGTCAAGGGCGGATCATTTATACCCGTGAGCAGCTATTTGGCGGTAAGCAGCTGACCGACGAAATTCAGCGGCGATATGGCTTGTCGCAGGAAGAAGCAGGCTTGGCCAAGAAGCAGGGCGGCCTGCCTGACGACTTTGAAAGTGAAGTGCTAGGTCCGTTCAAGGACGCAGTGGTGCAGCAGGTTTCTCGTTCGCTGCAGTTTTTCTTCGCTGGCGGTCAATACAACGACGTGGACTACATCCTGCTCGCGGGTGGTACTGCCTCTATCCCAGGTCTTGATCAGTTGGTTCAGCAGAAGATCGGCACAACAACCCTGGTTGCCAACCCATTCGCAAACATGACCCTGTCGAACAAGGTTGATGCTGTGGCGCTGAGTAATGATGCGCCTGCATTGATGATTGCCTGTGGTCTGGCAATGAGGAGTTTTGACTAATGGCTCGCATTAACCTTTTGCCTTGGCGCGAGCAGCTAAGGGAAGAACGAAAAAAGGAGTTTTTGACCATTCTCGCGCTGGTAGTCGTCTTTGCTGGCGCTTTGGTCTTCCTCGGTGATCGTCACCTGAACGGCAAAATTGAGCACCAGAAAGCCCGCAACGCTTTTCTTCAGAAGGAGATCACTCTTCTGGAATCGCGTATCAAGGAAATCGAAGAGTTGCAGGCCCGCCGTACTCAGTTGCTGGATCGCATGAAGATCATTCAGGATCTTCAGGGCAATCGTCCCATTATCGTCAGGGTATTTGATGAGTTGACTCGGACCTTGCCGGACGGCGTCTATTTTACATCTGTCGCCATGAAGGGGGCTTCTGTAAGCATCCAAGGTGGTGCCGAGTCCAATAGTCGTGTATCCAAATTGATGCGTCAGATGGATGCCTCTGATTGGCTGGTTTCACCAAACTTGACGGCAGTGCGAGCGGTTACTTCTGGAGCGCTTGATCAGGCTAACGTCTTCGAGCTGACAGTGAAGCAAACTGAGCCGCGTGCCAGTGCCGCTGAGGGAGAACAGCAGCCATGAGTCTTTCGCAATCGATTGAGAGCTTGAAGAAGGTTGATTTAAATAACCTGGACTTCAACAACATTGGTTCCTGGCCCGGCGCACTCAAGGTGATTGTTTGTGTGCTGGTGTTTGTCGTGCTGCTGCTGTTGGGCTATCAGTTTCATCTGAAAGACCTCCAGTCAGGCCTGGAGCGGGTAGAGTCGCAAGAGGTTACGCTGCGCAAGGAGTATCAAGATAAGTCGTTTCGTGCCGCCAATCTGGAAGCCTATAAGGAGCAGCTGGCAGAAATCGAGGAGCGGTTCAGCGGCTTGCTGAAGCAGTTGCCGAAAGACAGTGAGGTTCCTGGTCTGCTGGAGGATATTACACAGATGGGCCTCAATAGCGGCTTGGAGTTTGAGTCGATTACTCTACAGCCTGAAGTGGCACAACAGTTTTACGTTGAGCTGCCAATTAATATCGTGGTTCGGGGCAGTTACCATGATCTCGCGACTTTTGTTAGCAGTGTTGCAGGTTTGCCCCGCATCGTGACGCTCAATGACTTTGTGATCGAGCCGATTAGTGCGGACAATCCAGACCTTCTGACAATGAATATTGTGGCCAAGACTTATCGCTACAATGATGCAGGAGGCCAAGAATAATGATTAACAAGAACCTAACCTGCATATCGCTTCTCGCCATATTTGGTTTGGCGGGGTGTGGTGGTAATGAGTTTGCTGATCTGCAGCGCTTTATGGATGAAACGCGTGCCAGACCAGCCGGGAAAATCGAGCCTTTACCGCGCTTTGAGCCCTATGAGGCTTTCACTTACAGCGCAGCTTCTTTGAGAAGTCCCTTTCAGCCGCCCATTCGCATAGATCTAACCCAGCGTCAGCGTGGCTCTCAGGACATTAAGCCGGACGAGAATCGCGTAAAGCAGTTTCTTGAAGGCTTTAATATTGAAAGCTTCGAAATGGTTGGTACTTTGAGCAATAACAACGGCATGCAGGCCCTTATTCAGGGTGCTGGAAGTGTGCATCGAGTCAAGGTTGGTGACTATCTGGGGCGTAACTATGGCCGCATTACGGGGATTCAGGATAACCGGGTCGACGTGGTCGAGATCGTGCCGGACGGTGAAGGGGGTTGGTTGGAGCGCCCGCGGACTCTCAGCTTGCCTGAGCGCGGATAGGTCAACCAGGGAGAGATAATATGAACTGCAAACAGTCACGCGTGGAACGCAAGCAAATGCCTCTAACCAGAAAACTATCGTTGGCAGCCGCACTCGCGCTGCTGAGCCCATTGGCCCTGGCCGCAGATTTACAGAAGATGGACGTTGCGTCTCTGCCGGGTGATCGCGTTGAGCTGAAGCTGACGTTTGATGAACCGGTTAACGGGTCGCCTAAAGGTTATACCATTGACGAACCAGCTCGTATCGCCTTGGATTTGCCGGGTGTTAAGAACAAGTTGGGTGAGCGTAATCGTGAATTGGGACTGGGTAACGCCCGCAGCGTTACCGTCGTAGAGGCGAACGATCGTACTCGTCTGATTATCAATCTGGCCGATTTGGCACCTTACACAACGCGTGCTGAAGGCAATAGCCTGTTCGTGCTGGTGGGTGGCGCTCCTGTAACCTCCACGAATGCCTCCGCCTCCGAAACAGCTATCGCGCGCAATGGCAATTGGCGTGCTGAATCTGAGCCTGCGGTCTCCAGCGCAGCGTCTTCGGGGCGTGCCATTAGCAGCCTGGACTTTCAGCGCGGCGCTGAAGGTGAAGGTAACGTTATCGTTGATCTGACCGATCCCTCAATCCGTGTGGATGTTGAAGAGCAGGGTGGGCGAGTCAAGCTTAACTTTCCAAATACTCGCTTGCCTGATGAGTTGCGAGTCCAGTTGGATGTTAAGGACTTCGCTACGCCGGTTAACTTTATCAACGCGTCCAGCAACGGTAACAATGCCAGTATCGTTATTGAGCCAACTGGCCAGTATGAGCACTTGGTTTATCAAACGGATAGTCGCCTGACAATTAGCTTTAAGCCACTTACTCGTGCAGAAGTGGATCAGCGCCGTGCTGACTCCTTCACTTACTCGGGTGAGAAGTTGTCGCTGAATTTTCAGGATATTGAGGTTCGCTCGGTGTTGCAGTTGATTGCGGACTTTACTGATTTGAACCTGGTTGCCAGTGACACTGTGCAGGGAAGCATTACCTTGCGCCTGCAGAATGTGCCTTGGGATCAGGCATTGGATTTGGTTCTGAAAACCAAGGGCTTGGATAAGCGCCAAATAGGTAATGTATTACTGGTTGCGCCAGCTGACGAGATTGCCGCTCGCGAGCGTCAGGAGCTGGAGTCGCAGAAGCAGATTTCAGAGTTGGCTCCGCTGCGTCGTGAGTTAATTCAGGTGAACTATGCTAATGCTCAAAAAATTGCGGACTTGTTTCAGTCTGTAACTGGGCAGGACGTGGATAGCCAGAGAGGCTCGCTAACCGTTGATGAGCGTACGAATAGCATCATCGCGTTGGAAACTCAGGACAAGCTTGACGAGCTGCGCCGTATTGTCACCCAGTTGGATATTCCTGTCCGACAGGTAATGATCGAAGCTCGTATTGTTGAAGCGAGTGTCGGTTTTGATAAGGCGCTCGGCGTTCGTTGGGGAGGGAGCTTGAATCTGGGTAGCCGATTTAATGCATTCGGTAAAGATACTCAAACATCTATCGGTGATGCTCCAGATTTTGCTCCTGAAGGCACGAGTACAGGCGGTTACTACGGTGTAGCTGAACGAGATCCGAATTCACCCTTTGTAGATATGGGTGTGATTGGCGCCACCTCAGGAATTGGCATTGGCTTTATCACTGACAATGCTATTCTCGATTTGCAGCTTTCAGCGATGGAGAGCACCGGTAATGGTGAGATCATCTCTCAGCCTAAAGTTGTGACTTCCGACAAGGAGACGGCAAAGATCCTCAAAGGTTCAGAGATCCCTTACCAGCAAGCTAGCTCAAGCGGTGCAACGACCACCTCTTTTGCAGAAGCTGTGTTATCACTTGAGGTGACGCCTCAGATTACGCCAGATAATCAGGTAATCATGGAAGTGGTAGTAACCAAGGATGAGCCTGATTTTACCAACCAGGTTAATGGTGTTCCGACCATCAGGAAGAATGAGGTCGATGCGAAAGTCCTAGTAGCTGATGGTGAGACGATCGTAATCGGTGGTGTTTTTAGCAGCGATACACAAACTTCGCAGGAAAAAGTTCCTTTCCTTGGCGATTTGCCGATATTGGGAAGAGCTTTCCGTCGCGATGTGACTGCAGAAAGTAAAAGCGAGCTGTTGATCTTCCTCACTCCGCGCATTATTAACAACGGCGCCATTACCCTTGCAAGATAATGGGCTTGAATAACGTTTTTCTGGTAGGCCCGATGGGGGCAGGTAAAAGCACCATCGGGCGTCTTCTTGCCAAGGAACTCAAATACCCGTTCAAGGACTCTGATCGTGAGATTGAGGTGCGAACGGGTGCGGATATTCCCTGGATCTTTGATGTTGAAGGTGAAGAAGGCTTCAGGCAGCGTGAAGAGGCTATGATCGCCGAGCTCGTGCAAGAAGACGGGATAGTGCTCGCTACCGGCGGTGGCGTCGTTATGCGTGATGCAAATCGCTCTGCATTGGCGGCACATGGCTTAGTGGTTTACCTGCGTACCAGCGTCGAACAGCAATTGCAGCGCACAGCTAAAGATCGGCAACGTCCCTTGTTGCAGACTAGCGATCCGGAGAGCGTTTTGCGTGACCTGATGGCCAAGCGCGATCCGCTTTATATGGATATAGCTGACCTGGTGATAGAGACAGATCAGCGTGGCCCCAAAAACGTAGTCAACACCATAGTGACCAAGTTGCTGGAGGGATAGCTCGCACCTGGTGTGCGGGCTGGATGCCTTTCGTGCTTGATTGATTGCATTGCCCTTTAAGTAGCTCACTTCTCCCTGATCTGATTTCTTCGCTTTAAAGGCTTTTGCGTGGGCGGCATATCCGCGCGAAGGCCGTATGTTGTATGCTTCGCGAACGCTAGAGGGAGAAGTTGGATGCAGTGTTTGAATGTCGATCTTGGTGACCGTAGTTATCCTATTTATATAGGGTCGGGCCTTTTTGAAAAGCCTGGTCTTTTGGCGTCGCACATCAAGGGCAAGCAGGTTTGTATCGTCACCGACGATACGGTCGCGCCTCTTTACCTGGATGCCCTGGAATCGGCTTTGAGTGGTTACAGGATCACCAGAGTAATATTGCCTACGGGCGAGGCGTTCAAGAACTGGACTACCCTGCAGCAGATATTTGATGCGCTGCTGACTGACAGACATGATCGCAGGACTACCTTGATTGCATTAGGTGGCGGCGTAATAGGTGATATGACGGGGTTTGCCGCTGCGTGCTATCAACGAGGTGTGGATTTCATTCAGATACCCACGACTCTCCTATCTCAAGTTGACTCGTCAGTAGGCGGGAAAACCGGCATTAACCACCCTGCCGGCAAAAACATGATTGGTGCTTTCTATCAGCCCCAAGCGGTATTGATCGATACCGCCAGCTTGCAAACGCTTCCTCCGCGTGAGGTTAGCGCGGGCTTGGCGGAAATCATCAAATACGGCTTTATTCGTGATGCTCATTTTTTGACGTGGCTAGAGTCCAATATGCCGCGCCTGCGTGCGCTTGATCCCGGTGCAGTGACTGAGGCGATTGAGCGCTCCTGTTCGATTAAAGCCGAGGTGGTGGCGGAAGACGAGCGAGAGGGCGGTGTGCGCGCGCTGCTGAATTTTGGGCATACCTTTGGCCATGCCATCGAAACGCATCAGGGCTATGGCGTTTGGTTACACGGTGAGGCGGTAGGTGCTGGGATGGTCATGGCGCTGGATCTTTCTGCGCGTATGGGCTGGATTGGTTCTGACGAGCTTGCTCGCGGCAAAGATATAGTTGCCTCGGCGGGCTTGCCGGTGACACCTCCCCAAAGCATGTTGGCAGCAGACTTCAGGCGTCTTATGGCGGTAGACAAAAAAGTGCTGGATGGGCAGCTACGCTTGGTTCTGCTTAAGGGGCTGGGCGACGCGATCGTAACCGCGGATTTTGATACAACGGCACTATCAGACTGCTTGGCGATGTCGCCAGAATGACGTCAAACAAGGAAGAGGGTTTCACCTCAATGAACGAAATCGACCGGTTGCTGGATTATTATCAGTTCAGCCACGATCCCTTTGCTCCTCGTACGCCGGGCTTCAAGTTCTTTACGCCGAAGCGCAAGCCCGTTCTAGCAGAGCTGCATCATCTGGCTCGCTATAGTAGCCAAATGCTCGTGGTTACGGGGCCAGAAGGTAGTGGCAAAACCTTGTTACGCCAAGCCTTGGTCGCCAGCAGTAACAAGGAGAGCGTGCAATGCGTTGTGCTGTCTGCGCGCGAATTTTCCGCTGAAGATGCCTTGCTGGGTTATGTCTGCCAAGCGGTCAATGCCGACGGCCGTGATGTTGGAAGCCTGTTGGATAAGTCGCAGTCTAGCGACGCTGTAGGTATTCAGCTTTATCTGGTTATTGACGATGCGGAAGCGTTGGAGCCATCTGCTCTCAGTATGCTTACTGAAATCGCCGAAGCGGGTCAGACCGCCCCTCGCGTGTTTTTGTTTGCGGATGCAGAGCTAATCGCGCCTGCATTAGAGTCGTTGCAGGCATCTCCGGAAGACAGTGCGTTCCACCTTGCTGCGCTGCAGCCGCTTGATCTGGATGAGACTCGCGATTACCTCGGGCAGCGCCTCGAAGGGGCTGGTCAAGGCATTGAGTTGCTGTCAGATGAGCAGATTGCTGCTGTCCATGATCAGTCGGGAGGCTGGCCGGGCGCTATTAATGAAGCAGGTCGTCGGATTATGCTCGAATCCATGGAGCAAGCACCTCTGGCTGCTGCCGAGCGGGCCAAGCGCGGTGGGCTGCCGATTGGTACTTTGGCCGCATTGGCCTTGGTAGCGCTGGGTGTGGGCGTTGCATGGTACATGGGCGATCAGCCCAAAGAACCGGAAACGACTGTTTTGGCGTTGCCTGAGCCTATCCCGGAAGTGCGTTTGAATGGGGATGCTGAGCTTGAGAGTCCCGTGCCGCCAACTGCACCGCTGCCTGCGGGTAGTGATATGGCGACAGGTGTTTCGCCTTCTCCCGTTGCAGAAACTGATGATGCTGATGTTCCAGAAGTAGTTGAAGCTGCCCCCGCGCCAGAGCCAGAGCCAGAGCCAGAGTCGCCGCCGCCAGTGGTTGCGGCAACAAGCGCTGCTGAGTCTGCAGCGAGCAGCCCACCGGTCGCTCCGGTCGCTGCTCCAGCGTTGCCTGCTCCAGCGAGTCCTGCGGCTACTGCTGTTGCTGCGAGCAACGATCCGCCCAAGGCAAGCTCGGTAGCTCAAGGCAGCACAGGCGCGCGTCAGACACCGTGGTATCGAGAGCAGGCCGCCAGCCGCTATGCGATTCAGCTATTGGGGACGCGCGCCGAGCAGTCGGCGGTCAGCTTTGTTGAAGCGCACGCGCAGCTAAATGATATTGGTTACTTCGAAACAACCCATCAGGGTGCTCCGTGGTTCGTTGTTACTCAAGGTAGCTATGGCGGCCGCCAAGCCGCTCAGGACGGAATTGCTGGCTTGCCGCAGGCATTGCGCAACAGTAAACCTTGGCCGCGCAGTTTCGGCGATATCCAAAAGTCGCTGCGTTGATTTCAGAGGGCAGAGACGTCGATTTGATGGCGTCTCTGCTTCGCTGAAGAGGGCTTGGATCAGTGTTTGAATTAGCGCTATAGTAAAGCGCAAACTTGCCTATTTACGACATTTGAATATGCGAATGCGGCATGCTGGCCTCAAAAAAAATTGTGGCCAGGTATGTCGCTGTGTACAATTACCCCCCTTTTGTCCGGCGCCTGGCCAGATCAATGCTTTTTTGATTCTTGTAAGCGCTTGAATTCAATAGCTTTTTGAGAGCGTGCCTATGAAAGCAGGTTTATACCAGCCTGATCAGTTCAAGGATAACTGTGGCTTCGGCTTGATTGCCCACATGGAAGGTCAGCCCAGTCATCACTTACTCCAGACGGCTATTGAAGCCCTGACATGCATGACACACCGTGGCGGTATCAATGCCGACGGCAAGACCGGTGACGGTTGTGGTCTGCTTATTCAGAAGCCTGATCGTTTTCTGCGCGCAGTGGCGCAGGAGCAATTGTCCGTGCAGCTACCCGAGCAATACGCTGTCGGGATGGTCTTTATGGGCGCCGATGCGGCGGCAACCGCTGCTGCGAAGCAGGCATTTGCCGACGCGCTTGCGGATCAAGGGCTGACCAGTCTGGGTTGGCGTGAGGTGCCCGTTGACCAGACGGTATTGGGGCCACTGGCGCTGAGCAGCATGCCGCGCATTGAGCAGTTGTTCGTTTCCGGTGATGGCCTCGACGAGCAGCAGTTTGGCGTCAAGCTATTCTATGTGCGTCGCAAGGCGGAAATCGCCATGCAGGCCGATAGCAATTTTTACGTCTGTAGTCTGTCGCACAAAGTTATCTCCTACAAAGGCCTGATGATGCCGGCCGATCTGGATAAGTTTTATCCGGATTTGGGCGATGACCGCATGGAAACCGCCATCAGCGTGTTCCATCAGCGTTTCTCTACCAATACCTTGCCAAAGTGGCCGCTTGCACAGCCATTCCGTCTGGTCGCGCACAACGGTGAGATCAATACCATCACCGCTAACCGCAACTGGGCTCATGCACGTCGTAACAAATTCACCAACGATTTGATGCCTGATCTGGAAAGTCTGGCTCCGCTGGTCAATACCACCGGGTCCGACTCCTCAAGCATGGACAATATGCTTGAGTTATTGATCACTGGTGGTATGGATTTGTTCCGCGCCATTCGCATGGTTGTTCCGCCCGCATGGCAGAACGTAGAGACCATGGATGCCGACTTGCGTGCATTTTATGAATACAACTCCATGCACATGGAGGCCTGGGATGGTCCGGCGGGTATCGTACTGACCGAAGGTCGTTATGCAGTGTGTCTGCTCGACCGCAACGGTCTGCGCCCTGCGCGCTACGTTGTAACCAAGAACGGTTACATCACGCTCGCCTCAGAAATCGGCGTGTGGAATTACCAGCCTGAAGACGTGATCAGTAAAGGCCGCGTTGGTCCTGGTCAGATTCTGGCAGTCGATACCGAAACCGGTGAAGTGCTGCATACCGATGATGTTGCGGATCGCCTCAAATCGCGCCACCCCTACCGCAAGTGGCTGAAAGAAAATGCCCTGCGTATTCAGGCAAAGCTTGATGACCGCGATCACGGCTCCGACTTTTTGGGCGCCGAACGTCTGAAGCAGTATATGAAAATGTTCCAGGTCACCTTCGAAGAGCGTGATCAGGTACTGCGTCCGTTGGCCGAGAATGGTCAGGAAGCGGTTGGTTCCATGGGCGACGATACCCCGATGGCGGTATTGTCCAGCCGGGTTCGCTCGGTCTATGACTACTTCCGTCAGCAGTTTGCCCAGGTGACCAATCCGCCTATCGATCCGCTGCGCGAAGCCATTGTCATGTCCCTTGAGACCTGTCTTGGCGCTGAGCGTAATGTCTTTGAAGAGACTGCTGATCACGCTAACCGTGCGATCCTGAGCTCTCCTGTGATTTCGCCTGCGAAGTGGCGCACGCTGATGCATCTGGAGCGCCCTGGATTCTCTGTACACACGATCGATCTCAACGTGGACGAGTCCATGCCGCTGGGCGATGCGGTAAGTGATATCGCCAGGCAGGCTGAAGCCGCAGTACGTGAAGGCAAGTCACTCATCGTGCTCAGTGACCGCTTAATTGAAACGGGCAAACTGCCAGTGCACGCTGCACTGGCAGTGGGTGCTGTGCACCACCATTTGACCGCGGTCGGTATTCGTTCCGAGTGCAACATCCTGGTTGAGACGGCGACCACGCGTGATCCACATCATTATGCGGTGTTGATCGGTTTTGGTGCCTCTGCAGTCTATCCATACCTCGCGTATGAAGTGCTGGGTGACCTGCTGCGCACCGGTGAGGTCATCGGCGATTTGTACGAGGTCTTCAAGAGCTACCGCAAAGGTATCTCAAAAGGCTTGTTGAAAATCCTGTCGAAGATGGGTATCTCGACCATCGCCTCTTACCGGGGTGCGCAACTGTTTGAAGCCGTTGGCTTGGCCGATGAGATCGTTGACCTTTGTTTCAAGGGTGTCGCCAGCCGCATTCAGGGCGCGCGTTTCTGCGACCTGCAGGATGAACAGCTACTGCTGGCCAAGGAAGCCTGGAATCCACGCAAGTCGATTCAGCAAGGTGGCTTGTTGAAATTTGTCTTCGGTGGTGAGTACCACGCGTACAACCCTGATGTGGTACGTGCGTTGCAGGATGCCGTGCAGGGTGATAGCTACGATAAGTACCTTGAATACGCGGCTTTGGTAAACAACCGCCCGGTGGCGTCGCTGCGTGACCTCCTGAAAGTGCGTGATGATCAGGCGCCGATCGCGCTCGACCAAGTTGAGCCCCTTGAGCAGATATTCAAGCGCTTTGACTCGGCGGGTATCTCGCTCGGAGCCTTGTCGCCTGAGGCGCATGAGGCCATTGCCGAGGCAATGAACCGTCTTGGCGCTCGCTCCAACTCCGGTGAGGGGGGTGAAGACCCTGCGCGTTACGGTACCGAGCGTACCTCGCGTATCAAGCAGATTGCGTCCGGACGCTTTGGTGTGACGCCTGAGTATCTGGTTAACGCCGATGTGCTGCAGATCAAGGTCGCGCAGGGTGCCAAGCCCGGCGAAGGTGGTCAGTTGCCGGGTGGTAAGGTAAACGAGCTGATTGCTCGCCTGCGTTATGCTGTGCCTGGCGTCACACTTATTTCGCCACCGCCGCATCACGACATCTATTCCATCGAAGATTTGTCTCAGCTGATCTTTGACCTGAAACAGGTTAATCCGGCTGCGCTGGTGTCGGTCAAGCTGGTATCCGAGCCTGGTGTTGGCACTATCGCCGCGGGCGTGGCCAAGGCTTACGCTGACCTGATTACCATCTCCGGTTACGACGGCGGCACTGGTGCTTCGCCGCTGACGTCCATTCGTTATGCCGGTTCGCCATGGGAACTTGGGCTGTCTGAAGCGCATCAGACGCTGCGTGGTAATGACCTGCGCGGCAAAGTTCGGGTACAGACAGACGGTGGCTTGAAAACCGGTCTTGATGTGATCAAGGCAGCCATTCTTGGCGCCGAAAGCTTTGGCTTCGGTACCGGCCCGATGATCGCGCTGGGTTGTAAGTACCTGCGCATCTGTCACCTGAACAACTGCGCAACCGGTGTCGCAACACAGAATGAGCACCTGCGTGACAACCACTATATTGGTACTGTCGAGATGGTGATGAATTACTTCACCTATGTCGCTACCGAAACCCGTGAATGGCTAGCCAAGCTGGGTGTGAGCTCTCTGGAAGAGCTTATTGGTCGTACTGATCTTTTGGAGATTCTGCCAGGCAGCACCAGCAAGCAGCAGAACCTGGATCTTGAGCCGCTGCTGTTCAGCAAGGATGTGGCGGCCGATAAGCCGCAGTTCTGCATGCAGCCGCGCAATCCGCCTTTTGACAAGGGCGAGACCGCCGAGAAGATGGTCGAAATGGCGCGTGCCTGTATCGATGGGCGCACCGGTGGTGAGTTTGAGATGAGGCTGACCAATTGCGATCGCTCCATTGGCGCACGCGTCTCGGGCGAGATCGCCAAGGTGCATGGCAACCAGGGCATGGTCAGTGCGCCTATTACCTATCGCTTCAAGGGTACTGCGGGTCAGAGTTTCGGTGTGTGGAATGCCGGTGGCTTGAACATGTACCTGGAAGGTGATGCCAACGACTATGTCGGTAAGGGCATGACCGGAGGTAAGCTGGTCATAGTGCCGCCACAGGGCAGTCCGTTCCGCTCCGAGCATACATCTATTATCGGCAATACCTGCCTGTATGGTTCGACCGGTGGCAAGCTGTTTGCTGCCGGTATTGCGGGTGAGCGATTTGCGGTGCGCAACTCCGGTTGCCACGCAGTCATTGAAGGTGCCGGTGATCACTGCTGTGAGTATATGACTGGCGGCATGGTCTGTGTGCTAGGCAGTACTGGTCACAACTTTGGTGCGGGTATGACGGGTGGTTTCGCCTACGTACTGGATCGTGACAACAGTTTCTTTGACAAGCTGAACCATGAGCTGGTCGAGCTGCATCGCATCAGTAGCGAGTCAATGGAAGTCTACCGCAGTCATTTGACGCAGGTGCTGACCGAGTATGTAGCCGAGACGGGCAGCCCATGGGGTGCTGAGGTGCTGGACAACCTGGACGACTTTATTCGTCGCTTCTGGTTGGTCAAGCCTAAGGCAGCCAGCTTGCGCGCGCTCTTGACCAGCACCAGAGCCAACCCGCAGTAATCAGCGGGAATACCTGCGACCGGGCAGCCCGTGCCGCCCGGTCAGCGATAGAGATTCGGCAGCGCCACAGGTAATGGTTGCGCTGCACTGATGAGGTTTAGATATGGCAGACCGTTTAAGTAACGACTTCCAGTTTATCGATGTTGGTCGTGAAGACCCGAAAAAGCGCGCGCTGCGCACGCGCAAGACTCAGTTCGTAGAAATCCACGAGCAGTTCAAGCCGGAAGAGGCTGCGGATCAGTCACATCGTTGTCTGGAGTGCGGCAACCCCTATTGTGAGTGGAAGTGCCCTGTGCACAACTTCATTCCCAACTGGCTGAAGCTGGTGTCTGAAGGCAACATCCTGGAAGCGGCCGAGCTGTCGCATCAGACCAATACGTTGCCGGAAGTCTGTGGTCGGGTTTGCCCACAGGACCGCCTCTGTGAAGGTGCCTGCACGCTGAATGATGGTTTTGGTGCGGTGACTATCGGCAACGTCGAGAAGTACATCACTGATACTGCATTCGCGATGGGCTGGCGTCCCGATCTGTCCGCGGTTGTTCCTACCGGTAAGCGCGTCGCCATCATCGGTGCTGGTCCGGCGGGTCTCGGGTGTGCAGATGTGCTGGCAAGAGCTGGTGTGAGTCCGGTGGTATTTGATCGCTATCCTGAAATCGGTGGTCTGCTTACCTTTGGTATTCCCGAGTTCAAGCTGGAAAAAACGGTCATGTCGCGGCGTCGCGAGATTTTTGAGGGTATGGGCATCGAGTTTCGCCTGAACACCGAGATCGGCAAGGACGTCAGTATTGACGACCTGCTTGAGGAGTACGACGCGGTCTTTATGGGTATGGGTACTTATACCTACATGAAGGGCGGCTTCCCGGGCGAAGACCTGCCAGGTGTACACGACGCGCTGGACTTCCTGGTTGCCAACGTCAATCGCAACCTGGGTTTTGAGAAAGCGCCGGAAGACTTTATTGGCTTGAAAGGCAAGAAAGTAGTGGTGCTGGGTGGTGGTGATACTGCGATGGACTGCAATCGCACCTCGATCCGCCAGGGTGCCTCTTCGGTCGCCTGTGCCTATCGGCGCGACGAGGCCAACATGCCGGGCTCGCGAAAGGAAGTGAAGAACGCCAAGGACGAAGGGGTCAAGTTTCTGTTCAACCGTCAGCCTATCGCCATCGTCGGTGAAGATCGGGTCGAAGGCGTCAAGGTTGTAGAAACGCGCCTGGGTGAGCCCGATGCACGTGGCCGTCGCAGTCCTGAGCCGATCCCTGGCTCGGAAGAAGTGCTGCCAGCAGATGCGGTAATCATCGCCTTTGGCTTTCGTCCCAGTCCTGCAGACTGGTTCTCCGAGAAGGAAGTGGGTACCGATAGCCAGGGCCGCGTAGTCGCGCCTGAGGAAGGTCAGTACAAGTTCCAGACGACCAACCCCAAGATCTTCGCTGGTGGTGATATGGTTCGCGGCTCTGATCTGGTCGTGACCGCCATCTGGGAGGGCCGTCAGGCTGCTGAAGGTATTCTCGAATATCTCGAGCTGTAATCAGCTGTTTATCCATCGCAGTTCAACAAGGGCGCCTCAGGGCGCCCTTGTTATTTCAGGGCGCCTGATCTTTGTCCGCATTCCCGGTACAATGCCCGCTGATATGGTAACTGGATAACTACCCCATGACTGAACTCAAGAATGATCGCTTTCTTCGTGCCCTGCAGCGTCAGCCGGTCGATGTCACGCCGGTATGGATGATGCGGCAGGCCGGGCGCTATTTGCCTGAGTACCGTGAGTCGCGCGCACGCGCAGGTGATTTCATGGGACTGTGCACCAATCCGGATATGGCTTGCGAGGTAACCCTGCAGCCGCTGGAGCGCTATCCGTTGGATGCCGCCATTCTGTTTTCCGACATTCTGACCATTCCCGATGCAATGGGTCAGGGTCTTTATTTCGAGACCGGCGAAGGTCCGCGCTTCCGCAAGGTTATCGATACCCCGGCGGACATCGAGGCGTTGCCGATCCCCGATCCCGAGAAAGACCTGGGTTATGTAATGGGTGCCGTGCGTACAATTCGCCGCGAGTTGAATGGTCGGGTGCCGCTAATTGGCTTCTCTGGCAGTCCCTGGACGCTGGCGACCTATATGGTTGAGGGCGGCTCCTCCAAGGATTTTCGCAAGACCAAGGCGATGCTTTACGATCAACCTGAAGCCATGCATCTGCTGCTCGACAAGCTGGCTGATTCGGTTATCAGTTATTTGAACGGCCAGATCATGGCTGGCGCTCAGGCGGTGCAAATTTTCGATACCTGGGGCGGCAATCTGTCGTCCGATGCCTATCAGAAGTTCTCGCTCGCATACATGCGCAAGATTGTCGCCGGTCTTATTCGCGAGAATGATGGCCGTAAAGTGCCCGTTATCCTGTTCACCAAGAACGGCGGTTTGTGGCTGGAGAGCATTGCCGATGTTGGCGCGGATGCACTGGGGCTGGACTGGACCATGGATATGGGGGTAGCTCGTTCACGCGTTGGTGCCAAGGTAGCCCTGCAGGGCAACATGGATCCGACCGTGCTTTATGCCAAGCCTGCGGCCATCCGCGCTGAAGTGGCGCGTATTCTGGCCAGTTATGGCAAGGGTAATGGTCATGTATTCAACCTGGGCCATGGCATCACGCCTGAGGTAGACCCGGCGCATGCGGGTGCCTTTATTGAGGCAGTGCACGAAATGTCAGCTATTTATCATGATCCGGCTGCTATCGTAGGCTGAGAAAGGTTGCGTATCTGGCCCGCCGGGCCAGATACTGAACCGGTTGTTCACCAACAGGCTATCGGAACAAGGAGAGGCGTATGCGCAGGGTGGTATTCAACCAGAAGGGCGGTGTCGGTAAATCCAGTATTGCCTGCAACCTGGCCGCAGTAAGCGCGGCGGCAGGATACAAGACGCTGGTCATCGATCTGGATCCGCAGGCCAACTCAAGCCATTACTTGCTTGGTGAGGGCATGGCGGATATCGACACCACCATCGCCGAGTTCTTTACGCAAACCCTGACCAGCGGACTGTTTGGCAAAAAAGCCGAGCAGTTCGTGGTGGAAACGCCCTTCGAAAACCTATGGTTGATGCCCGGTAGTCCTGAGCTGGCCGACCTGCAGCACAAGTTGGAGTCACGTTACAAAATTCAGAAGTTGCGCAAGCTGCTCAAGGATCTGAAGGACAGTTATGAGCGTATCTACATTGATACCGCTCCCGCCTTCAACTTCTACACCATGTCAGCACTGATTGCCGCAGATCGTGTATTGATCCCGTTCGACTGTGATGCGTTTTCGCGGCAGGCGCTTTACGGGCTGTTGGCGGAGCTGGAAGATGTGCGTGAAGAGCATAACGAAGACTTGCAGGTAGAAGGTATTGTAGTTAATCAGTTTCAGCCGCGTGCCGCTTTGCCACAGCAGATTCTGGACGAGCTCATAGCCGAAGGTTTGCCGGTATTACCGGTTTATCTCAATAGCTCGGTGCGTATGCGCGAGTCGCACCAGGCAGCTACGCCGCTGATCTTTCTCGATGGCCGGCATAAGCTGACGCAACAGTTCATTGCCTTGCACGATCATATCGAAGGCCAGTAAGCGTCGGTTTTGGCGTGCCATAACGCAACGGTAGTTTGATTGACCGATTGCGTTACCTTCTGCATGCTCGGTGCTGGACTTCATAACAAGGACAGCGCCATGAAACTGGAAACGCTCGCCATACACGCTGGTTACACCCCCGATCCCACCACTCATGCGGTGGCCGTACCTATTTACCAAACTACCTCATACTCTTTTGATGATACTCAGCACGGGGCCGACCTTTTCGACCTGAAAGTGCCGGGTAATATCTACTCGCGGATCATGAACCCGACCAACGACGTGCTGGAGCAGCGCGTTGCTGCGCTGGAAGGCGGCGTGGGCGCACTGGCTATGGCATCGGGTATGGCAGCTATTACTGCGGCCATTCAAACCCTGGCGGAGACGGGCGACAACATCGTTTCGGTGGCCAAGCTCTATGGCGGCACCTATAACCTATTTGCCCACACGCTACCGCGTCAGGGTATCGAGGTGCGTTTTGCGGCGCATGACGATGTGGCGGCGCTGGAGCAATTGATTGATAGCCGTACCAAGGCAGTGTTCTGCGAATCAATCGGTAACCCCTCGGGCAATATTCTGGACATTCAGGCACTGGCTGACGCTGCCCATCGGCATGGCGTGCCGCTGATTGTGGACAACACGGTCGCGACGCCAGCGCTCTGTCGTCCGTTTGAGTTCGGCGCCGATATCGTGGTTCACTCGTTGACTAAGTACATGGGCGGCCACGGCACCACACTGGGCGGCATCGTGGTTGACGGTGGCAGCTTCCCCTGGACGCAGCAGGCAGAGCGTTTTCCCTTGCTGAATACGCCTGATCCGTCCTATCACGGTGTGGTCTATACCGAGGCCTTTGGTCCTGCTGCCTTTATTGGCCGCTGCCGGGTTGTGCCGTTGCGCAACATGGGCGCCGCTCTGTCGCCCTTCAATGCCTTCATGATTCTGCAGGGGATGGAGACGCTGGCGTTGCGTATGGAGCGGCACTGCGACAATGCGATCGCGGTAGCACGGTACCTGAAAGACCATGACCAGGTTGTTTGGGTGCAGTACGCGGGTTTGGAGGACCATCCCGAGCACGCGCTGGCGCAGCGTTATATGGGCGGCAAGCCTGCTTCAGTGCTGTCGTTTGGCATCAAGGGCGGACAGGAAGCAGGAGCGCGTTTTATCGATGCGCTAGAGTTGGTGGTACGCTTGGTCAACATCGGTGATGCCAAATCTCTGGCCTGTCATCCGGCCTCAACGACCCATCGCCAGCTTGATGATGAGGAACTCGCCAAGGCGGGTGTGCCGCGCGATATGGTGCGGCTGTCGATCGGTATCGAGCACATCGATGACATTCTGGCTGACCTGCAGCAGGCGCTGGACGCCTCGCGCTAGGCGAGCGGTAAGCTAGAAGCTAGAAGTAAACCCGCGGGTTCCGACCTGCGGGTTTTTTTGGTTCTAGGTAGCGCATACGTTGGTAGAAACCCCTGGACGACCGCGCGGCAGCATCCACGCTTCTTGCAGCTTGCAGCTTGCAGCTTGCACGCGCCAGCGCGACCCTTATGGGAACAGAGGCCAGATCAAGGGGATGATCAGCGAGCCAGTGGCCCACATGATGAGGTTGAGTGGCACACCAATGCGCATGAAGTCGCTGAAGCGGTAGCCACCGGCGCTGTATACGAAGGTATTGGTCTGGTAGCCAATGGGCGTCGCAAAGCTGGCACTGGCCGCAAACATCACCGCCACCACAAAGGGGCGAGGGTCCGCGCCCAGCTGCTGCGCGACACCAATGGCGATGGGTGTGACCAGCACGGCCACCGCGTTGTTGCTGATCACTTCGGTAAGCACTGACGTCAGCAAGTAAATAAAGGACAGCATGAACAGCGGACCGAGTAACGGCGCTAAGGTCATCACATGACTGACCACCGTATCGACCAGCCCGACCTTGTTCATGGCGATACTGATGGCCAGCATGCCGAAGATCAGAGTGAGAATGCGCCAGTCGATGGCCTTGTAGGCGTCTTCGGTATCCAGGCAGCCGGTGGCAACCACCAGCGCGGCCGCGATCATGGCCAGGCCTTCTATCGGCATGACCTTCAGCGCGGCCAGCACCATCACCGCAACCACGGCGGCTATCGCGATCGGTGCCTTGTTGCGACGGTAAGCCCGCTCCTGCACCGAGTTCAGGCTGATTAATTCGCCGTTGTCGGCGAATTTCTTGATCTGGGCGGGCGTGCCTTCTACCAGCATGACATCGCCAAACTGCAGCTGGAACTCATCCAGGTTGTTCTGAATGTTCTCGTTCTGACGGTGAATCGCTAATACGTGAATACCGTAACGGGCGGTCAGGTTGAGGTCGCGCATGGGGCGGTGGCTATATCGCGAATTGCGCCCAACTATAGCCTCTGCCAGCATCACATCACGGGTCGAGATGGTTTCAAAGTTGGCACTGTCTTCGCGGTTAAAGGCGAGCAGGCCGTTTTGCCGCAATTCAACAAAATCGCGCATGGTGGTATGCAGCACCAGGCGGTCGCCCGCGTGCAGCAGGGTGTCGTTTAGCGGAGTGGATAACTCCTCATCGCCACGGAATATCTTTAGTACGCTGATGCCGCTGTTGCCGTTAAGGCTGGCCTGGCTGATGGTTTGATTGACCACTGGCGAGTCATGCGGAACCAGCAGCTCGGTCATGAAGGTGCGCGCCTGATCCGGACGTAACTGACGCGAAAGGCTCTCGCGCTCGGGCAGCAGTCGATAACCGATCAGCAGAATGAAGACCATGCCGATGGCTGCCAGGATGGCGCCGGGCAGGGTAATGTCGAACATGCCGAAGGGCTCCATGCCCATTTGCCGAGCCACACCATCCACCAGAATGTTGGTCGAGGTGCCGATCATGGTCATGGTGCCGCCCAATATAGTGGCGTAGGACAATGGGATCAGCATCTTCGATGGCTTGCTGCCAACCTGCGTGGCCAGTGCAATGGCGACCGGCGTCAGGATGGCGACCACTGGCGTGTTGTTGATGAAGGTGGATAGCAGCATCGCTGTCATCATCAGACTGAACAGGGTGCGCCACGGGCTGCCGCCACCCATGCGCGACAACCAGTTACCCAGGGTTTCTACGCAACCGGTGCGTTCCAGCGCGCCGGACAAGATAAACATGCAGGCAATAGTGATGGGTGCGCTGTTGGACAGCACACTCAGAACATCGGCGGGTGATAACAGCTGACTTACCAGTAGTACGGCGACAGCAATCCCGACCACCACATCGGGGCTGAACTTCTCCCGTGCAAAGGAGTAAAACACCCAGCACAGTAGTAGTGCGACGCCAATCAATGGCAGCGAATCCCAGCTCATGGTTACCTGAATCTCGTGTGAGGTATTCGGCTCCACCTGTCGGAACCCGTATGGGCGCCACATTAAGAGGGATTCTTAAGTTTGTCCAAGTACAAAAACTGATTTTTATATGCTTAAAAAGAATAAAAAACGGTGTCTATTTAACCAGCTTCAGGATGAGCAACTGATCTCCAGGTGTTTGCCCCAGTCCGGTGGAGCTGCAGCGTATTCTTCGGCGTCGGTCTGCCTGGTAAAGGGCGTTGTCAGCAGGTCGTGCAGCTTCCTGACCTCAGTGAAGTCACCTTGCTCAGCGGCAGCAATCGCGTTCTGCGCCAAGTAATTGCGTAGCAGGTAAATCGGGTTGGCCTGCAAGGCTTCGGCCTGTTCTGCGTTGCCACCCCTGCGGTGCAAGTGCTCGGCATGCCAGCGATCGAAGGCGTCACGGTCAACAAAGTGATCGCGCAGCGCTGTACTGTCTTCTGCCAGAAGGCGCAGGCAGAGAGTGAAGTCGCTCCCGCTGTCCTGCATCAGCTGCAGTAGTTGTTCTATAAGATCGCCATCTCCGCGTTGGGCATCTGCCCACCCCAGTCGCCGTCGCATCAGCTCCAGATAGTGCTGTTCAAAGGTCGGCATAAAGCTGGCGACTTCGGTCTTCAGGGTTTCTACATCAATAAAGGGAGTTAGTGCCTGCGCCAGGCAGGCGAGGTTCCATTGCGCTATGGCGGGCTGGCGATGAAAGGCGTAACGGCCTTCATGGTCGGAGTGATTGCAGACGTGGCGTACGTCGAATGCATCGAGGAAGGCGTAGGGGCCAAAGTCGAAGGTAATGCCCAGAATCGACATGTTGTCGGTGTTCATCACGCCGTGGCAGAAGCCGTAGGCTTGCCACCAGGCAATCATCTCAGCGGTTCGTTTCAGCACTTCACGGTACATAGCCAGTTCTGGCTGTGCGTCTGTGAGGCATTCTGGGTAGCAAGTACGCAGGGTAAAGTTAAGCAGCTCGCGGAGGGCATCATGCTGGCGGGTGTAATAAAAGTATTCGAAGTGACCAAAGCGAATGTGCGACTGTGATAGCCGCAGCAGCATGGCTGCTCGCTCCTCGCGTTCGCGGTAAACGGGATTGTCACCCAAGGTGACGCAGAGTGCGCGGCTGGTGGGTATGCCGAGCGCATGCAGCGCTTCCGAGCCAAGGAATTCTCGAATTGATGAGCGCAGCACTGCGCGGCCATCGCCCATGCGCGAATAGGGGGTGCTGCCCGCGCCCTTGAGGTGCAGGTCCCAGTGTTCGCCGGCCTGATTGAGTACTTCGCCCAGTAACAGGCCCCGGCCGTCACCCAGCTTGGGGTTGTAGCCGCCGAACTGATGGCCGGAGTAAACCATTGCCCGTGGTTCTGCGCTGCTCCAGATCTTGTGCCCGGAGAAGAGTTCGGTAAATAGCTCGCTATTGGCTTCTTCTGGCGTCAGGTCGATTAGACGCATGGCGCTGGGGCTACTGATCACCAACCTCGGGTTTTGCAGCGGTTCCGGCGTAACTCGAGTAGAAAAAGTGTCGCCCAGTTGGGCGAAGCGGTTGTCGAACTGCAGGTCCGCAAGTGAAGCCAAGATAGATCCTTCTGCGTCAGGCGCAGGCTGGAAAACGAGGTGACCATGCTAGGGGGTCTTGCTCTGCGACCGCAAGGGACTTGGCGCTTTAAGGTTCATCAGTCAGGCGCAATCAGGGTGCTTGGTCCTGTGTTATGGCCTAGCATCAAGCGAGATAATGGTCCCTACCGCAGCTTGACCTGGTGGCTGCAGATCCCTAGTGTTCAAACACCTGTATGAATAGCTGCCGCCGGTATGGTCCGGCTGCACTTGGAGAGCCGACATGCCCGAATACAAAGCCCCTTTACGTGACATGCACTTCGTTATGGATGAAGTGCTCGATTTTGCCGCCAGTTATGAGGCCTACGGTCTAGAAGATGCCTCGCCGGATCTGGTCAACGCCATTCTTGAAGAAGGTGGCAAGTTCGCTGGCGAAGTACTTGCGCCGCTGAACCGCACTGGTGACGAAGAAGGTTGCCATATCGATGATGGCGTCGTCACCACGCCCAAAGGCTTTAAAGAAGCCTACCAACAGTATGTCGATAACGGTTGGGGCTCCATGACTGGCTCTACCGAGTACGGCGGCCAGGGCTTGCCTTTCTCGCTGGGCCTGGTGATCAGTGAAATGGTTGCCTCGGCAAACTATGCCTTCAGTATGTATCCGGGTCTGTCCCACGGTTGTTCCGCGGCCATCAGTGCACATGGCACGCAGGAGCAGAAGGATCAGTATCTAAGCAAGCTGACTCCCGGCACCTGGACTGGCACCATGTGTCTGACCGAGCCGCATTGCGGTACCGATTTGGGCTTGATCAAGACGCGGGCAGTACCCGAGTCCGATGGTAGTTACAAAATTACCGGCACCAAGATCTTTATCTCCTGCGGTGAGCATGACATGGCCGAGAATATCGTCCATTTGGTGCTGGCCAAACTGCCCGACGCGCCTGCCGGTACCAAAGGTATCTCACTGTTCATCGTGCCCAAGTTCCTGCTCGATGCCAACGGCGAGAAAGGCGAGCGTAATACCCTGAAGTGCGGTTCCATTGAGCACAAAATGGGTATCAAGGCATCCGCCACTTGCGTCATGAACTTTGATGACGCCACTGGTTATCTGATCGGCGAAGCCAACAAGGGCTTGAACTGCATGTTCACCATGATGAACCACGCGCGCCTGGGTACCGGCATGCAGGGGCTGTGTCATGGCGAAGCCTCTTACCAGTCGGCCTTGGCATACGCCAAAGACCGTTTGCAGATGCGTTCACTGACTGGCGCTAAAGAGCCAGAGAAAGCCGCTGACCCGATCATCGTGCATCCTGATGTGCGTCGCATGCTGCTGACCATGAAAGCCTTTAATGAAGGCAACCGCGCGCTGACCTACTACACCGCGCAACTGCTCGACCAGGCTCATTACTCCAAAGACGAAGGTGAGCGCGCCAATGCTGATGCCCAGCTGGCATTCCTGACGCCAATCTGTAAGGCGTTCATGACCGAAACCGGCATGGAAGTAACCAGCCTGGGTATGCAGGTGTTTGGGGGCCATGGTTACATTCGTGAATGGGGCCAGGAGCAGCAGATGCGTGATTGCCGCATCGCGCCCATCTATGAGGGTACCAATGGTATTCAGGCGCTGGACCTTCTGGGTCGCAAGGTGCTGGGTAGCCAAGGCAAGTTGCTGTCTGCCTTTACCAAACAGGTTCACAAGTTTTGCCAGGCTAACGAGGGCAACAGCCAGTTCGCTGGCGAGCTGGCCAAGCTGAACCAGCTGAATGCACAGTGGGGCGAGATCACGCAAAGCATCGCTGGTCGCGCGATGCAGAACCGGGAAGAAGTGGGCGCTTGCTCCATGGACTTCCTGATGTTCTCGGGTTATGTGATCCATGCGTTCATGTGGCTGAAGATGGCCATTGTGGCGCAGCAGCAGCTGGCCGCCGGCACCTCTGAAGAGGATTTCTACAAAGCCAAGGTGGCTACGCAGAGCTTTTACTTCAAGCGCCTGCTGCCGCGCGCTCAGGCTCACGTTGAAGCGCTGAACTCCGGTGCCGACAGCCTGATGGATATGACTGCCGAGCAGTTCTGAAGCTTCGCTGTAAGCGCTAAGCGGTAAACAAAAAGCCCCGACTGGTTCGGGGCTTTTTTTCGTCTTCTGGCTGGCGCTCAGGCGCAGCCGATGCCATCGAGCCGTTGCGATTGAGTGGTTGAAGAATGGTTTGTCAGGCGCGTGACTGATTCTTTGCAAAAAGTCATAAAAAGACGCTACAGGTTTTTTCGTTGCCGGGATACAATCCTTGCTCTGCTCCGGTATGTTCCGGACAAATCTGTTGATGAGGAGATTTTGATGGCTGACTACAAAGCCCCCTTGCGTGATATCCGTTTCGTGCTCAATGAAGTGTTTGAGGCCGATGCTCTGTGGCAGAGCCTGCCCGGACTGGACGGTGCCATCGATGCGGAAACGGCCGATGCCATGCTCGAGGAAGCCGGCAAGATCACCTCGCAGACCATTGCTCCGCTGAACCGCAGTGGCGACGAGGAAGGTGCGCAGTGGAATGCCGGTGAAGTCACTACGCCAAGCGGCTTCAAGGCCGCGTTCAAAACCTATGCCGAAGGTGGCTGGGTTGGCCTGGGCGGCAACCCCGAGTACGGCGGACTGGGCATGCCCAAGACGCTGGGTGTGCAGGTCGAGGAAATGGTCTACGGTGCCAACAACAGCTTTGCACTCTATCCGGCTCTGACCGCCGGTTGCTGTCTGGCGCTTGATGCCCACGGCAGTGAAGAGCTGAAGCAGGCTTACCTGCCGAACATGTACGCAGGCATCTGGTCTGGCACCATGTGTCTGACTGAGCCGCACTGTGGTACTGACCTGGGTATCATCCGCACCAAGGCCGTGCCCGAAGCGGACGGCAGCTACCTGGTGACCGGTACCAAGATTTTTATCACCGGCGGTGAGCACGATCTGACCGAGAATATTATTCACCTGGTGCTGGCGAAATTGCCCGACGCGCCGGCGGGTCCCAAGGGCATCTCTCTGTTCCTGGTGCCCAAGTTCCTGGTCAACGAAGACGGCTCTATGGGCGAGCGCAATCCGGTCAACTGCGGCTCCATCGAGCACAAGATGGGCATCAAGGGTTCAGCTACCTGCGTTATGAACTTTGATTCTGCCCGTGGTTATCTGGTCGGGGAGGTCAATAAAGGCCTTAATGCCATGTTCACCATGATGAACTATGAGCGTTTGTCTATTGGTATTCAGGGCATCGGCTGCTCAGAAGCGTCGTATCAGAGCGCGGTTGACTATGCTCGCGAGCGCATCCAGAGCCGGGCGCCAACGGGTGCCGTGCAGCCAGAAAAGGCGGCCGATCCCATCATCGTCCACCCCGACGTGCGCCGTATGTTGCTGACCATGAAAGCCATGACCGAAGGCAGTCGTGCGTTCTCTACCTATGTGGGCATGCAACTGGATATCAGCAAGTATGCTGATGAGCCAGAGTCGAAAAAGAAAGGCGAGGATCTGGTTGCGCTGCTGACGCCGGTAGCCAAGGCATTCTTTACCGACGTCGGTCTGGAGAACTGTGTGCACGGCCAGCAGGTCTTTGGCGGCCACGGCTACATTCGTGAGTGGGGCCAGGAGCAGTTGGTGCGTGACGTGCGTATCGCGCAGATCTACGAAGGCACCAACGGCATTCAGGCGCTCGACTTGATGGGACGCAAGACGGTTGCCAATGGCGGCGCTTTCTTCAAGGTATTTGCCGAGGAAGTCCGCAATTTCGTTACCGAAAATTCCGCAGACGCCATGGCCGAGTTTGTTCAGCCGTTGGCCAAGGCGATAGCTAATCTGGAAGAGCTGACCGCTGGCGTGATTGAGCGCAGCAAGAGCAACCCGAACGAAGTAGGCGCGGCTTCGGTCGAGTATCTGCATGTATTTGGCTATACCGCTTACGCTTATATGTGGGCCAAGATGGCCAAGGTTGCGCTATCCAAGGCAGAGGCGGATGAAATCGGTTTCTATAGCGCCAAGCTGGGCACTGCCAAGTTCTTCTTCCAGCGTTTGCTACCACGCATTCACTCGCTGAGTGAGTCGGTCAACGCGGGCAGTGAGTCCTTGTACGAGTTGGACGCGGTGCAGTTCTGAGCGATCGACTCTGCCGGCTAACTGCAGAGTCGACTAAATGTAAGCAAATGCTTACACGCTGTGATGACAATGGCTTATGGGCACTTCCTGCGGACCTGCGTAGTATCAATCGCGCTAGGAGCATCGCAGGAAGCGACTCAAACAACAGGGAATAGGGATAGTGCCTCGGAGGCACTGCTATTACGGATGATCAGGAACTATTCTGCAAAACCCCGCCTCGGCGGGGTTTTTTCTTTTCTGCACTACAATCTCAGCTTCAAGCGTTGAAGCTGCAGCTCACCTCACCCAGCTCGCCCATACGCAACGTCAACTGATCTCCTGCGGCAATCGGATGCAGTCCGGTCAAGGCGCCAGTCAGGATGATGTCGCCGGTCTTGATGCTTATGCCTTGCTTCAGCCGGTCGCGCACCAGCCACAGGCACGCCTCTAGCGGGTCACCCATTGCACTGCCGGTATTGCCCTCGGCAACCTGCTCGCCATTGATTTCCAGTGTGGCAATCAGTTGGCTTAGGTCCAGCGCACCGGGCACGTTCTGCTGGTTGCCCAGCACGTATGCGCCGGAAGAGAGGTTGTCTGCTACGGCGTCAAAAATTGTGGTGGGCCAGCCTGCGATCGCTGAGTCGCAGATCTCAAGGGCGGGCACGACGGTTTGTAGCGCCGCGATCAGTTGACTTCTGTCCAGCTCGGGATCAGTCAGCTCATGCGCAAATACCATCGCTACCTCGATTTCGGCACGTGGCGCGATAAAGTCACGGTAGTTCAGCTCTTGCCCCGCTTGGCGCAGACCGCTGGCCATCAATACGCCCTGCAATGGACCGGGCAAACCGAGCTTGGCTTGCACTGCCGGGTTGCTGACGCCGAGCTTATAACCTCTGACGCTGTCACCCTGCGCAAGACTTAGACGCTGCCAATGTTGTTGCGCCGAATAGGCCTGCTGCAAATTGGCGATTTGGTGGGTCTCGGCTATTGCTGCGCGGGGCGCGCGTTCAGCGCGGGCAGCCAGTAGCAGCTCGGCGGCGATGGCGTGGTTATTCACAGACTGATTCATGCAATGCTTCCTCGGGTGGGTTTCTCGCCAACGACGGTGGTGCGATACATCTCGCGGCGCGCGCCAAAATAATCTGATACGGGTTGATGCCAGACGCAGCGGTTGTCCCAGATCGCCAACGTGCCAGGCGTCCAGCGCATGCGGCAGGTAAAGGCCGGGGCCAGTGCCACGCTATAGAGGTAATCAAGGATTGGGCGTGACTCCTCGGCTTTCATGCCGGAAATCCCAAGGGTGTAGACCGGATTGGCAAAGAGTACGTTGCGCCCGGTTTCCGGGTGACGGGTAATCAGCGGATGGCTGCGGACATTGTCGTCTACGTTTTCGCCGTAGACAATTTTCATGCTCTCCAGACCCGCGTTGTGTTTGGCATTGGGGCCGTAACCAAATTCCGGGCTGTGTATGCCATCCAGCCCATGCAGGGTTTTGCGCAGGGTGTCAGACAGCCACTCACAGGCCAGATACATATTATTGAACAGAGTGTCGCCACCTGTAAGCGGAACATCCTTGCCATAAAGCAGGGTGAAGGCCGGCGGTTTTTCCTGAAAGGACCAGTCCGAGTGCCAGGCGCCGCCAAATACCACCGGTGTCTGCTCACTCGCCTCTTTTACTACGTGCACTACATGCGGATGTTCAGGCATGGGTTTGACGTAGGGCTCGGTACCAAATTCACCGAAGCGCTGGGTAACGGCTTCCAGTTGCTCAACGCTGAGTTGCTGATCGCGAATGAAGAGCACGCCGTGATCCATAAGCGCCTGGCGCAGCGCTATCTGGCCTCGCTCACTGAGGTTGTTAAGGTCAATATCGTGAATATCGGCGCCCAGTGACCCGGCAACCGGCGTCACGGTGAAATGCTCACTGGGACGTGCCTGATTGTTGCCTGCGTGGGTGTAGAAGAATTCGGGCATAGTCTCGCCTCTATATTTTTGTTGTTGGGGTAGTTAGCCCAGCTTGCCGTAACCATTAGCGCTCAGCCATGATCGAATCTGCCATAAGATGATCTTTTCTGCCAATCAGGCTCGGGAGTGGTGCCTGTTGCAGCGCTAGCCGGTGCGCGAATAAAGCATTCGCATACTTGGTCGGTGCAGCGCGAAAGCGCTCGTGTTGTGGGCGGGGCATTAGTTGGCGATTCAGCGATCTGAGCACAGCGCTTGGCGTGCAGGCGTCGCAGCAGGCAAGATAGGGGCATGTGAACAGCCGAGGTACTCCATGAATTCTTGCCCAGACGATTTTGTTGTAGTGTCCAGTCCTGAAGAGGCGGTTGATCGCCTAGCAGCTCTGTATCAGCAGGCCACTAGTGCCTTGCGCGAGGCGCTCAAGAAGTATTTGGCAGACCGTACGCACCCGTCTGAGAGTCGCTGCGCCTTCAGGTATCCGGAGCTGCGTTTGATCTATCACTGCCAGGGCGAGGTGCCTAGCACCGTGCGCGCCTATGCCAAGGTGCAGGTGCCCGGCACCTACAGCGTTACCGTTACCCAGCCAGCCGCCTTCCGGCGTTATCTGCTGGATCAGTTGCGGCCCCTGATGAGCGATTTTACCGTCACGGTTGAGGTCGGCTCCAGTCAAGCCAATATCCCTTATCCCTACGTGGTCGAGCAGGGAGATGAGCTGGGCGCCTCAGGGGTGACCGCGGCTGAGTTGGCACGGGTATTCCCGAGTACTGATTTGTCGGCCGCCAACGACGGCACTGCCGATGGGCTTTACGATTGGGAAAATATCGATCCGCTGCCACTTGCGCTATTCGACGCCGCGCGCACCGATTTCTCGCTGCGCCGGCTGGTGCATTACACCGGTAGCGACTGGCGGCACGTGCAACCCTGGATTCTGCTCACCAACTACCATCGCTACGTTGACCAGTTCATTCGCCACGGGCTGGACATGTTGCAAGCTGACTCGCGCTTTCAACGCATGGTCTTGCCGGGCAATGTGGTGATTGAGCGTGGTATGGCGGAAGGCGAGATGCAGGCCATTATCGAGACAGTCGTCTGGCACCGTTACCAGATGCCGGCGTATCACCTGCAGGCAGAGAATCCGGCAGAGGGTATCACCTTGGTTAACATTGGCGTTGGGCCATCCAACGCCAAGAACATCACCGATCATTTGGCCGTGCTGCGTCCGCATTGCTGGTTGATGATTGGTCATTGCGGCGGCCTGCGCCAGTCGCAGACTATCGGTGACTACGTTCTGGCGCATGCCTATATGCGCCGCGACGGTATTCTCGACCGCGTGCTGCCACCGAACATTCCGTTGCCGGCGCTGGCCGAAGTACAGCAGGCGCTGCAGCAGGCCGCTGCCGAGGTTACCGGCGAGCAGGGTGATGCACTCAAGCGTCGGCTACGCACCGGTACGGTACTGACCTACGATGATCGTAACTGGGAACTGCGCTGGGCGCAGGAGCGTCCGCTGATCAATATGGCGCGCGCCATTGCCGTCGACATGGAAAGCGGCACCATTGCCGCTCAGGGTTATCGCCTGCGGGTGCCTTACGGCACGCTCTTGTGCGTCTCGGATAAACCGCTGCACAGCGAAATCAAATTGCCCGGTGCTGCCGGCGCCTTCTACGAACGCGCGGTTACCCAGCATCTGCACATTGGCATTCATGCGCTGGAGCTGTTGCGCAGTCAGTTGGACTCGCTGCATTCACGCAAGCTGCGCAGTTTTGATGAGCCGCCATTTCGCTGAAATACGTCACCCTGGCGCAGCAAGAGCGTGCCAAGGTGATCTTGCCCTCCAATGTACGCTGAGCAGTAATCTTTTTGAATTATCCTGTTACATCTCGCCATCGTAATGTAACCGCTCTGTCTCGGGCCTCTCACACGCATCTCATAGCCTTCCAGACTCTATAAACGCAGTCTGAAAGGGAATTAAGATGTTTATTCGAACGGGATTTATTTGTTTGGCTGCCGGAGGTTTGCTGACCGGTTGTCTGTCCTCCAGCAGTAGCGACAATGATGAAAATGTCAGCCAGCCAGCGCCGCCAGCGGTGCAGGCCGCGCTGCGGGTTGGTGTCATTCCTGATACCCAGGGCGGTGGTCAGAATTCGTCGATTATGCCAATGCGCGCGCTGATGGAGTTTTATCGCGAGCAAGATGTTGATCTGCTGCTGTTGGTTGGTGATTTGTCAGAAGAGGCTACGCCAGCAGAGTACGCGCAGTGGCGCAGCGTGGTGGATGATTATCGTGACGACTTTGTCATGCTGCCGCTGCAGGGTAATCATGACATCAAGGGCACTGACCAGGATTGGTACGACAACGTCAGCGATCTGATTCCGGCCGATGCCATTCAAATGACCGGGCAGCGCGACAAGAACTACGCCGTTGTCCGCGGCAACGTGCTTATTATCACGCTCTCTTATGGGCAGTTGCCCTTCACCTACGACTTCACGCGCGAAATGATTGAGACTTATCGCGATCAGGTCGATCACATTATTGTGTCTACCCATAACACCATGGTGGGCTCGCGCTACGGCAATATTCGAGAGGGGTTCTACCCCGTTACTGCGGACACTCTTGAAAAGAGGCACAATGTGCCAAAGGAGTGTTCATGTCCAAACGCAGAAAATACAGCCCTGAATTCAAGCGCGAAGCCATCGCGCTATCTCGCCA
>NZ_JACGWE010000045.1:0-23665 GCF_014077575.1 Pseudomonas sp. 5Ae-yellow | reverse complement strand
TATCAGTTCGTTGGGAATTGCGGGTAGGTCTCGCGGGGCTTCACGCCCCGGCTTCTTCTTGGTCGGCATACATGCGTCCTCTGCTGCAACATGTTATGCCCAAACACAAAATTTATGACACCCCCATCGCTATTTTCCCCATCGTTCCTGAACAGCTCATTATCAAATCGCCTGGAAATAGCTCAAAACGAGACATTTCCAAAAATTTATCTTCATCAACAAAATATCTAATGCTTTCAAATTGGTTATTTATTGCATGTTGTTGTTCATATACGGCATAGCCAGTTTCTTTAAATATATTCTTCTTTAGCGCGCCCCCAAAAGGACCCCGCACAAACTCGCAAACATTTCCGAATTTTTCAGTTGGCCAAGCCATCACACCAACTCCTGAATCTTTGCCAGTATCGCTTCGCTCTCTTTATCCAGCGCAATAATCTCGGCAATGATCTCTTTCGGCTCGCGTAGCTCGGACTCTTCCTTACCCTTGGGGTTATTCACCGATAGATCCCAGGTGGCCTGATCCAGATCGACTACATTGAGCGACCAGGATTTATCAGAGTCTTCGAAGCCTTTTTGCAGTTGCACAAACGCCTGCAGGTCCTTGTCATTCAGTGGGTTGGTTTTGCCCAGGCTGCGGCCGGGGTCGAGCTGGTAGTACCACACTTTTTGCGTGGGCTCGCCTTTGGTAAAGAACAGCACCACGGTTTTCACCCCGGCGCCAAGGAAGGTCTTGGCGGGGCAGTCGAGCACGGTGTGCAGGTTGTGGTTTTGCAGCAGCTCTTTGCGCAGGGCGACGGCGGCGTTGTCGGTGTTGCTTAAAAAGGTATTTTTGATCACCACGGCGGCGCGGCCACCGGGTTTGAGTATCTTCATAAAGTGTTGCAGAAACAGGAAGGCGGTTTCGCCGGTTTTAATCGGGAAGTTCTGCTGCACCTCTTTGCGCTCTTTGCCGCCAAAGGGCGGGTTGGCGAGGATGATGTCGTGCTGGTTACTGGGTTGTATGTCCTGCAGGTTCTCTGCCAGCGTGTTGGTATGGATCACGTTGGGGGTTTCGATGCCGTGCAGGATCATGTTCATGATGGCGATGACGTAGGCGAGGGACTTCTTCTCTTTGGCGTAGAAGGTGCGCTCCTGCAGGGTTTTAAGAGCAGTGGTAGAGAGCTGCTGCTTGCTGCGGCCACCCTGGCGCAGGTAATCGAAGGCCTCGCAGAGAAAGCCCGCCGAACCGGCGGCGCCGTCGTAAATGGTTTCGCCGATTTGTGGTTGTACCACATCGATCATGGCGCGAATCAGCGGGCGGGGCGTGTAGTACTCGCCACCGTTGCGCCCGGCGTTGCCCATGTTCTTGATCTTGGTTTCGTACAGGTGGCTGAGTTCGTGCTTTTCTTCCTGGGAACGGAAGCGCAGTTCGTCCACCTTTTCCAGGGCGTCTCTTAATGAATAGCCGCTCTGAATCTTGTTTTTGATCTCGCCAAAGATTTCGCCAATTTTATACTCGATGGTGTCGGGGCCGTCGGCGCGTTTTTTAAACCCCTTGAGGTAGGGGAAGAGCTCACCATCCACGTAGTCGATCAGGTCATCGCCGGTGAGGGCGTTGTTGTGGTCAAAGTTGCCCGCGGCGTCTTTGGGCGCGGCCCAGCGGCTCCAGCGGTGGGCGTCGTCGATGATGTACTGGTAGCCTTCGCCCATCAGCTCGGCTGCAAGGCTGCGCTCGTGCTCAAGATCGTCCAGGTACTTGAGAAACAGCATCCAGCTGGTCTGCTCGGTGTAATCCAGCTCACTGGAGCAACCAGCGTCTTTCCACAGCACATCGTCAATGGCTTTGAAGGTTTGTTCGAACATCTGGGGCGTGAATCCTTTTCGGTAGTGCCGTCTATCGCTGCAGTCGCAGCTGGCTTATGCCGTCAGATTTTGCCTTATTTGCTACGGCATGTCGTTGCTTTTGGCTTGCACGCGGCTATTACAGGGGGGTAGTCAGCTCGGGTCTGAGTGCTGACGAACCTGTGGCGTTGTTTTGGTGTTTTTTATGCGGCGAGATGGGAAGTGGCAGGGTGTTGCGATAAGTTGACTTAATGCGATGGGCAGATCGTACCGTCAACTCCAAGGAGTTGACGGTATCGAGCGTCACGCTGGCGTCAGGCGTCCAGTCGGTCCGGTTCTTCCAGAAACGGCAGCTGGGCTGCGTCTTCCAGTTCGTCGTCCGGATGGTTTGCCAGGCTGGCGCTGACGGCGAGGAAAAAACCGATCAGCGTTAGCAGTGCGACGATTTCAGAGATCAGCATGGTATGAGCTCCTGTGTTGTCAGTGTGCGGTTGCCAGGGCGCCAGTCTGCGCCTCGAGCTGGCGTGCCGCGCCTACGGTGCGCCAGGTATTCCAGGCCATGCACAGCATGCCGGTGAGGAAGAAGGCGCCGCCGATAACGCGTACTACGTAACCCGGATGGCTGGCCTCCAGCGCCTCGACAAACGAGTAGGTCGAGGTGCCGTCGACGTTCACTGCGCGCCACATCAGGCCCTGGGTAATGCCGTTGACCCACATGGCGACGATGTATAACACGGTGCCTATGGTCGCCAGCCAGAAGTGCAGGTTGATCAGCCCGGTGCTGTGCATTTTCTCCACCCCGAACACCTTGGGAATCAGGTGATACAGCGAGCCGAAGGTGATCATCGCGACCCAACCCAGAGCGCCTGCATGCACGTGGCCAATGGTCCAGTCAGTATAGTGCGACAGCGCGTTCACGGTTTTGATCGCCATCATAGGTCCTTCAAAGGTGGACATGCCGTAGAAGGCCAGGGCAACCACCAGGAAACGCAGGATAGGGTCTGTGCGCAACTGATGCCACGAGCCCGATAGCGTCATCATGCCATTGATCATGCCGCCCCAGCTGGGCGCCAACAGAATCAGCGACATCACCATGCCGAGTGATTGCGCCCAATCTGGCAGGGCGGTGTAGTGCAGATGGTGCGGGCCGGCCCAGATGTACAGGGTGATCAGCGCCCAAAAGTGCACGATGGACAGGCGGTAGGAGTAAACCGGCCGGTTCACCTGCTTGGGTACAAAGTAATACATCATGCCGAGAAAGCCGGTGGTCAGGAAAAAGCCCACCGCGTTGTGCCCGTACCACCACTGCACCATGGCATCGGTCGCGCCGGCATAGACCGGGTAGGACTTGAACCAGCTGATCGGGATCGAGGCGTGGTTAACAATATGCAGCACGGCAATAACCAGAATGAAGGCACCGAAGAACCAGTTGCCAACATAAATATGACGGGTCTTGCGGCGCATTACTGTGCCGAAAAACACCACTGCGTAGGCGACCCAAACGATGGCCATCACCACCGCGCCGGTGAACTCGATCTCGGCATATTCTTTGGTCGTGGTCAGACCCTGTGGCAGCGTGACCAGCATGATGATGATCACGGCCTGCCAGCCCCAGAAGGTAAAGGCCGTTAGGCGCGGCGCAATCAGCGGCGTTTGGCAGGTACGCTGCACCGCATAGTAGCTGGCGGCGAACTGTGCGCTACCGGCAAATCCGAAAATTACCAGGCTGGTATGCAGCGGGCGCAGGCGGCCAAAGCTGGTCCAGGGCAGATCAAAGTTCAGGGCTGGCCAAACCAGCTGCGAAGCGACCAATAGCCCGACCGACATACCAACCACGCCCCACACGACCGTCATGATGGCGAACTGGCGAACCACCCGGTAGTTGTAGGGCTGCACAGCACCTGTGTTTTGCATCTTGAAAACCTTTCTGACAGTGACTGCGGCCGTAGCCGCAAAAGTAGCAGTACTGTAGAAAAGACAAGCAAAACAAAACAGACTCAGAAGTTAAGCCATAATGCAGATCAGATGGCGTTCCCCTGAGTGCTCTACCCCGTGGTCAGGTGGCGGGCAATACCGCGTTTTAGCGGTATCAGCTGCTGCGCCGCGCGCAGCGCCGCACCGCGCAGCAAACGCATAGGCAGACGATCGTTGGTATAGCATTCCACCAGCAGATTGGTGGCCTGGTACAAGGGCCAGGTGGCCATTCTCTGCTGCCGCTCATAGCGTGCCAGCAGTGCGTGAGCGCCAATATCGCGATGCTGTTGATGTGCCTCTTTGAGTAAGCCGCTCAAGCGCTGCACGCTGGATAAACCAAAGTTGAAACCGTGTGCTGTGACCGGGTGCATGCCCACGGCGGCGTCGCCAATCAGCGCGCTGCGATGGGCCACGATGCGCCGAGCGTAGGCGCCGACCAGCGGGTAAACGTGACGGCCACTGGCGAGCTCCATGCTGCCCAGCCGATGTGAAAAGCGCGCTTCCATTTCGCGGGCAAAGGCCAGCGGGTCCATCTCGTGCAGCTTCTCGATCTCGCGCGGCGGCAGGGTAATGACCACAGAGGACTGGCGACCATTTAGCGGCAGCAGAGCCAACGTCTGGCCGTAGCCAAACCACTCCCAGGCAACCTGCTGATGGTCGACCTCGTGGTTCATGCGGCAGACCATCATGCTCTTGCCAAAGTCCTTCATCTGGGAGCCAATGCCGAGCAGACGTCGGGTTTCTGAAAAGCGGCTATCCGCAGCGACCAAAAGGCGAGCCTCCAGTTGTGTGCCGTCACTGAGCGCCAGCTCAATACCACCGCTATGCTGGCGTATTTGGCGCAAACGGGTGTCGCACAACATCTGCACACCGCCGACGGCCTGAAGACTTTCCCAGGCGGCCCGGCGAATCGACCGGTTGGCGACCAGGTGCCCCAAATGATCAGCCCCGGCGTGTCGGGCCTGAATTTGCAGTGCAAAGGGTGAGGGGCCATTGAGCACCTGGGCGTCGCGCAGTAGAGCAATATCTTCCTGTGGCAAGCGTGACCAGATATCGAGTTCTTCCAGTGTGGCGCGCGAGGTGTGCGTAAGGGCAATCTCACGACCGTCGAAAACCGGATCGGCCAGGCTGCTCTCTTTCTGGCGTTCAATCAGCACGATTGAAAGTCCTGTTTCGGCCAGTGCCCGCGCCAGGCAAAGCCCGCTTGGACCGGCACCGATGATGGCAATGTCGCAGTTCATGCGCAGCGTCTCTCCAGAGGTGAAAGGCCTCCAGTCTGAACCTGCTTGCGGCGTCGAATATTGCGCTGGGTCAGTATGCGGACTGAGGCGGCTGCGGTCGGGTGTCGCAGCCGGAAGGTAGTCAGAAGGACGCGATGATGCGGCCCAGGGTAGCCATTGCCTGTTCGCTGCGCGCGTCCCACGGATGACCGTGGTTCAGCCGAGCGCAGTGGCCGTAATGGCGGTTGGCCGAGAATATCGGACCTGGAGCCAGGCTGATGCCCTGGGCCAGCGCGTGTTGGAATAGCTGCAATGAATCAACCCGGGTCGGAAACTCGAACCACAGAAAGTAGCCGCCATTGGGGCGGGTGACGCGGGTATCGGCCGGAAAATGGCGCGCGGCAGAGGCGAGCATCGCACGCTGTTGGCTTTCCAGCGCATGGCGCAGCTTGCGCAGATGGCGATCGTAGCCGCCGTGTTGCAGGTAATCGGCGAGTGCCGCCTGGGCGGGCACCGAAGGCGAGATAGTCGTCATCAGCTTGAGGCGGCTGATCTGCTCGGCAAAGCGTCCGGCTGCCACCCAGCCAACCCGGTAGCCGGGAGCCAGGCATTTGGAGAAGGAGCCGCAGTGCATCACCAGCCCTTCGGTATCAAAGCTCTTGACCGGTTTGGGCGGCTGGCTGCCGTAGTACAGCTCGGCATAGACGTCGTCTTCGATCATCGGCACCTGATGCTGCTTGAGCAAGGCGTAGAGCGCCTGCTTTTTCTCATCGCTCATGCTGGCGCCCAGCGGGTTCTGCAAACTGCTCATGAACCAGCAAGCCTTGATCGGGAAGCGCTGCAGGCTGTCGGCCAGGCTGTCCAGATCAATCCCTTCGCGCGGGTGGACCGGAATTTCCACTGCCTTGAGCTTGAGTCGTTCTAGTACCTGCAGGGTGGCGTAAAAGGCGGGGGTTTCGATGGCGACCAGATCGCCGGGCTGAGTCACGGTCTGCAGGCAGAGATTGAGTGCTTCCATGGCACCAGTGGTGATCACCAGCTCCTCCAGCGGCAGCATCATGCCGCTGACCATATAGCGCAGGGCAATCTGCCGGCGTAGATCCGGATTGCCGGCGGTCATATCGGCAATCACTGAATGTGGCTGCATGTCGCGTGCACTGTTGGCCAGTGAGCGTGACAGGCGCGCCAGCGGAAACAGGTTGGGACTGGGGAAGGCCGAGCCGAACGCGACCATGTCCGGGTCCTTGAGCGAGCTCAATACCGAGAACACCAGTTCGCTGACATCCACTTCCACGCTGTCGGAGGCGTACTGGCCGATGTCCGGTTCGTGCAGCTGGCGGCGGGCGAGGGCATGCACAAAGTAGCCGGAGCGCGGGCGCGCCTGAATCAGGCCACGGTCTTCCAGCAGGTAGTAGGCCTGGAATACGGTAGAGGGGCTGACCCCATAGGTGCGGCTGGCATGCCGCACCGAGGGGACTTTTTCACCCGGGGCGATCACCCCGGTACGGATCAGTTCGGCGATCTCGTCGGCGAATTTCTCGTAGCGTTTCATCCTGTCCTGTGCGGGTTTAGAGGCATGCACATACTCTACGCCATCGGCAGTGGCCATGCGACGCTCAGCGCGCCGCAGGGGAAACGAAGGTCGATGCATCGCTGACCTGGCTATCGCTATCCTGCATATCCCTGACCACAAACTGCAGGGGCTGGCTGCCGGCACGACCGTCGGGCTGCTGGCGGCTGACGCGCACTGGCACTACCGCCGTTTCACCACCGGCGATGGTCACCTCGCCGAGGCCTTGGGCCTTAAAGCGATCGGGCTCGCCCAGATCGATAATGTAGGAGCGGCTTTGCTGGCTCTTGTTGATCACCTTAAGGGTATAAAGGTTTTCAATTTCGCCGGCGCTGTTCTCGCGGAAGATGCTGCGGTCGCGACTCACGTCCAGGTCAATCAGCGGACGGGCCTGGATTCCCCAGGCCAGGCTACCAACCATCGCCAGCAGCACGGCGGCATAACCTACCAGGCGAGGGCGTAGCCAGTGTGTAGGCTTGCCTTCCAGCGCGCGCTCGGAGGTATAGCGGATCAGCCCGCGCGGATAGTCCATCTGGTCCATCACGCTGTTGCAAGCATCGATACAGGCGCCGCAACTGATGCAGTCGAGTTGCAGGCCGTCACGGATATCAATTCCGGTAGGGCACACCTGGACGCAAACCGTACAGTCAATGCAGTCACCCAGGCCCGCAGCGGTATGGTCGATGGACTTCTTGCGTGGTCCGCGGGATTCGCCACGGGCGCTGTCGTAGGTGACGACCAGGGTGTGCTCGTCGAACATGACGCTCTGAAAGCGGGAGTAGGGGCACATGTGCAGGCAGACTTTCTCACGCAGCCAACCTGCGTTGAAGTAGGTGGCAGCGGTGAAAAAGAACAGCCAGAAGGCGGTGCTGGCACCCAGTTGCAGGTGCAGCATATCGCTGACCAGTTCGCGTACCGGGGTGAAATAACCGACAAAGGCAATCGCAGTGGCCAGGCTGACTACCAGCCAGATACTGTGTTTGGCGCCGCGCCGCGCCAGTTTATTGAATGACCAGGGCGCGGCGTCGAGGCGAACGCGCTGATGTCGCTCACCCTCGGTTACCTTCTCGGCCCACATGAAAATCCAGGTCCAGACGCTTTGGGGGCAGGTATAGCCGCACCACACGCGGCCAGCAAAGACGGTGATGAAGAACAGACCAAAAGCGGCAATCATCAGGATCGCCGACAGCAGGATGAAATCCTGTGGCCAGAAGGTCGCGTCAAAGATAAAGAACTGCTTGGCGTCCAGATCCCAGAGCACCGCTTGATGGCCATTCCAGTTCAGCCAGGCGGTACCGAAGAACAAGAGTATGAGCGCGCCAGCGCCGCTCAGGCGCAGGTTGCGAAACAACCCCTTGAAGCTGCGGGTATGGATGGGATCGCCGGTCTGCGCGGGCGGCACGAAGGTGATCGGCTGCTTATTTTTAGCAGTCACGTCTTTAATCGGAATCTGGCTGGTCATGGCAATCACGGCTCTTGGTTATCAGGCACGGTGCATGATGCGCGGTCAGCTGATCTGATAACAGATTCAGAATGTACTTAAAAAAGCAGATCAGATGAGGTCGTCCGGGGCTGTTTAGAGCTATCTGCTACTGCTTCTCGTTCGCGCCCGGCGCCTGCCTAAATGCGATCTGATCCGCTTTTTTCGGCTGAATCTGGGTCTGGTTGGTAAGCGCCCGGCTGCGCATAGTGGTGATCTGATCCGAGCTGCCCGTTGCCAGCGCCTTATTAGCGGCGCGCGCAGCCCACCCGAGAGGTTTGCATGTACCACTATGATGAATATGACCGCGCGCTGGTAACCGAGCGCGTAGCCCAGTTTCGCGATCAGGTTGCGCGGCGTCTGAGCGGTGAACTGAGCGAAGAAGAGTTTCTGCCGCTGCGCTTGCAGAACGGCCTGTATCTGCAGCGCCATGCTTACATGCTGCGGGTGGCGATCCCCTACGGCACCTTGTCGGCAGACCAGCTGCGTACCTTGGCCAGCATCGCCCGCGACTTTGATCGCGGCTACGGTCACTTCACCACCCGGCAGAATATCCAGTACAACTGGATTGAGCTGGAGCAGGTGCCGGATATTCTCGAACGGCTGGCGCAGGTTGATATGCACGCCATCCAGACATCGGGCAATTGTGTGCGCAACATCAGCACCGACGCCTTTGCGGGCGTAGCGGCAGATGAGGTGCTCGACCCGCGTCCGCTCGCGGAAATTCTGCGACAGTGGTCGACCGTCAATCCGGAGTTTCTCTACTTGCCGCGCAAATTCAAGATTGCGCTGTGCTCGGCCACGGAAGACCGGGCGGCGGTCATGATGCACGACATCGGCCTGTATCTGTACCGGGATACGAACGGCGAGATGCTGTTCGACGTGATGGTCGGCGGCGGTTTGGGGCGTACGCCCATCCTGTCGCAGCCGATCCGTCGCGCGCTGCCCTGGCGCCATCTGCTGTCGTACGTCGAGGCGGTATTGCGGGTGTACAACCGGCATGGCCGACGCGACAACAAGTACAAGGCGCGGATCAAGATTCTGGTCAAGGCGCTGGGGATCGAGGCCTTCGCTAGTGAGGTCGATGCCGAATGGGAGCATATCAAGGACGGCCCGGCCGAACTGACCGAAGCCGAGTTCAGCCGGGTCGCGGCCAACTTTGTGCCGCCAGCCTATGTGCCGCAGTCGGTCACTGACCTCGGCTATGGCACCGCGCTGGCGCAGGATGCCCAGTTTACCCAATGGGTTCAACGCAACACCCATGCCCACAAGGTGCCGGGCTACGTTTCCGTCACACTGTCGACCAAACCCGGTGGCGATACGCCGCCCGGCGATGTCACTGCCGAGCAGATGGAGCAGGTTGCCGATCTGGCGGAGCGCTTCGGCTTTGGTGAGATTCGCGTGGCGCATGAGCAGAATCTGGTCCTGCCGGACATTGCCAAGGCAGACCTTTACCGCTTCTGGCAGGCGGCCTGTGAAGCCGGCTTGGCGACGGCCAACATTGGGCTACTGACCGATGTGATTGCCTGCCCCGGCGGCGACTATTGCTCACTGGCCAATGCCAAATCCATTCCGGTGGCGCAGGCGATACAGCACCGCTTTGCCGACCAGACGCTGCTGCAGGATTTGGGCGAGATCAGCCTGAATATCTCCGGCTGCATGAACGCCTGCGGGCATCACCATATTGGCAATATCGGCATCCTCGGCGTCGATAAGAATGGTAGCGAGTGGTATCAGTTCACCATTGGCGGTGCACAGGGCAAACAGAGTGCGCTGGGCAAGGTGATTGGTCCGGCGTTCAGCGCCGCCGAGGTACCGGATGTGATTGCGCACCTGGCTGACGTCTATCGCGAACAGCGCATCGAGAGCGAGCGCTTTGTTGATACCGTCGCGCGGGTTGGCCTGGAGCCGTTCAAGGCGCGGGTCTACCAGCGTGAGGAGGTGCGCGCATGAACAACCTGATACGTCTGGGCAGCGACGGGGCCGAACTGGCAACCGCGGACCCCTGGATGCTGGCGCTGACACCGCCCGAGGCGCCAACTGCGCCACTGATCCTGTCGCTCAGCGACTGGCTGGCGCGGCAGACTGAGGCCGTGTTGCGGGGCGAGCAAACCAGCGCAGATGCAGTGTGCCTGCAACCGGATGATGAGGCGGAACAACTGGAGCCTTATCTGGCCGTGCTGCCGATGATCGCGGTGCACTTCCCCACTTTTCGCGATGGGCGCGGCTATAGCCAGGCCTACCTGCTACGTACCCGGTTGGGCTGGCAAGGTGAACTGCGGGCGGTGGGCGACGTGCTGCGCGACCAGCTCAGCCATATGCGCCAGTGTGGTTTTGATGCCTTTGCAGTGCGTGAAGACAAGGCGGCTGAGGATGCCCTTAAGGGCTTGGCTGGCATGAGTGTGCTCTACGGCCGCTCCGCCATCGAGCCCCGACCCTTGTTTCGACGCCGAGATACGTTGTGATCAAGGGCTTATTGTTGCTGCTGATGATGCAGGCCGGCGGCGCCTTGTTGCAGCAACTGTGGTTGCCGATGCTGCCAGGACCGGTGATCGGCCTGTTATTGCTGTTGGTGTTGCTACTGGTCCTCGGGCGCATTCCGCAGTGCCTGGAGCAGGCCAGTTCTGCGTTGTTCCAGTATTTGCCGCTACTGCTGGCGGTGCCGGCTACCGGCATTCTACTGGGCGGTGACGTGCTGCTGGCGCAATTGCCAGCGATCAGCGGCGGGCTGCTGTTGTCGCTGCTGTTTTGTATCCCCCTGTGTGGCTGGATGATGCAGCGCCTGATAGCGGCGGAAGCCGATGATGACTGATCCGTTGGTGCAGGTAATACACTCGCCGGTTATCGCGCTAGCCCTGACGCTGGCGGCCTTTTTGTGTGCTGTCTGGCTGTATCGTCGTAGCGGCTGGCTGGTATTGCAGCCGGTGCTGGTGACCATGCTGATTATTATCGGCGGAATCCGCCTGCTGGGTCTCGATTACCAGGCCTACCGGGAGGCCGTGGTACCCATCTCCTGGTTGCTCGGCCCAGCGACGGTTGCGTTGGCGGTGCCGCTGTATCGTAACGTGCGGCGCATTCGTCAGGCGCTATGGCCGGTCATGCTGACCTTGCTGGTAGGTGGTGTCGCCATCGTGGCGCTGACGCTGCTGTTTGCGCGCTGGCTGGGTGCGGACGCACAGGTACTGATGACGCTGGCGACCAAGTCGGTGACCATGCCCATAGCGATGCCGCTGGCCGAACAGTTGGGTGGCATCGCCGCCTTGGCTGCGGTGCTGGTGATGCTGACGGGTGTGGCTGGCACTGCCATGCTGCCGCCGTTGTTGAATCTCTGTGGCGTGCAGCACCCCGCTGCGCGCGGCATGGCGTACGGTATGAATGCCCACGCGGTGGGTACCGCCAGAGCGCTGGAGGAGGGGGATGAATGTGGCGCCTTTGCGGCGTTGGCGATGGGCGCGCTGGGGGCTTTGACAGCCGTGCTGCTGCCGCTGGCGTTTTTGCTTTGGCATCTGCTGCTGGATTGAGCGCGACGCGCTGTCGCACGGCGATAATAGCCAGGAACCAAAGGCGAACAGGACGCTCTACACCATAGAGCAGTGCAGGTATGTCCGGGTTGACTGCAGGATCCGCCGCATTGCGCGATCGAGCAGCCAACAGAGCTTAGCGGCACTTGGCTCGTCACATTCGTAGTAGCAAGGAGTTATCGCAGATGGGTATTTCGAACCATGAACTTCATCATGACTTTCCACAGTACAGCGATCTGATCGACCAACTGACCGAGCACGACGGCCACTTCAAAAAGCAGCTGAAGGAATATGCCGAGCTGGACAAGGAAATTCAGACGCTGGAGAAGCAGAATCTGCCGGTATCCGATGAGAATTTCACGCAGCTGAAGGCTAGCCGCGCTCACCTCAAGGATCAACTCTACAACGCCCTGTTAAAGGCCTCCGAGGCCTAATAGCTGCGCCGGGTGCGTTGATGTACGTATTAGTATTGCGCACCAAGTGTTGCGCATAGAAAAAGGCCGGAGCCCTGACAGGTTCCGGCTTTTTGCCGTCCGACGTACTTAAACGCGCGGTACTTCGTACGGCCGCAGGTCAAACACCAGCACCTCTGCGTTCTGCCCCTGATTGATTTCCAGCGTCTGTGCATGCCGTAACTTGAGGCCATCACCTTCGCTTAGCCGCTTGCCATTCACTGTCACCGTACCGCTCGCCACATGCACGTAGGCATGACGGTTGGCAGCGAGTGTCAGCGTGTCTCGCTCTGCGCCGTTAAACAGGCCCGCGTAAACCCGCGCGTCCTGATGCAGGGTGAGCGCACCCTCGGCGCCGTCTGGTGCGAGAATCAAGCGTAACCGCCCGCGTTTTTCCTCGGCAGCAATATGCTGCTGCTGATATTGCGGCTGGATGCCCTGCTTGCCGGGCATGATCCAGATTTGCAGGAAGTGCACCGGCGCGGTCTTGCTGGCGTTGTACTCGCTGTGTGCAACTCCGGTACCGGCGCTCATCAGCTGCACGTCACCGGGCCTGATCTGCGAGCCGTTGCCCAGCGTGTCTTCATGCTTCAGGGCGCCTGCGAGCACGTAGGAGAAAATCTCCATATCGCGGTGTGGGTGTTTGCCAAAGCCGCCAGCAGGCGCCACCCGGTCATCATTGATCACCAGCAGGTCAGAAAACCCGACATGCTCGGGATCGTAGTAGGAGCCGAAGGAAAAACTGTGCCGCGACTGCAGCCAGCCGTGGTTGGCGATACCGCGTTCGGTGGCTTTGCGTAGCTCGGTGTTATTGCTCATATCGAGTACTCCTGTTGTCAGGGTGGGCGCTGTTGACCTAAAGCGGCTTTGCCCATTGAAAACAGATTACTGTCTATTGATTCGTGGATTAAGATGCTGGGATAGGTATTACTGTCTACTAGGGCGAGACAATGAGCCAGCTTGAAGATATGCAGTTGTTTGTCAGTGTGCTGGAGCAAGGCAGCTTTACGGCGGCAGCTGAAGTGTTAGGTCTATCCAAGCAGTTTGTCAGTCGCCGAGTGGCGGCACTGGAAGCCCGCCTGGGTGTGCGCCTGCTCAACCGCTCGACGCGCAAACTCAGTGCAACCGCCTTGGGGCAAAGCTATTTCGAGCGCGCGCGGCGCATACTGCAGGATGTCGCGGAAACCGACATGTTGGTCTCCGAGCAAGGCGCGTCGCCGCGCGGCGCTCTGCGGCTGGCGGCGCCTATGTCTTTTGGCACCCTGCACCTCAGTGAGCTATTGCCAACCTTTATGCAGCGGTATCCCGAGGTCAATATCGAGCTGGATCTCAGCGACCGTACGGTCGACTTGCTGGGTGAAGGTTATGACATGGCAATCCGCATTGGCGAGCTGGCTGATTCCAGCCTGATTGCGCGTCAGCTGGCACCGCTGCACATGGTGACCTGTGCCAGCCCGGCATACCTGGCCAAGCATGGCGAGCCGCAAACGCCGGATGATCTGCGCGTCCACGAGTGCATGCTTTATGGCCACAGTAAATCGGTGGAGTGGCATTACTGGCGTGATGGGCGTAGCCAGCGCATAGCCTTGCACGGACGTTACCGCGTCAACAACGGTGAGCTGGTCCGTGATGCTGCGATTGCCGGTCTGGGGCTGACCATGTTGCCAACCTTTATTGTGGGCGACGCGCTCGCCAGCGGCCAGTTGGTGACTGTGCTTGAGGCCTATCAAATGCCGGCCGGTAAGGTCTATGCGGTCTATCCACAGCACCGCCAGTCGTCTTTGCTGGTGCAGTTTCTAATCGACTATCTACGCGAGGCGCTGACCAGCCAAGGCTGACCGGGCGCCGACATCGGGGGGGCGCGTTGTGGTTGGCGCGCCCTGCTCAGTCGGGCAGATAGCGCAGTAGCAAAGCGAAATCCAGATTGTCTATCGCTGGCCGCGGGATACGTACCAGGTGACCATCGCCGGGAGCCACGTCAATCGGCTGGCCGCGCCGGTCCTGCATGGCCTGCAAAATGAACGCCTGGTTACCGGTTGGCGTCATCAGCTCCAGCCGGTCACCCAGGCTGAAACGGTTTTTTACGGCAATGGTTATCCAGTCATTGTCGGCCTCTGCCAGCTCGCCGACAAACTGATGCCGGGTCATGCGTGAGGCGCCTTGCTCGTAGTTCTGGTACACGCCAGGCGGATGGCGGCGATAAAAACCTTCGGTGTAGCCGCGATTGGCCAGGCTTTCCAGATCATCCATCAAGGCCAGGTTAAACGGGCGTCCGGCCACAGCGTCGTCGATGGCCTGGCGATACGCCTGTACGGTGCGCGCTACATAGAAGTGCGACTTGGTGCGGCCTTCAATCTTCAGCGAATCTACCCCCATGCGGACAAAGCGCTCGACGTGTTGCACGGCGCGCAGGTCCTTGGAGTTCATCACGTAGGTGCCGTGCTCGTCCTCCTCGATGGCCATAGGTTCGTCAGGCTTGTTGCGCTGAGTGATGATCTGCACCGGTTTGCTTACGGGCTCGATATTGCCCTCGGGTGTTTCAACGCCCGGCTTAACGTCATACTGCCAGCGACAGGCATTAGTGCAGGCGCCCTGGTTGGCATCACGGTGATTGAAATACCCTGAGAGCAGGCAGCGACCGGAGTAGGCAATACAGAGTGCGCCATGGACAAATACCTCCAGGCCCACATCCGGACAGCGGCGGCGAATCTCCTCAACCTCGTCCAGCGATAGCTCGCGTGAGAGTATGATGCGCTCCAGTCCCAATTTCTGCCAGAACGTCACTGTGGCCCAGTTGACGGCATTGGCCTGCACCGAGAGGTGCACCGGCAACTCGGGCCAGCGTTCACGCACCAGCATGATCAGACCGGGGTCCGACATAATCAGTGCATCCGGCCCCATCGCCACGACCGATTCCAAATCCCGCAGGTAGGTTGCCACTTTGCTGTTGTGCGCGGCGATATTACTGGCCAAGTAGAACTTCTTACCCTGCGCATGTGCTTCCGTAATCGCCTCAGCCAGCACCTTAGGGTCATGAAAATCGTTCTCGCGTACGCGCAAGCTGTAGCGCGGCTGTCCGGCGTAGACGGCATCGGCGCCGTAGGCAAAGGCATAGCGCATGGCTTTGAGGGTGCCGGCGGGCGCCAGCAGTTCGGGAAATGTGGGCATGGCGATGAACCGCTTGGTCTGCAGAAAGGCCGAGAGCTTAGCGGTTGTTGGTATTACGGATATTGACTGAGATCAGTTGGACAGAAGTTTGCTTGAGGTAGTCGCTAACGTGAACTGGCTACCGCCAGGTAACCCGTTTGCTAGGTAGCAGAGGTCCACATTATGGTTATGGCCTCTGCTTAACTCACTTTAACCTTGACCTTGTTGGGGGGGCGGCTTTGGTCCGTTGCCGTTGTCTGGTATGCCAGGGTTGAGCGTTGTTGGCGCGTCATTAGATTTGCCGTCCGCATCTGACCAGCCCGCACCGGTCGCAAAGTCAAAGTTTCGGGTTTTCAACGAGTAGCCCAGGTTGGCATCACCGAAGTAGCCTTCACCCTGATAACCAATACCGACGTTTGGACGGAATGAGCCGCTGGCAAACACGTAATCCAGGCCCAGGGTTGCTGCTGCCTTGTTTTCTTCGTCATCCGAGAAGGCCTTGATGCCGATGGCCGGTCCTTGCCCGAATACATAGCTGACGCCAACCCCGAAGCCAATATCATTGGCTGTAGCGCCAAAAGACGCTGTGCTCAGAATGGCCGCGGCCATCGCATTCCGGGCGACGCAGATAATTTTTTGACTCATCCCTGACTCCTTTCTTTTTATAACCGGTATGTAGTTTTTGATGGTAACCCGTTTTTCCTGATGTGTGAACCCGAGTGCTCGGCCATCAAAGGTCGGAATATTGTCAGTGGAGCGCTGTTTTTTTCTGAGCGACAGATTCATGGCGCAGCGCGCAGATCAGAAAAGCGGCCCTATTTAGGCTGCAAGCATGGCTCGCGAAGCGCAGCAAATGCCTACCGATAGCATCTACTTCACTAGACTTTTTTACGGATTTAGTCGCTGCTGCGGGTACAGCTCAATAGTAATACCAGCGTAACTGCAGGCTGACTTCATTCTCGGGGTCGCTGCGGTGGCTAAATTCGCGGCTGGCTCTCAGGCGCAGGCCCAGATCTGTTCCCAGCTCCCAGTGCTGGCTAAGCTTTAGACTGCGGCGCACCTCGCCATTGGTAAAGAAGTCGTTGCTGGTTTCCATCAGCAGATTGCCTAACCCGTTGCGCCACAGCAGGCCCGCATTGAAGCCGGCAGCAGGGCTCAAGGCTTCGTCGGCATCCTGGTGGTGCTCGACGCGCAGGGTCGCCAGCGCAAAGGTTTGCAGGTCGTTTACCGGATTCCAGCTGAACCCGCCGCCGCCGTTCAGGTGCGGTACCAGCCTGCGTTTGTCGTCGTCACCGGCGACGCGCTCCAGCCCGGTGGCTACCTGCCAGGACCAGGGTTTGAGCAGCTGGTTACGCGGGGTCAGCGAGCGAATGCTGACCAGCCCCAGTTCTTCCAGTTGCCAGTGATTGCCTTGGTACTGACGGATATTCAGCGTGCCCAATTCAATCTGCGCGCCGAGCGGAAAGCCGGCCAGGTTATCGGCCAGATCGTGATACGCCAGACGTAAGCCGTACTCGGCAAAGGCACGGTCATCACGGCTGCCCAGCGCGAGTTGCCAGGTGCGTGATTCGTGGCCATATTCCGGATACGTCGGCGTGTCGATGAGCAGTTTGGGTGGTGGGTTCTGGTTGATCGCCTGGAGCAACTGGTAGCTACGGTCGGCGCTCGCCTGATCGCGTTCCTGGCCGCTGCTCTGATAGCGAATCAGGCGGTATGCCGACTCTTGAATCAGTGCTTGGCGCTGCGAATCGATTGCTTGGTAGTCCGGGTCCTTCAACACCGCGCTGTCGGCCGCCAGGCGAGTGACCCAATCAAGCTCGTTGCTGGTTAATGGCTCGGCCTGGGCCAGTAGCTCGCGTTCGCGCGAAGGCCGATAGGTTACGTCGGTAATCAGGCCTGCTTCGCGCACCGCGCGCACGGTATCGGCGGGAATGGCGGTCAGCGGAAACTGCTCGGTCAAATGCAGTTGCGGCTTGGCGACTTCGAGTAACTCCAATAAGCGGTAGGAGCAATTCTCGTCGAAGAAAAAATAGTCAAAGCGCACCTGCCGCAATTCCCACACATGTTCGACCATGCGGGCGGTTTCTTCTGGCGTCAGGTTGAGCTGATATTCCCACAGATCGCGATTCTCCAGGCGACTGTATTCGCCAATCTTGTCGCGGTAGGGCAGCAGTGAGAACTGACCTGGGTAGCCACCCGCCAGCCCTTTCCAGGCATACAGAATGCCGTTGTCCATATTCTCTACCATGGCACCAAAGTTAAGCGCGTAGGTCAGCAGAGTGGTGCCGCTGGCTTGGGTGTCAGGCGAGTCGATCCGCAGCAAGGTATGGCCAAACATCGACGATGGGCTATTCAGGTAAGCATCCGGGAAAACCAGCACGGTGGCGTGCGGGTTGATATCGTCATACCAGCTGCGGTACTCGCCGCAGTCCGGGCTTGGCAGATCGCTTAGCTGTAACTGTTCACGCAGCCAGCGCGTGCGTGCGGGGTACTTGCACTGGACGTGGTCATTGCCCTGCGCGGGGTCCGCATAAAGCCCTTCCAGTGTCGCTTGCAGCTCGGCAGCCGGTGACGTAGCGCCCTCGTCGGCCAGAAAAAACGCGTCGTCATCGACGTAGCTGCGCCAACCGTCAAGGCGGCTCGGTAGATAGTGCCCAAGCAACAGCCAATAACGTTCGCTCGCTAGCGCCTGCAGCTGGGTATCGGCCATTTGCGGAGAGGCCTGCGCAGCAGCGCACAGGCTGCCGATCAGCAGCGGGGCTAAGCGTTTGAACATGGTGGGCGTCACTTGCAGTAATAGAAAAAGAGGTACGTCGGATATAAACACAAAAGGCCGGGCTTTTGGCTCCGGCCTTTTGCAGATTGTACCGCGATCAGGCTTAGGCTGCGTATTTGGCCAGCACGGCGTCTTGGCGCATCAGGTTCAGAGTTGCTTCATGTACCTGCTCAGCAGTTACGTCGGCACTGGTGAAGATGTCGTTGAAGTGGGCGTGGGTAACGGCGTTGAAATGCGCGCGATCTTCAGGCTGCACACCCAATACTACCGCGTAAGTGGTCAGAGCTTCGCCTTCACCACGAGCAACGTCTTCAGACAGCTCGTTCATGATGCTGCCCAAAACCAGCATTGGCTTGCCAGCGTAGGTCAGCTTGCCGCCGGTATCACAACCATTGGTACCAGAGGTCATACCGAAAGTGGCGTTACCGGACGTGCCATTGGTGATGGAGGCCACCAGATGGGATGGCAGGCCGCTTTGACCTTCGAACAACATGTTACCCCAACCGCAGCTAGGGCCGCCGGGAGCAGCCGCGAAGGCGTTGATTGAAGCTGCAGCCAGGACGGTGCCGAGTAAGATCCGTTTCATGTGGGCGTTTCCATATTCAGTGAGTTAGTTTATTCAATTTAGCAACGGAATTACTTTGTTGCAATTAGGTTTCAGTGTTGAGCTTTGTAGCTGTCGACTGGTTATCGTTGTTTGCTGTTACGCGAGGCTAACGTGAGCCTCGCTCACGATGCCATCGTACTTTGACCATAAGCGCATGCCGCCGATACAAAGCTTTCAGGCTTGCCAGTCAAGCCTATTTACAGGTCTGAATAGCGCTCTGTCAGACCGCTCGTCGTCGTGTTTTCAGTTTACTGAAGTCGGGTGAGAGGCGTTTTCTGGAATAGCGCCAGAAGCGCTTGAGTGTTTTTGTGTTCCACTCTTTGAGCGGTAACAGAGCAAACAACTCCTTGGCATAGGCGCGGTCTTCAGCAACGGCTTTTTTTAGTTCAGCGTGAATCAAGCCTCGTTTGGCTGCTATGTAGCCCGGCTCCGCCTGAAACTGGTTGATTGCCAGTAAATGAGATTTGAAGTTGCCCTTGTTGTTGGACGATATGTTTGTATCGTGTCTTCTATATAGGGTGACGATATCTTCGATAATATCCAGGCGATAACCGGCATGTGCCACCTTGAGTTCCAGATGCGTGTCCTGTATCGGGTTATCCAGATCATAGCCGCCAGCGTCCAGTATCGCCTGCCTTCTAAAGAACGCAGTGGGTCCGCCGAGCCATCTGCGGTCAACGAAGAAGTCGTGAAATTGATAGCTCGCAGCCTTTTTGAATAGCGCCCCCGGCTTATGGTTACCTTGGGCGTCTATATACTCAAAGTTGGCGCCACAGCCGCCTACTTCAGGTCGTGTCTGCAGGTACTCGACCTGGAGGCGTATCCGCCCGGGCAGCATGATGTCGTCAGAGTCAAACGAGGCGAAATACTCGCCATTGGTGGCGTAAAAACCTGTGTTTACGGCCTTGGTAACGCCCTGGTTTTCCTGCGTTATCACTTTGAAACCATACTCGGCTTGAAGCGCTCGAATAATCGCCAGGCTGTTATCTGTCGAACCATCATCTACCACAAGGAATTCGATGTTGTCGTAGTCGTGCTCCATGACAGAGCGGATGGACTTTTCCACGTAGTTAGCGTGATTGAAGCAAGCCATGACGATGGATACAAGTGGAGAGCTCATCGGAATCTGGATACCTGAACAGTTCAAATCATTGTTATGACAGTGCCTTTGATCTTTCTCGGCGGCCTGTCTTTATTGACTTCATGGCTTGAGAGTTGCAGCAGATTCTTGATTGCCGATCCCTAGCATTGTGGCGAAGAATTGTAGCAGACATTCTTTATCTTTGGTGGTGCTCAAGCCCATTTCAAAACTAGGTGTGCTATGGCGCATCTTGTCTTTTAGGCTCATGGTTTTAGCGTCATTTTTTTGCAGTTTCATGACTGCCTAGCGTTGTACGTATGCCAAACCAATGAGCTGAGCTATAAGCGCCGGAAAGGAAATATGGCGTCTCTCAAGGTTACTTGTTAAAGCACTATGGTACCTACACGCTTCTGCGCCACCGCCCTGGTGCGGTGCCCGTCCAGCGGCTAAAGGCGCGAGAAAAACTCGCGGCTTCCGCGTAGCCTAATCGCTGCGCGACTGCCGCAACGCTGATATTTGATTCGGCGAGTAAGCGTTCCGCCATTTTCTGCTTTATGCCGTCATTGACCATGGCGAAGGTCTTGCCGTCGGCGGCCAGTCTGCGGTGCAGCGTGCGATCCGAGAGGCCAATGGCGTCCGCCACCTGCTTGCTTGTCATTAGCGTTGAAGCGCTTTCCAGCAGCACTTCCTGAACGCGGCGAACCGTTACCGAGCTGGTCGGCGATAGGTCGAGCTCGACGATGAGTTGTGTGCACAGGCGCTCACCTTCAAAGCGTGAGCTAAGGTTTGCCTGGGGCATTGGCGCGACCATGTCCTGCTGGGCGAATAGCACTCCATTGCGCTGTGTTGAATACTGTATGGCGTAGGGCATTGCGTGGAGGTGTTGATCTGCTTGGTTTGGTGCGCTGTGTTTTACCTGTACTTCAAGGGGCTGAACATTGCGTTGCATCAGTTCTGACGCCAAGCTGATGATGCCGGAAAGCCCACGCTCGACTACCAGGCTTTGAGCGTCGGCAGGAAGAACGCGTTCATCAAAGAAAACCCAAAGCCCCAAAGGATGCCGCTCAGTCGTTACCGGGCAGATGGTCAGTGCCAGCGTTTGAAATCGATCCAGTAACGCCAATGCGCTTTCCAGGTTATCGCTGGCCAGCATGGTAAATCCGAGGAGGCCGAGGCTGGTCAAGTGATAACGTCGACCAAGTCTGTACCCAAAGTCGGGCTTGATACCTTGCTGTATCAAGTTACGAATTACTGCCAGCTCTTGCCACGCCTCAATAGTTGTACCGGGCTCTAACAGAGCGGTTGCCGAGATGGCACTCCCTGCCAGGCAGGCTTGGATGTCCACGCCATCATCTTGTGCCGTTTCCAGCAGATAGCGTACGCCAGAAGCGTCACGCCTTTCTCTCCAATTCAGCATGTTGGTTCCAGCATATTGGCCATTGCAGCAGTATTCAGGACAGCATAAGGATATCGGTAACCATCACGCCAGTCGCAGCGCGGCGTTACTGCGCCAGCAACAGCGTTTCAATCAGTTGGTAACTGTTACGGTATATCCGGATGAAATGCTCTTCGTGTTCACCAAGCCGGTCGTTCCGATACATGGTCATCATGCCTTGCGATGAGCTGAACATCAGCATCGCTGTGCGCTCAATACTGATGTCATGCCTGAACAGCTCGGCGCGATAACATTCTCGGATACGATCAACCAGTATTTGAAGGCACCTTGGCGCAGCGATGAGAATTGACGCAAGACGTTTTCGTTTGCTTGCGCCTTTTTACTCAGAAAGAAAATGTCGTAGTGGCTGGGTTGCTCCAGACGGAATGCCAAAAAAAGACTCTGTGCAGAGCCTCAATCTTGCTAATGGGGCAGTGCTGGGTAGCACGCGATGCATCTATTTTGAAAAGGTCCAGACCCCCTCCAGGGATGCGATCAAGTTCGCTCCTATAGTCCTGACAATATAGCCAGGTCATGTGGTGACTTTCATGCCAAAGTAGATGGTGATGAGTTCTAGTACTTTCAACCCTGATTAAACGTGCTATCTGTTTTGTTTGAAGGTGTAGGTTATTCTGAGATCAATTTGCGACTTATGAAAAATAATCGTTATCTGTATATAAAGGCCCCTGTATGGCTGTTTTCGATAGGGTTAGGCCTTCTCGCTTCTACTGGCGCGTTTGGCGTCGAGATTATGAAACCTGAACAGGCGACGACCGAAATTCGCGATGTGGACGGCGCAGATTACAAGCCTCGACCCGAACACCGGACAATTTATGGGACCGGTGAAGGCCCACATTTTTATCTTCATTATTGTCTGCCAGGGTTTGTTCCAAAGGGAGTGGGTGATTGTGCTTCGGGTATACGAGGGACGTTAGCCGACAATGTTCAGGTTGAATTCCGGTACTCTTTGAATGAGGAAGACCACCGAAATGTTTTGTTGGAGGGGTTTTCATCATTGGTGGTTCCACCTTTCGAAGTTAATAAAGACCTTCAGGCAAAGACTCCTCTGTACAGGTTCTATCGAGAAGTAGAAAGGCTAAATGAAGAACGAAATTTGAAAGTAATCGAGCATCAGGGGGAAGAAAAAAGCCTTTACGATGGCTTGATTCCATACGATGTTGAGCGCCTCAGTATGATCCGGTATTGGGTGCCAAATGACCATGACACCTACGTTACAGTGTTAGGTAATCCACCTATCTTTTATTGCGTTTCTCGTTTGTGCAGCATCACGATGGATCAACGAAACGGCTGGTCTGTAAAAGCTTATTTCAATGAAGAGGTTTTGAAAAATTGGCAAGGTTTCTTAGCGGATTTTGATCGCTCGATCATGGACGTTAAGCAGTGATTATGAATTCTGTCAGGACGGAGCTTCACGGGTTAATCTCGGGGGCCTAACCTTACCTCGGTGAAGGGGTCCTCTGTACCAGCAACAGAGCGTCATTTTTTTGAAACGTTACGTGTAATGGGGGTTCAATGGTTCTACATATTTACGAACCAAAGCGAGATCCCGCCGGCTTCCCAATGCAGATTTTCAAGAGTGACACTTTCGAGACAATCGCGTACCCCAGAAAGCAAAAAACCCTGAAAATCACGAGGATAATCAGGGTCTTAGGTCTTGCTTATTTGGTGGGGCCGGGGGGATTCGAATTCAACAGTTCAAATATCCCGAATAATCAAGCTCTTGGGCGCGTTTTCCGCAAAAGTTGGATTAGGTGGCATCTCAGAATCATGTTTGATTATATTAACCTTTCAGTCGCTGTCAAGTGACCGATATCCGCCAAAATCCCTAACCACGACGTCTCGCAACCGCTCCTCTAAGGCCTCGCGCTCTTCTTTACTCAACGAGGCCACGAACGCAGTCTTCTTCGCTCGATTTTCAGCTTTTATCCGCTCGGCTTCCTCGTAGGTTGCTGGTATTTTCTCGGTTTTCTTCATGTCATTACCTGCCTGAGAAAGGGAAAGCCCGCTGGACCGAGTTGAGGGACGCAATCGAGTATAGCCGGTCAGTACTGAAGCCCTGCTGGAATGTAGGCCAAACTTAAGAATCCAACGTTCAAATCATCATGTGCCCAACGGCCCTCCCAGCATTTCAGCTAACAGGTGCGCATCCTCGATCTCATGATGCAGATAACATCGACCTTGGCCTCGGCCTCGTGTTCCTTGATAGTGCCAATGATCTGCTCTTCGGTGTATCGCGTATTCTTCATATCAAGATCCCCATCGTGCTAGATTAGCTGGAAATCTCATCAAGTTCATGGCGCGGAATTTGGGGGAAAGATCATCGGGACGATCCATTTTCGTTTTGTCAAATGGAAAGGTGCCTAACAACGCAAGATAAGCGAATGCAAAAAACCACACAGCTGATCTGCAGCTTTGCTGTTAGGCCTCAAATGGAGGGCGGTTGCAGGAGCTGAGTGCAACACGGTTATTGAATTGACGCAGGAGCATCATATTGCATAGCCAAGGCTTTCTGCATCACTTCGCTCATGACTTCGATAGGACATTTGAAATCGAAGCGCTT
>NZ_JACGWE010000073.1:0-7085 GCF_014077575.1 Pseudomonas sp. 5Ae-yellow | reverse complement strand
CTGCGGCTGCTTGCAGATTAAAGCCAAAACCTATTGACCTGCCCTAGGCAAACGCCACTCTCTTCCAGCTTCCAGCTTCCAGCTTCCAGCTTCCAGCTTCCAGCTTCCAGCTTCCAGCTTCCAGCTTCCAGCTTCCAGCTTCCAGCTTCCAGCTTGCAGCTTGCAGCTTGCAGGGCAATAAAAAAGAGCGCCCTAGGGCGCTCTTGAGTGCAAAGCCGAGGGGAGTTAGGCTTCAGCGCGTCCCCACTCGATGTCCTGCAGGTGGCGCCACATGATCTTGCCCGTTGGCGACTTGGGAATGCTGTCGGCGAAGGAGACGATCTGCGGGCATTTGTAGGCAGCCATGTTTTCCTGGCACCAGTTGATAATGTCCTGCTCTGTTGTGTCTTGTTTACCTGCACTCAGTACGACGACCGCTTTAACCGTTTCGCCGCGTCGCTCATGGGGTACAGAGATAATGCAGACTTCCTGAATGGCCGGGTGTGCGTACATGAGTGATTCAACTTCCGCGGGCCATACCTTGAAGCCTGAAGCGTTGATCATTCGTTTTACGCGGTCTACCAGGAAAAAGTAGCCCTCTTCGTCATAATAGCCGAGGTCGCCAGAGCGGAAGAAGCGCTCGCCATCTACCTCAACAAACGCCTCTTCGGTAGCATCAGGGCGGTTCCAGTAACCTTGGAAAATCTGTTCGCCGCGCATGATGATTTCACCGGTCACGCCGGGCTCGACTTCTTTTAACGTATCAACGTCAATCACCCGTGAGTCAACACCGATGAAGGGAACACCCAGGCATTGGGGTTTGCAGGCATGAGGCGGATTTGCATGTGTTGCTGCGATCGTTTCGGACAACCCATAGCCTTCCATATAGATAAGGCCTGTCTTGTCCTGAAGCTTTTTAGCTACGGCTGCGGGCATAGCCGCTCCGCCACCGCCGATACCAGTGAGTGAGCTGATGTCGTATTGATCGATATCGGGATCGGACAACATGTCGACCACCATCGTCGATATGTTGCGCCAGGTATTGATTTTCAGGCTTTCAATCAATTGTGCCGCTACCTTTCTATCCCAGCGGGTCATTACGACCAGGGTGCCGCCAGCGTAGAGAGTGGAGTTCATGCACGATTGCATACCAGTGACATGAAACATGGGTACCGACACCAGATGGATGCAGCTGTGCTGAGTGTTCACCCAGGCGGCTCCATACACAGTGGTAGCCATCGCGCTATGATGCGTGTGGACGCAGCCTTTTGGATTGCCGGTAGTGCCCGAGCTGTAAGGTATGACACACAGGTCATTTGGTCCTGCGGTTAAAGCGCTTGGCTTTATGTCAGCTTTCATCGCCGCTTGCCATGCAGTCAGCCCTGCTGCTGTAACCGGCTCGGCGGGCGCAGCCACGGCGTCGGGCAACGTAAGGTCTGTCGTTTCTACTACGTATTCGCTGTAGGCAGTGACAATCACTTCTTTTAACGCACTCTCGCCGATATGCGGCGCCACGAATTCGCTCAGCTCTTGCCCGCATAGCGCTACAGGCGCCTGGGTGTCTTCGATCAGGTAGGCGAGTTCGGCAGTGCGGTTCATGGGGTTAACCGGCACAACAACGGCGTTAGCACGCAAAATGGCGAAGTAGCCGATGATGTACTGTGGGCTATTCTGCATATACAGCAGTACGCGATCGCCGTCTTTTACGCCGGCTTGCTGTAGATAGCCCGCAAGGCGCTCGGCCTGATTCTGCAGCTCGCGGTAGCTGATGTTGCTACCGTAGTAGTGAATAGCTGGATGATCGGGGTAGCGAAGTGCGGAGACGGTGATGTTGTGGAACAAGTTGGTGGCGGGGACTTCAAGCTGCTTGGGTACTTGATCGGGCCACACGGCATAGTGACGGTCAAACATACATCCAATCTCCTGCTTTTTATGCAATTCAGACGAACCGTTCTCTGCGCGTTTTCAGCAGGACAGTCCTGTTATTAGATCAACCGACAGAATAAGTCCCTACGTGAGACTAAGGAAGAATACTTTTGTTGTGCTGTTGTTACGTCATAAACCGCAGTGAGTTCCAAGGTACTGGCTTTCCCAGTCGGTCGGGAGGATGCGGTATAGTATCGGCCTGACCCAGGCGCCGATGGGCGTGAAGCGAACGACAGTGTTCAGCGGTATTTGCGGAGGACCTTACATATGAATCAGGACCGGGTATTTATTTTTGATACCACGTTGCGAGATGGTGAGCAGAGCCCTGGCGCGTCCATGACCAAGGACGAAAAGCTGCGTATCGCGCGGGCGCTGGAGAAGCTGCAGGTGGACGTCATCGAAGCGGGGTTTGCCATTGCCAGTCCCGGCGACTTCGAGGCGGTCAAGGCGATTGCGGACAGCATTCAGGACAGCATTATCTGTAGTCTGTCGCGTGCGGTTGACGCGGACATTGACCGAGCAGCTGAAGCACTGGCCGGCGCTAATGCAGGGCGCATTCATACCTTTATTGCCACCAGTCCGATTCATATGCAGCATAAGCTGCGTTTACCGCCGGATCAGGTGGTTGAGCAAGCAGTGCGCGCAGTTAAGCGCGCGCGCAACCTGTGCGCTGATGTCGAGTTCTCATGCGAAGATGCAGGGCGCTCCGAGATCGACTTCCTTTGCCGAATTATCGAGGCGGCCATCGACGCAGGTGCCCGGACCATCAATATTCCTGACACCGTCGGCTATGCTATCCCGCACCAGTTCGCCGACACCATACGGCAGATAATGTCTCGCGTACCTAACGCCGATAAAGCCGTTTTTTCAGTGCATTGTCATAACGACCTGGGTCTGGCTGTTGCTAATTCACTGGCGGCGGTTACAGCCGGTGCCCGTCAGGTTGAATGCACTATCAACGGCTTGGGCGAGCGCGCCGGTAACGCTGCGCTGGAAGAGATCGTTATGGCAATCAAGACGCGGCAGGATCTGCTGGGTGTATATACCGGAGTTGTGACCGAGAATATCTTGCCTGCTTCGCGGCTCGTTTCAGGGATCACCGGCTTCCCGGTACAGCCCAACAAAGCTATTGTCGGCGCCAATGCCTTTGCTCACGAGTCAGGGATTCACCAGGATGGCGTGCTTAAGCATCGTGAAACCTATGAAATCATGAGCGCGCAGTCCGTGGGCTGGCACACCAACAAGTTGTCCTTGGGCAAGTTGTCAGGGCGGAATGCTTTCCGCTCGCGTCTTGAAGAGCTGGGCATTGTTTTGAGCGGTGAAGATTTGAATGCGGCTTTTGTTCGCTTCAAACAGTTGGCCGATCGTAAGCATGAGATTTTTGATGAAGATCTGCAGGCGCTGGTGACTGATACGCTAACCGAGGTGGTCGAGCACATTCGCTTGGTTCATTTGGACGTCTCGTCCTGCATGGGCGAGGTACCGAATGCGCTGGTTCAGCTTAGTGTCGACGGAGTAGAGCAGGAAGCGCGCTCAGGGGGCTCTGGTCCGGTAGATGCCACGTTCAAGGCTATCGAGCAGGTAATCGGCTCGAACGCGACTCTTCAGCTGTATTCGGTAAACGCGATCACCGAGGGTACTGACTCGCAGGGTGAAGTGACGGTGCGCCTAGAAAAAAGTGGCCGCATCGTAAACGGTAACGGTGCTGATACCGATATTGTCGTGGCCTCGGCCAAAGCCTATATCAATGCGTTGAATCTGATGCGCGAAGGTGCATACCGCGCTCATCCTCAGGCAGCGGGGGTCTGATGCAGGAACAAGCGCGTCTGGCCTATCTTGAGGCCATGGGAGTAACCAACTGGATACCACGCAAAGCGTTGATTGGTGTGCCAGAACGTATCCCGTATACGCTACCCGCAGTGCAAGAGGCGCAGCCAACCCAGGAGCCCGATTCAGCTCCCTCGGCAGCTCCGGTGACTGCGCCAATCAGCAAGGCCCCCGCAGTTAAACCAGCCGCGTTGGTTAACAAGTTACGCGGCGAGGTCGCACAACCGAAAGCGCCCCAGCCTGAAGAAACTCCGGTGCAGGCGGCTCCTGTCGCTGCGGCCATTGAGCCCTTTTATTTGCAGCTTTGGTTGGCAGGCCCTTGCGCCCTTCTTACCGAGGCGCCTGAGCCTGGCCTCGAAAGCGCAACCCCTGCCTTTATTTTGCTGCAGGATATTCTGCGCGCAGTAGGGTTGCCATCGCGGCCACGGTTATTAGCTGATTTTCGTTGGCCGTTGAGTCGTAACCCACAGCTTGATCGTAGTGCAGAAGCAGCGAGCAGGGGATTGCTGGCTTTTATGCAAGGACGCCTGGAAGACCAGGAGTTAGTCTCGCTTGGCTGTTTTGGTCCTGCTACCGGGCTATTGGTCGAGTCGGACTTGGCAAAGGTCGATGAATTGGTTGGACGCGAAGTAGCACTTGAGGGTTTACCTGCTGGCTGGTTTGCAGATGATCTTGAGCTGTTGATGCGTGAACCGCAGCGCAAAGCGGCGCTATGGGCGCAGCTGAGACGAGTAAAGGCACGGTGGAAGGATAACGTATGAGTGCCCTGATTTTCCGACGCATGCAGGAGTCTGATCTGGATGCGGTGCTGGCTATTGAATTCTCTGCTTTCAGTCATCCTTGGACTCGCGGCATCTTTCTGGACTGCATCAAGTCAGGCCATGAGTGCTGGTTAGCCTTCGATGGCTTGCAGCAAATTGGGCACGGCGTACTGTCTGCGGCAGCGGGCGAATCTCATTTGTTGAATATCACCATTAGGCCAGAAAGTCAGGGCAATGGTTTTGGTCATGGTTTGCTTGAGCACCTTATGCAGCAAGCCAAGGTACGTGATGCTGAAGTCACCTTTTTGGAGGTGCGTGAGTCCAACCTTAATGCCGCGGGTTTGTATGAGAGCTTTGGCTTTAACGAAATCGGCCGGCGCAGAAACTACTATCCCGCTGTCGGTGGGCGTGAAGACGCTCTGGTTATGGCCTATTCGCTGGTCGATTGACTAGAGGACTATTACCGCAGCGCTGATACGTTTGCGGCTCGCACCTTCCGCTATTGGGTTTTTGGTAGGAGGTATGTTTGATGTTTGCTGTTTTCGGCAGATCCGCGTGAGGTTGTCCGCACGCGGCTGGGCCATTGCCGGTCTACTTCTATGCGCACTGATCTGGGCTGGTAACGCCCTGGTCGCGCGCGCGACTGCTGGGTTATTGCCACCGATTGGTTTGTCATTTTGGCGATGGACTACGGCCCTGTTATTGATCTTACCTTTTACCCTGCGCGGATTGTGGCGCCAGCGGGCCGTATTACTGTTGCATTGGAAGCAGATTGCAACCTTGTCGGCGTTAAGCATTTCATCCTACAACACGCTTTTGTACCTGGCGGCGCAGAGTACCACCGCCATTAACATCACCTTGGTTAATACCGGGCTCCCGGTTGCTGCGTTTATATGGTCGGTTCTATTGTTGCGCCAGTGGCCAAGCCGGCAAACACTAGCCGGCACCCTGTTGTCCTTCACCGGGCTGTTGGTGATCCTCAGTACTGGGCAGCTGGGTAAGCTTGCGCACCTGGTTTTCAATCCGGGTGATTTAGTCATGCTGGCGGCGGTAATGACGTGGGGGCTCTACTCTGTTCTTCTGCGTCGCTGGATGATTCCCGTTCCGGGAGTGACCTTGCTGACCGCGATGCTCTTGTGTGGCGTCCCGCTGCTGTTGCCGGTTTATCTATGGGAGTACAGCCAAACCGGGCCCATGCCGCTGACACTGGTGACACTTGGGGCCGTTAGCTACACAGCGCTGCTGGCTTCACTGTTCGCTTATCTTGCCTGGAATAACGGTGTGCGTATTCTCGGCCCAGCGACCGCCTCCCTATTCAGCTACCTGATGCCAGTGTTTACCGCTCTGCTCGGCGTATTACTGCTCGGCGAACACTTGCACTGGTACCACCTCCTGGGAGGCACCCTGACCTTCTCTGGTCTCTTATTGGCAACCCGAAGAGCGTCCAAGGTATGAAGAAACTCTGCGTGATCCCCGGCGACGGTATTGGGCCGGAGGTTGTGCCGGTCGCGGTAGAGGCCATTAAGCTGCTGGTGCCAGACTTGGAAGTATTGCACGCGCAAGCGGGCTGGGCCTGCTTTCAACAGACCGGCTGTGCCGTGCCCGAGCGCACGCTCGATCTTATGCGCGAGTGCGGGGCCGGGCTGTTTGGCGCGGTGCAATCGCCAGCACATCAGGTAACCGGTTATCGCAGCGCAATACTGACGTTGCGCCAACAGCTGGGTTTGTCAGTCAACTTACGTCCGGTGCGCAGCTGGCCCTTTATCTCGCCCAAGAGCGGGATAGACCTGATGGTATTGCGCGAGAACAGTGAAGGGCTTTATGTCGGGCGCGAGCATATGGCATCGCCAGATAAGGCTATAGCTGAGCGGCATATCAGTAGACAGGCGAGCGAATTACTGGCGCAACGCGCAGCGCAGGTCGCTCAATTGCGGCAGGCAAGGCGCATAACCCTGGTGCATAAAGCCAATGTGCTGCCGCTCACGTGCGGACTCTTTCGCGATAGCTGCCGCGCCGTGTTGGAAGCCCAAGGGTTGGGCTCGGTGCTGGATGAGCGCTTGGTTGATGTGGCCGCGCTGCAGTTGATCGAACAGCCGGAATCCTTTGACCTGGTTGTGACCACCAACCTGTTTGGCGATGTACTGTCCGATCTGGCCAGCTACTGGTCAGGCGGCCTGGCCACCGCGCCGTCGCTTAACTGGGGGCAGGGGATTGCGCTGGCTGAGCCGGTGCACGGTAGTGCGCCGGATATTGCCGGTAGCGGTAGAGCAAACCCCATAGCTGCGTTGCTCAGTGCCGCTCTTCTGCTGCGCTATCACTGGGAGTTGGGTGACCAGGCATCTCGCCTGGAAGGCGCCGTAGACGATTTTTTAAAGGAATCGAAAGGCGTGGATTTTGGCGTGGAGACTACCCGGCGCGTATCAGCAGGGGTGCTGGAGCGGATCAAATAGTAGGAAGAGAGGCATAAAAAAAGGTTCTTCACGGAAGTCCGGGGCAACCCGGACTTTTCGTTTCTGGAATGAGGTGAGGCGGTGACATCTCGGTCATGATGGTTGTGCGACCAACACCATAATCCGAGAGCACCGCCTCATG
>NZ_JACGWE010000060.1:0-11751 GCF_014077575.1 Pseudomonas sp. 5Ae-yellow | reverse complement strand
AAGAAGTTTAGCATCCATAGCGACGGCGGCAGTTGGGTCTGGTTGGTGTTGTGGTGACCCAAACTTAACCCAGCTTGTCCGCCGTCCCTACTAAATTCCCGCTAATCCGCGATGAACCATAAAAAAGCCCCGCAAATCTGCTTTGCGGGGCTTTTTTTATCTCAGGTTTAGGCTGTCAGGCCCTGCGCCCCAATAACCGCTGTAGCAGGCTGGTTGGCTGGTAGCTGAAGCTGGCCAGTAGCTCTTCGACCGTGGTCTGGCGGTCCTGCTCGTCGAAGGCCAGCGCCGCTTTCAGCGTTGGCCAGCAGTGCTTTGGCAGATTCTCTGGTTTATCCAGTGTTTCATTCTGATCCATGCATTTGGCCTGTTTGGCGGTTAGCCGGCTGAATGGGTGGTGGCCGCTGATCAGCTCGTACAGAATAACGGCAACGGCATACAGGTCAGCCGCTTCCGTCAACTCGCCGCCCTCGAGTAACTCCAGTGCCGCATAACGCGGCGTCCAGGCGGCAATCCGTTTACGGCTGAGGCGGGGTAGGCCGGGCAGCAGGCCCTGCAGCGGCTCGCCTAAGCCATAATCAAACAGGCGCAGTCCGTCGGCCGTCAGCATTACATTGCTGGGCTTGATGTCGCCGTGCAGCACACCCAGGCTATGCGAGGCGTGCAGCGCTTCCAGCAGCGGAATGGCAATCTGCTGAAACTCAAGCCAGGGCAAACCCTCTTGCCGTTCGCTGATCAAGTGATCCAGCGTGGGCCCCTTGAGCAACTCCATGGTCATGAAGGCGCGTTGGCTGGTGCGATCAACATTGAATGCGTAAAAGCGAATTACGTTGCTATGGCGCAAACGGCTGGTCAGGGCAAATTCGCTATAGAGCAGGGCATTAGCGTCGGGGTACTCGGCAAACTCTTCGTTCAGCGTCTTGAGCGCAACGTAGGGATCGGGATCACCGTACTGTTCGCGCAGTAAATCACGTGCACGATAGACCGCGCCCATACCGCCCACACCCAGCAGCCGTTCGATGCGGTAACGGTTGTTGAGCACCTCGGGCAGCTCGCTGCTTTGCGGCGCAGCGGCACTGATCGCTTTAGCGGGCTTGCCAGCCAGTTGCGTACCTGCCGGGCTGTCTGGTGTTTCCAGTGCAGAATCCATTGACTGCTCCTTGTGCATCATCTGCGCACGACCACCGCGCTGATGTTGTCGCGCGCGGGTCCGGAAAGCGCATGTGAGAACAGATATTCAACCGCCGCCGCGGGTGAGATCAGGCCCAGTGCGTGGCTCATAGTGCCTGCCGAGACGGCTTGGTACAGGCCGTCGCTGCACAGCAACAGGGTGTCGCCAGGTTGCACGCTGAACTCCAGAATCTCCAGCATCAGCTGCTCATGCGCACCTACTGCGCGGGTCAGAGCATTGGCGGAGGGGTGACGCGCCGCTTCCTGCGGGTCCATCTGATCCTCATGAATCAGCTGCTGTAACAACGAGTGATCACGCGATAGCTGATACAGCCGCTGATTGCGCCACAGGTAACAGCGACTGTCCCCGGCCCACAAGCAGACCGCTCGCTGCTGGTCGCCAATCAGCGCGACCACGGTGCTGCCCATGACAGCATCCGGCTGATCCGCGGTCACCGTCACCTCGTAGCCGAGCCGACGGTTCACCACATGCAGCGCCTGGCGCACCTGCTGAACCTGCTGATCGAGGTCGTCGTTGGGCACCAGCTCAGCAACTTCCTCAACGATCAGACGACTGGCCAGCGCACCGTTCTGGTGACCGCCCATACCGTCTGCGACCAGCCAGACGCCGCGCTCTGGCTGATCGAGCACGGAGTCTTCGTTACGCTTGCGTACCTTGCCCCGGTCGGTGCGCGCTGCGCTCTTCCAGCAGCTTTGCAGCACCTGCATTAGAGTCGCGCCGGCAATTCAAAGCTGCGCAGCACCGATACGTCAAACGGGTTGGGGGAACGCTGGCTGTGGAGCAGGTAGTTAGCCCGCAGCCCACTCAGGCTCGCCTTGAGCAGCAGCACGTCGCGTTCGCTGTGATGATCAACTTCCATCTGATCCAGCAGGCGGAATAACGACCAGGTCCCAGAGCTTTGCTCCATGCCCATGCGGCGACCGCCCAGGTCTTCTACCATCAGACTGGCGCGCTCATCGCCAGCGCGTGACGGCCAACGGAACGAGCTTTGCACGATAGGACCGTGGCGGTACTCCATATTCTGGCCGCCGTAGCGAAAGCTGGCGCGCCCCAGACTTGAGTCCAGGGAGTAGGGCTCCAGTTTGAACAGGATGCTTGGATCGTTCGGATCTTCGGCAAAGAAGCTTCGGCGGATGGTCTGCACGCGATTCATCTGAGCAAGGAAAGCTCTTGAAATCGGCATCGCACGGCCATCTACCCGGCGCAGCCGGTACTGTCCGGAGGAGCCACTGATAAAGGCTGACAGATAGCGATCAAAGAAGGCGTCGGCAGTCCCTTGTTCCTTGAAGAAGGCGCGGAAGTCAGCCAGATCCACATCGCTGTCGGTGCCGGTGGCGAACGGGTAGCGCTGCCTCAATGACGTGCGATACGCGCTGTACAGCTCGCTGCGATAACGCTGGTTCAGATACTGATGAGCATCCGAGAGCACCAGCATCCAGCCGTCTTCGGCGATCAGCGAGATCCAGTTGCTGACCGGGCTCGGCAAGCTGCCAGCACTGCTGCGTACCTGGTTGATAGCATCGCGCTGGCCTTGCATACGCGCCTTGGCCATCTCGAAGGCATCCTGCTGCGGTGTGCCGGAATTGGCCAGTTGCGCCAATTGCAGTTGCAAGGCGCCCAGAGATTGCAACGCAGTAGCCAGTTGCGGACCAGGATTGCCGTCGCTGTTGAGCAGCTCGTGCAGATTGCTAAAGCGCTGCTGCAGGGCTTTTTGACCGGCGGTCTGGGTCAACTGATCCGCTGCGACGTCGGCACCCAGCTCAGCAACCTTTTGTAGTTGGCGTGCGCGGCGTGAATTACCCATGTTGCCTACTTCATCAGGAATCTCCGGAATTTCCGGCGGCGTAAACAGGGTGTTTTCGCGCACTTCCTGCAACAAGCGGGTAATCGGTGAGTTGGCCGCAGCCAGGCCGGATAGCCTCTCTGCCCCGGCACCGGTAGTGCCAAGTGGTTCCAGTTGCAGGCGCGCAACGGCGTTGATCCACTGGTCTGAATAGTCCTGGAAATACAGCGCCTCGATTTCACCGCTCAGACGCGCCAGGTCGCGTGGGCTCAGCTCTTCGCTGTTACCCAGTACCCAGTTGTCCTTGAGCATGTTGCGCACCAGGTCCGGCCCTTGAGCGAGAAACATCTGCTCATAGCCTTTCTTGGTATAGAAGCCTGGAATGCGGTTGGTGCGTGCGGTCAACAGCAGCGCCTGCGGTCCCAACTGCTGATCCATGCGGTACTCGGGTAGGCGGCGTGCCTGCTCGCGCAACATGCGGTAAATCACGCTGGCCAGTGACTCGCCACGCAATTGTTGACGCGCGTCGGCAACCAGACGGTCGTCCAGCTTGTAGCTCGTAAAAGAGGTATCCAGCAGGCGGGCAAAGTGACTGCTCAGGCTGCTTTGTACGGCGTTATTGTTGGTATAACGGGTGGACCACTCATCCGCCATCCAGTCCTTGAGGAAGTCGGACTCGCGGCGTTCCTTGATATTCAGCATCAGGTAGGCACGCAGACTGCCCAGCAGGCGCTCGCGGTCATGCATCTCGCTGCGAATCTGCTCTTCCAGCTGTTTCGCTACGAGTGGCAGCAGGTATTCACGCAGCGTGTCCTGGTAAGCGTTGGTCAGCTCAGGATTAACCTCTTCGCCGGGGTAGAGTCCGGCCCGCTCGTGCCAGCGCACGTCATCGCTGGGCGGAAATACCAGGGTGGCGGCGTAATGCGTATCCAGCTGCTTGAGCAGATTGGGCGCGTTACTAAGGGCCGTGATATTGGCGGGTTCATCATCAAAGTATTCGCTCAGCTGACGCAGTTGCTCATAGCGGTCGTGGTTGGCCGAGAAGCTCATGGCCCAGCTGATGCCGAGCACAGCCAAGCCGGCAAAGGCACCCGCGTAGAGAACCCGCTGACGGCGGTGCAGACGTTTGATTTCACGATCGTCCAGCCCGGCCAGGGCTGACTCAGGGAAAATCACGTCGCTGAGTAGGCGCTCAATAAAGTAGCCCTGTTGCCGGTTATAGGCTGGCAGCGGCGGGGCAGGCATACCCAGGTTGCGGCTGAACTCACTCTGCATGGGGTCTTGCGCGCCATGCAGTTGCGGCGCACTGGTGAGGTAGAAGCCGCGCAGCTGCGTCGCACGCTGATACCGATTGCCGGCAAATGCCAGCTCGATAAACAGACTCAGATGTTCACCCAGGCCGCCGAGCTGGTGCGGAAAGTCGAGTATGCGCCCGCGGCGCTGGCTGTCGCGCTCCAGGTGCAAACGCGGAATAACCTGGCTATTGAGACGCTGGAGCAAGCTGTTGAGCTCGGTACGGACCACGCCGCTTTCGGTGCCGTCCTGTTCCTTGGTAAAGCTGACACCCATCACCTGGTGCCGTTCTTCCTGGCTCAAGTGGTCAAAGAATTCTTCAAAGCCAAGTATCCGGTCGCCTTTGCTGATAACCAGATAAACTGGCACATCAACGCCCAGGTCCTGATTCACCTCCAGCAACCGCTGGCGGGTCTGCCGGGCGAGCGCTTCGAGCTCCATTTCATTGCCGGTCAGCAGAAGATCTGCGGGTAGGGTGACCAGAACCCCGTTGAGGTGACGGCCACGTCGCTTACGCAGCAACTTCAGCAGGGTGCGCCAGCCGTGCGCATCCAGATCGCCGTCGGGTTGGGTCTGGTAGCGTCCGGCGGTATCGATAATGACCGCGTGCTCGGCAAAGCACCAATCGGCATGATCGGTGCCGGTCAGGCTGCGAGTGATGCGCTCTTCGTTGCCTTTGTTAAGCGGGAACTCCAGCCCGGAATGCTCCAGCAGGCTGGTTTTACCGCTGGCCTCAGGCCCCAGCAATAGATACCAGGGCAAGTCACGCTTCCAGCGATCACTGCGGCTACGGTACAAACTGGAGGTACGCAGCGTGCGCATCGCGTCGCGAAAACGTTCTTGCAGCGTCAGTTGCTGCTCAATAATCTGTTCTTCGCGGCGAATGCGTTCTTGCGCCTGCTCATCGTTTTCTTCTTCTTTCTTGCGCTTATCATTGCGCCAGTTGAAGAACACCATGCTCAGGCCCCAGGCCAGGAACAGCAGACTGATACTGAGCAAACGACTGCCAGCCGATTCCCAGAAGCGGTAGTCATTTACTGCCAGCAGCGGCCCGGCAAACCAGATAAAGAGGGCGAGCAGCAGGACGCACAGCAGCGTCCAAACCCAGGTCTTGCGCAGCACGGCTGCGGCTTTACGTGCAAATCCCTTCATTGTGAGTTCTTCCCTGCGACCGATGGCGCTGCTGGAGGTTCTACGCTGGCACTGACATAGGGTGGCATGACGCTGTCGCGCTGTTCATCGAGCACCCAGGCAAAGCCACCGTAGAGCACGGCCAGGCAGGTGAGGGTGAGTGCGGTGACCAGCCACCAGGGCGCATAGCGCACCAGCCTGCGACCTTCGCCCTTGAGGCCTTGCCAGTGTGGGGATATTTCGCGCGGCACGTCGCCACGGATCTGACGGATCTGACGAAACAAGCTGTCGCGGATGTTCTCCAGCTCCAGCAGACCGCGCGGCATGACCCGGTATTTGCCTTCAAACCCGAGGGACAAACAGACATACATCAACTCCAGCATGTCCAGGTGTTTGACCGGGTTACGGGCCAGACGGTCAAGCAAAATGAAGAACTTCTCGCCGCCAAAGGTCTCGTTATGAAAGCTGCTCAGCAGGCTCATCTGTGACCATTCGCTTTCATTACCCCAGGGGGTAGTGACCACGGCTTCGTCGAGCGCGGTGCACAATACATAGCGCGCGCCCATCACCTGGCCACTGTCGGCGCTCTCTTGCAGAGCGCGGTGCTCGAACAGCTTGATCTCGCTGGCCAGACGCTCTTTAAGCAGGTAGAGATCTTCGGATTGAAGGCTGTGCTTCAGTCTGACGATTTCAGACAGCAGGTTGGTGGCCATGCCGACTAGCGGGTTGAGCCCCTGGTGGGACTGTTCCGCTGGCTTGACCCTTGCTGCGTAAACCATGCGCTCTTCAAGCTTCTCGTAACGCGGTGGCGCAGCAAAGTCGGTCAAGGTACTGTCGGCTGGCTTTTGGCCGTCGCGGCTGAGGATGACCGTTTTATCATCCTGACTGTAATCCATTTCCCTGATCATCTCGCTTAGCTCCTGATAGCCCAGAACGCAAGCTCAAGCCCGCTGATCTCACCTGACACATGGAAGGCAAAGCCGCCCGAGCGTTCGAGCTGGGCGAGCTCTTCCGAGGTGAACTCGAGAGCAAAGTAGGTCTTGCTGGAATGGAACGGGATCTGCCGTGGCGCAACCGGCAACGGCTTGACCTTGATGCCCGGCAGATGCAGGTTGACCAGTTGACGAATACGCTCGACCGCGCCGACCTTGAGGTGCGCAGGCAGGCGTTTGCGCAGCTCTTCGGAGTCGCATTGGGCGCTGGCCGCCAGGACGAAAGACGCGCTGCCAAGCAGCTTGGGATCGTTGATCGGCGAGACCTTGATACCGTACTGACGCTGTTGCAGCGGCAGCTCGACGGCGTGCTGTTCGAGCACCATCGACAGCACTTGGCGAATCGCATCCATCAGCTTGCGAAAGCTCTGACCTTGATCGCTGTGCTGGTAACGGCTGTCGTGCTTGGGTCTTTTGCTATCGCTGGCGTAGGTAGATAGCTCGCCAAGCATGGCCAGCAGCTCGCGGTAGATCTGTTCAGGATGCACCTGCTCCATATTCAGCAGGTGACGCAATACGGGTTCGCAGCGGTTGATCAGCTGCAGCATCATGAAATCACCCACCTCGGCGCTGCCCATCTTGCCAGTGGCACGAATGCGCTCAGCAAGCATATCGCCACGGTGCGCGAGCATGCTGACGACCTCTTTCATGCACGACAGCAGGTAGCTACTGGCGTGGCTGTGCAGGTAGGTCGGCACGTATTCCGGGTTCAGGCTGATAACCGCATCGGGGGTACTGTCCTGTATCTCGCAGATTTGCAGGCGCACAAAGGCTTGCTCGTTCGGGTGCTGGCCGAGCAACAGTCGGAAATCGGGCTGGGCGCAACTGACCTGACTGGCGCTGCTATCGCCAGCGTTGGAATCGGCAACTTCGGTCTCGTGCGCGGTGAAGCGCGCCAGCACATCCTTCTGGTTAGGCCGGCGAGTTTCAACGTGATTGCTGGTCACCAGGGGCAGCGCCAGATAGACCGGCGTGCTGTTGGTATTAGGCGGCACGTCGACGGCCAGTGGCTCTTTCTCATTGCCAATCTCGAACAGGCTGCCGTCCGGCAATACACCACTGGCATGGCTGATAACCAGTTTGCCCATGTTCAGAAACTGGGCGTCGATCTCTAGGTTAAAAAAGCCCCAGGCGTGGCTGATCAGCTTCTGTGTGCGGCTTTTGAGCTGCTGCTCGTAGTACCTGTCATTCTGCTGAAAGTGCTGGGGTCTTAGCAGCATACCTTCCTGCCAGACCACTTTTTGCATGCTCATGCTTCAATCCTCATCCTTGTTGGAATCAAGCTTGCGAATACCCTGTTCATCCAGCAACAACTCCACTTCATTGCGCTCCTTACTATCCAGCGGGAGCACAATACGCCATTGGGCCTGTGGTAAATCGCGGTAGGCGGCCAATACGGCCAGGTAGCGGCTCTCTGGTTGCGCCGACAGTTTGTAGGTGCGTTCTTCACCGGGACGCAGCTCCAGCTCTTCCATGGCCACCAGATCAGGTGCCAGCACTTCACGTGGGCGCTGATACAGCGAGAAGAAATCCGCGTGCTCGAATGCGACCGGGTTTTTCAACTCAATCAGCTGCAGCACGATAGGAGAGGGGCGATCATTGATATCGGGGTTCAGACGCTCGCTACCCTGCAGTGTCAGGTCAACTTTGGTCATATCCGAGTAGGGCGACAGCATGGAGCAGCCACTCAGCATGAGCGCGCAAAGTAAGCCAAGCAGGCAGCGATTAACGAATGATGAAAACATAGCGATCATCCTTGATATGAACTATTGAGGGAGTTGATCAGGCGCAGTTGCTCCTGATAGGCATGGGTAAACTCGGGCGTGTAGAGCTCTTTGTGCCACCTGTCGTCGAGCTGCAGCTCACGATGCAGTCGCGTATAAGCGCGCCAGCGGCCTCCCGAGGTATTCAGTAGCGAGCTGCCGCCGTCCTGGTCAAAGCGCAGGGTCAGTTGCTCGGGTGCCAACTGGTCAAACAGGCTCTTGCTGGCGTTACGGCTGGCAGCCATCAGTGCGACCTGATGCGATTGCAGCTCACTAAACGCAGAGGACAGCAGCTGGTGAGCGGACTCCTCACTGCTGGTTTCACGCAGCAACTGGTGCAGTGCCGCCGGGCTATCTTGTGCCAGCAGCAACGGATGGCCGACTTGCGAACCATCATTGAGCTGCAGATCGCCTTTGAGTTGCGTTTGGGTGTGCAGGCTCTGGCGCACCAGGCCCATGCTCTGTTTCAGTAAGGTTGCGCTCTTGAGTGCAAGCTCTTCACGCTCGGTCTCATTGAGGTCATCGATGTTGACCCCTAGAGCCCTGGCGAAGTCTTCCCAAAATCCAGCGGCGATGGGTGCGGGTGCTGCTTGCGGCGCGGGAGCGGGTGCCGGCGCCGGTTGTTCTGGCTGGCGCAGCTCCGGAATGGTCAGGCTTTCCATGTCAACGCGTGCGTAGTCTGCGCGCTGATCGGCATAACCTTGCTGAGGCTCATTCAGCAGCGCAAAGTCATCGTTGCCACGGTAAGTCTGCTCGGGCTGATCCATTGCATTCAGCGGGTCGAGGTCCAAAAAAGCATCATCGGGTATCAGGCTTTCCGGCTGCTCAAGTGGATCGGTCGGCTCAGCAAACACACTCGGGTCACGCGTTATACGCGCGCGAATTTCAAACTCGCCAATACAGTAGACTTGCCCATGCTCAATGGCCTGCGGCTTGGCTTTAGGCATTGGCATTTCGGTGTCCTTGAACAGGATGCCGTTGCTGCTGGTATCAGTGAGATAGAACACGCCGTTATGGAAACTCACCTCGGCATGACGTCCTGACACAATGCGTTTTCGGTCGGGTATCACCCAGTCACAATCTTCACCGCGACCGATAACGCCACCAGCCTGTCTAAAGGTTTTGCTGTTGGGTAATCCCGGTTCAAATTGCTGCGCACTGACCACATCGAAGACCAGTTCCATTGCGTTGATGCTCCTTGCGACTAGGCGTCGCTGGTTGCTGTCTTGGGGTCGCCCAACGGGCGATATTCATCATCGTCAAACTTGTGGTTGCCAGCACAGCCGGCCAGCAGCGCGGTGAGTGCCAGGGCCAGCAGGCAGCGAATGGTGGTTACCGTCATATCCATATTCCTTAGGTGTTGACCGGTTGATTCAGAGATAAACAGGGGGAAGGCCAGGTTCGCGATCTGCTCAGCGCTACTGGCGTCCTCGTCCTGAAGGCGCGGCCTTATGGTTTTGAAAAATCCCTTTTTGACTGGCCTGTATCCTGTTATGTGCAGTGCTGCAATCTAGGCGGTGACGGCTCAGAACGATCGCCGGAGCTGCTTGCTGATCAGCGCGATGGCCCCTTTTCTGCGTACGACCGCAGGGGGGGCTGTTCTTTTTTAGTGGCGGCCAAACCTTTGCGAACCCCGCGTATTGACGAGGCAAGCGCCGACAGAACAGAGCAGCAATGAAGCACAAGCGGTTGTTTAATCATTGAGTCAATATCAAAAAAGTGCGCGCTAACAGCGCCTTTCATTCGAGCACGTTGTCACCACGTTCAGAGGGCTTGCGCACGCCCCCTTAGCGGGTATAGCCAGATAACCTCCGCCTGCAGAACTGTCCGATAGCAATGCATGAAAATTGAGCCGCGTGGTGATCGTGGCGGAGGCGAGTTTACCAGCGTTTGTTTATCGCTTTTGTGAAGCAGTCACCATCAGCAGCGTTCGCCTGAAATGATCTGGTTAGTGTCCTCGCAGGCCTTTCATCAGTCTGTCACGGCCATTTCATACAAGCCTGGTATGGCAAGATGGCATTATTCGCCTTCGGGCGTTTAGTGCGGTGAAAACCTCTGCGATCAGGGATACAACGCCATAGCCATCACAAGGCTAAGGCCTTGTGGGGCATTGGGCGGGCTCTTCCATGTTGAGCGAGTAGTTATAGGGGTGGCTGGCTAAACCGAATCTTGTAGTACCTGCCGAGACCCTGATTTCATTGCAAGGCAAAAAATGCACGTTGACTACCCCGAGAGCTTCATAAAGCGCGACCTCCACCTCGACGCGGTGACGGGTGTAGTGGGTTTCGTGTTCAGCCAAACGGGCATACCATGCATCTGAAAAGCGTCTCTCTGGCCAATCTCCGTAAGCAAAGGGATCCGGATCTTCTTCCCACTCAACTACTACTGTTAAGCCAGGTTGCCAGGTGACGGGTAGAACGACGCAGCAGGTTTGACCGCCGCCGGTGGAGACGTTGACATTTGAGCCTCCACTGCCGTTGATGCGAAACCAGTTTATCGCTGACGAGCTCAGGTGGTTATAGCCCTCAATGGGGGCGCCCAAGCGCTCAACGCCGGATGAACGCTGCAGCTCGGCGCAGCCGTTGAGCATTAGCAGGGCGATGGTGATGAAGGTGGCGGCTATGAGTCGGGTTGCGAGTGAGCTCTGAGAGTAGGGCATGATTCATCCTTGAGGACTGACCTTATCCGTTTGAGCCAGCCGATAGCGTAATGGCCTAATTCTCCCTGATCTCAATGGTTTCGCTAAGGGCTTTCCAGCGCGGCAGTACGTTTTCTGGTGGCGGTGTGAATTCGGTCAGGTCATCGGTACCTTTGGGGAAGGTAAATACCTGCACCGCCACCAACGGGCTCAGCAAGCCGCCGGTTTTGGCCAGGCCAAACCAACCTCGCTCCTGCTCGCCTGAGCCGGGAATAGGGTCTAACCGCCAGCCGTCCATGCCTGCCAGATGAGGGCCAATATAGGTTGGCTCCACAAAGCGCCTGAACGTCCATTTTTGGGCGTCAAACCCAGGGCGGTAATCGGTATCGTAGGTGCCTGTTTTCGGGTGTGTATCCCATGGGTCGTGGGCAGAGGCGGTGACTAGGCTAAAAACCACGTTGGGGGTCGCGGTAAAGCGCAGGCTGTTTTTGACGGAATAGTGGGCATCGCCATCATCGGCAATAAAGCCGTAAGGAATGCAGACACCGCTTTCATCAGGTACTTCGTAGAGCTCACGAGGCCTGAAGCGCGACATCATATCGAGCATGGCTTCCTTGCCTTTTCCCTGTGCGTAGGCCTTGCGCATGAAAAAAGCGTAAACGCGATTATTACGGTAAATGTAGGCTTCGCCCGGAGCTGAAGCAGATCCGACAAAATAGGCGTCGGGGATGCCGAGATCGTGGACTGTTGGGAGGGCAAGAGAAATTTTTTCTCTGGTTTGTTCTACTTCCTTTCTCCATATGGCAGCACTTTCTGGGTCGTCGTCCCTTTCAAACGGGACTGTCAGGTTTTTTGTGTTCGGGCTCTTAACGGCCTGCCATCAGGTAGGCCTTCACTTACCAGGTTGGCCTGGTGAAACGATCTTCATACAGGATCGCAAACTGGTTCATAGCGGCTTTCCA
>NZ_JACGWE010000013.1:0-109231 GCF_014077575.1 Pseudomonas sp. 5Ae-yellow | reverse complement strand
GCGCTTCATACACGATCTGACGCGCTACCGGGGCTGACCTTGGCAAATGTTCGGGAAATCGCCTCGCCCAAGAGCGCTGTGCTTAGGCCTCCAACATACGGAAAGTGTTTTTACACACTCTGGGCCGTTAGCGGCCAATGGCAGGACTGCACTTTTAGGCCAAAAACCACCCCTGAAGCTCAACCGCTAGCGAACACGGCTTAATAGTCATGGCCGTTCGACCATCTTAAAACCCCTATCGGTTTGTGTTTAGGGGCGCACACAGTAATCGCCCTCCAGCCGTCTATCGTGCTTTGCTGATTCTGCGACGAGTGACGAGCAAAACTTACCCCGCCAAGGTCATCAACCAGTGACTCCCTTTCGAAGATTCGTCACGTCCCGTTACGCGATACTGTTCAGGCAGCACGCTCTCGGCTACCGTAACTGATTCCGCCAGGCGGACCTCAAGATTCAGTTCACCCATGCCCAGGGGGGCACCATGCACGAATCGGTCAAGGACTATTACGGGAAGGTATTGCAGAGCGGTGCCGATCTGAAAACATCAGCCTGCTGCGACGTCTCCAGCATGCCGGCCTGGCTCAAGCCTTTGCTGGCGGGTATCCATCCCGAAGTCACGGAAAAATACTATGGCTGCGGCCTGGTTGCCCCGCACTTGCTCAAGGGTTGCCAAATCCTTGATCTGGGCAGTGGCTCGGGACGTGACTGTTATGTGCTGGCGCAGTTGGCTGGCGCCGAGGGCCGCGTCATTGGCGTCGACATGACCGAAGAGCAACTGGATGTGGCGCGCCGGCACCTGGACTATCACGCCGAGCGCTTCGGCTTTGCCAATGTCCAGTTCCATCATGGTTATATCGAGCAGCTCGACACCCTGGATCTGGCCGATAACAGCATCGATGTCATCGTCTCCAACTGCGTGATCAATTTGTCGCCGGACAAGGATGCTGTGCTGCGCGAGGCCTATCGCCTGCTCAAGCCCGGTGGGGAACTGTATTTTTCGGACATCTATGCCGACCGCCGGCTGCCCGACGCTTTGCGTCAGGACGAGGTGCTGTACGGCGAGTGCCTGGGTGGAGCGCTTTACTGGAATGACTTCGAGAATCTGGCCAGGCGCCACGGATTTCTTGATCCACGCCTGGTGGAGGATCGGCCTCTGGAAATTACCGATCCTTCAATCGCTGCCAAACTCGGCAATGCCCGCTTCTTCTCGGCCACCTATCGGCTGTTCAAGCTGCCGGAACTGGAGCCGGCTTGTGAGGATTATGGTCAGGCGGTGATCTACCGGGGTAGCATCCCCGACGCCGAGCATATGTTCCAGCTGGACAAGCATCATGCCATCGAGACCGGGCGCATTTTTCCAGTGTGCGGTAATACCTGGCGAATGCTGCAGGACACGCGCTTTGCCGCGCACTTCGATTTTATCGGCAACTTCGAACGGCACTATGGCATCTTCCCAGGTTGTGGCGGCGCGGTGCCCTATGACGAAGTCGCCCCGACGGCAGAGGGCAGCCCATGTTGCTGAACGCTGATGCCGAACCGGTGCGCCTGCTAGTGCTGTGCACTGGCAATTCGGCGCGCAGCATCATGGCCGAAGGGCTCTTCAACCGCCTGCTGGGCGATCATGTGGAGGCCTTCAGCGCGGGCAGTCATCCGACCGGGCGGGTCAATCCCCTAGCCATGGACCAGTTGAGTGACTGGACCGGCGCAGAGCCGCCACGCAGCAAGAGCTGGGATGAATTCCTAGCCCCGGGTGCGGTGCCCCTGGATATCGTGCTTACGGTGTGTGGGAATGCCGGGCAAGTCTGTCCGCAGTTTCCTGGTACACCCCAGCGCGTGCATTGGGGTCTGCCGGATCCTGCCGCAGTCGAAGGCAGCGAAGAGCTTAAGAGCGATGCGTTTTTTGAGTGCTATGGCGCCTTGCGTACGCGTATCAGTGCCCTGGCTGAAAATCTCGGGCAACTGGCTGGGCAGCGTGCGGAGCCGTCCGCATTGGCCGCGCATATGCGGTCGTTGGCCCCATCATAAAGAAGAGCAATTGGCATCAGATGAACACTATTGCTTCTGGTTCTTTGCTGGTCTGAATATGTTCATCTGATACCTGTTTTGACTATTTAGGGGGTTAGCCCCGTTCTCAACCTGCGCGCGCCAAGCGAGCCGTTCTGACTATCTGGTCGGCCAGGTATTCGGCGTCCTGAGCTATGCCGCTGAACCGTCCCGATCCCCAGGTGTGCAGCCAGGGCAGGCCGAGAAAGTACAGGCCAGGCTGGGCGGTGACGCCGCGTTGGTGTACCGGGTGGCCGTGGCCGTCGAATACGCTGGCCTCCACATAACGAAAGTCAGGCGCGAAGCCGATGCACCAGATGATGCTGGTTATACCTGCGCTAATCAGGTCCAGCTGTTCGCGCTCAGCCTCTGGCTGCCATACAGGCTGGTAGGGCTCGCCGGCGGGCGCGTCGATGGCATTTTCCTCAATGTACTTGTCGATGCTGCGATTAATTCGTTCGTACACCGCATCGGCCGCGTCCAGTTTACGGGTCAGGTCGGGCGCGAACTGCAGGGTGGTGCCCTCCAGCCCGGATAGCAGACCAAACAGCTCCATGCCTTCGGTCGCGAAGCGGCGCAGGTCGATATCGCGTCCGCCGTCGCGTCCTGTCAGGTAATGATTGGTGTTGTCGCGCACGCCTTCGCGCAGTGGGTGTTTGTCTACGCTGATGTCGTAGTACTTCATGTCGTGTAGCCACTCGACCACATCCCTGCCCCGATAGAAACGCGCGCAGCGCGGCGCATCGCCTACCGCCAGGAACACCTTGCGGCCGGCCAGGTGCAGGTCTTCAGCAATCTGTGCGCCTGACTGCCCCGAACCCACCACCAGGACATTGCCTGCGGGCAGCAGATCCGCGTTGCGGTACTGTTCGGAGTGGATCTGTTCAATCTCGGCAGGAACCCGCTCGGCCAGACGCGGGATGATCGGCACCTGATAACCACCAGAGGCAACAATAACCTGATCGGCTGTGAACTCGCCGTCACTGGTATGCACCAGGTAGCCACCCTGGGCACGCGGCTTGACCCGCTGCACGGTGACGCCGGTCCGGCAGGGCGCGTTGACCATCTCGATAAAGCCATCAAGGTACGCAATGATCTCGTCTTTCTTCATAAAGCCGTGCGGGTCGTCCCCGGCGTACGGGTAGCCAGGCAAGGTGCATTGCCAGTTGGGGGTGACCAGGCAGAAAGCATCCCAGCGCTGGGTACGCCAGGCATTGGTGAGGGTACTTTTTTCCAGCACCAGATGGTCAATACCCTGTTGCTGCAGGCAGTAACTGGCCGACAGGCCAGCCTGACCACCACCAATGATGATGACACTGTGGTGCGGTGTTTTGTTTGCGGAAGTCATGTTGGGGTCCTGTTGATTGCGGGTTGGCTCAGGGTGCTTGCGTGAAGCTGACGTGTACTTCACCCCGGCTGAATGATCTGGAGGTCTGGCGCAACTGGTTAAGGGTGTCCATCGCGGCGCTGCAATAGAAGCCCTTGACCTCGCGCACACGTTCGGAAGCGGCATCCAGCGCAGTTTCGGCACGTTCCAGGAACTCCTCCACTGGATAGGAGACATTGTGCTTCAGGTGCTGATGAATCACCGTGGAGGGTGAGTAGGCCGCGGTCTCCTGGCCATCGGGCCAGCGAACCGTGAACGTAACGGCGGGCATGTCAGTGCTCCTGTCTTGGATAGGTAAAACCGGTAAAAGGGGTGCTGGCCAGATCCCAGAAGGTGGCGACCTGGCCGGCCTGGCTTACATCCAGCTGGGCACTGGCATTGATGCTGCCGATGCGTGCACAGCTGAGCCCCTCTGCGGCGAAAGCGGCCTGCACCGGGCCCCAGTCTTCGGGGTTCAGGCTGAGTAGAAAGCCGAAACTGGGGAAGGCCTGCAGCCAGCGCAGCAGGTCACCGTCAGCCGGACGCGGTAGCTGATCAAGGTCGACCTCCGCGCCGCAGCCGGTGGGTTCCAGGAGCATCAACAGTGTGCCGAGCAGCCCGGCATTGCTGATGTCCTTGGCGGCTTGAAGCAGACCGGCTTCGGCCAGTGTCGGCAGTACCTCCAGCTTGCTGCGCAGCAGTTCGGCAGGTACCTGCTCGAAGGCTTTCCAATAGGGTGTGTCGGCGTGCCATTGGCCGTTCAGGTCGACCGCCAGTGCCAGGATCTGTCCGGGTGCTACATGTAGTGTGGATAGCAGACGGGTGGCCATGCCGGTAATGGCCACGGCCAGCGCGGCCGGGTTGCCAGGCGCCTGGCTGGTATGACCGCCGGCCAGCACCAGGCCGTAAGCCCGGCAGGCGTCGCGAATGCCGGCGAGCACCTGGTCTGCGCATGCGGGATCGTGGTGCCAGTAAGCGTTGACTACGGCACTAGCGCGCCCGCCCATGGCGGCTATATCGCTGACATTGGCCATGACCGCCGACCAACCTGCGAACCAGGGTGCTTGCTCGACAAAGCGCGGAATCATGCCTTCTATTGCCAGCAACTGGTAATGATCACCGCAGCGGATGGCGGCGGTATCATCCCCCGGCAGGGCATAGAGAGCATCCCGGTCCAGCGGTTGGGATCGGTCCAGCGCAGCGGCCGGGCCCTGAATTGAAACCTTCGAGCGCATGGCCGGGGTGTCACGCAGTGCCTCTAGCAGGGCATCCAGGCTGGGCTGGGTAGGCGTCAGGAGCGGCTTACCCATGACGGCGGGCCCGCAGAGGCAGCAGCGATATTTCCCGCGGCATAAAGGGGTAGTACTCCAATTCTACCTGCATCACCGCATGGGGTTGGCCTAGTAGCTCTATGTGCTCAAGCGTGCGCCAATGCAGGCGCTGAAAGTAGTCTTCATTGCACAACTGCACGGTAGCCAGAAAGCGCTCGCAGCCGATGTCCCTGGCGCGGGATACCGCCTCGTTGATCAGGGCGGTGCCGATCATGCCGTGGCGTCGGTACTCGGCGGCGACACAAAGCCGGCCGCCATACCAGAGACCCGGTTGTGGCTGGTAGATGCGCACGGCGCCGACCACGGCATTGGGCATGCCGCACTGGCAGGCCAAGGCGACTATGGGAATGGCCTGAAAGTCGTGCTCATCCTTGTCCTGGGGCAGTAATTGCTGCTCCTCGGAAAACACCCGGCGGCGCAGCGCAAAGTACTCCGCTTTTTCCCAGGCTTCACTGGCAGGCTTGACCAGTACATCGTCGGCGCGAAAATCCGGGAAGCTGTCTTCGGTCAATGCAAAGGGATGCTCGGCCATGCTCAGATCCTCACTCGTGTCGTTTCAGTGCCGAGCACGCGCCACACTTGGCGCAGCCGGCCTTGATGTCGTCTGAATGCAAACCGTGGCGCTGCAGGCTGGCACCGATCTGTGGGTACAGGCGCTGCATCATGTCGTTGTTCGGTTTGGGGTGATTGGCCAGCGGCGTGCCATCAATCGGCACAAAGGGCACCACGAAGGGATACACACCCATGGCCGCGAGTAGCTCGCTCATTTCGACGATGGCCTCCTCCGAATCCCCCAGCCCGGCGAGGATGTAGGTGCTGACCTGACCGCGGCCAAACACCTCGACGGCGGCCTTGAAGGCGGAGAAATATCGCGACAGCGGCACTTCGGCCTTGCCCGGCATGATGCGCGCACGCACCGGGTCGCTGACGGCTTCCAGGTGCATTCCGAGTGACACCACGCCGCTGTCCCTTAGGCGCTGGAACCAGCGATCGTCATCCGGTGGCTCGCACTGGGCCTGAATCGGCAGGTCGACCGCTGCGGTCACGGCGGCCGCCGATTCACAGAGAATGGCTGCGCCGCGATCAGAAGTTTGCGGGGTGCCAGTCGTCATCACCATGTGCTTTACCCCGTCCAGCTCAACCGCGGCTTTGGCGACTTCTGCCAGTTGCGCAGGGCGTTTGCGGGCGATGGTCCTGTCGCTTTTGAGGGACTGGTTGATGGCGCAGAACTGGCAGGCGCTGGCCGCGTCGTTCATGCGGATGCAGTGCTGCAATATGGTGGTCGCCAGCACATCCTTGCTGTGCAGGGTGGCGATCTTCCAGTAGGGCGTACCGTCTGCGGTGGACAGTGCATAGAAGTTGGGCACGCCGGGCATGCTGACCTGGCCGACCACGTGGCCATCGCGCAGAATTTCTGCCCCGCCGCCATTGGCTGATGGCCGTGCCAGATAAGGAGAGTCCAGCGAGGCGCGATTCAGAATCGGGATCATCGAGGTGTGTTCACCGACGGTCAACGCCTTGTGATCCGATGGGCCTGCACCGCCCTGGCGCGACAGGCCGGTAGCATCCTGCCAGCGCACGCCGTGGCACTGCAGCTCACTTAGCAAGTCGGTCACAATAAGCTGTTTGGAGGCTAGTTCAGAGGCTTGCATAGTCAGGTTCCTCGGTCATCATCGGGTTGCTGTTCTCGGCGTCGGCAACAGCGTTGCGCTCATGCAGATGCGGGGCCGGTCGCCGGTCGATCAGCAGGCTGAGCAATTCAGGGCGGCTGTAATGCCCGACTGAATCCATCATGCGTTTGCGTTTATCGATCAGTGTCAGGTCCAGGTCGGCGATTACAGTACCCTCGCCGCTGCGCAGTGGCTCACCAAGTAATTTGCCCTCGGGACTGACGATGGCGCTGAAGCAACCATCGCTGATCTGCGCCAGCTCACAGCCGGTGTCGGCAATGATCTGTTGCTGCTGCTCGGGGTTCAGCCAGGATGTGGCGTTGACCACAAAACAGCCTGATTCCAATGCGTGGTGGCGGATAGTCACTTCCATCTGCTCGGCGAAAATAGGTCCGACCAGCGAGCCGGGAAACATCGCGGCATGGATCTGTTCGCCATCGGCCATCAGGGCATAACGCGCCAGCGGATTGTAATGCTCCCAGCAGGCCAGTGAACCGATGCGACCGACCTGGCTGTCCACTGCCCGCAGACCCGAGCCATCGCCCTGGCCCCAGATCATCCGCTCATGGTAGGTAGGGGTTATCTTGCGCCGGTGTTGCAGCAGGGTGCCGTCGGCATCGAACAGCAATTGAGTGTTATAGAGGGTGCCGCCGTCGCGTTCGTTGACGCCGATACTCACCACCATGCCGGCGCGGCGGCAGGCTTCACCGATAGCCGCCGTGGTTGCCGAAGGCACCACTACGGATTCGTTAAGTAGTCTGAGGTGCTCCTTGCCCATCTTGAAGGGCGGCTGCACATAGGAAAAATACGGGTAATAGGGCACTACGGTTTCCGGAAAGACCGCGAACTGAACCCCCTCCCGGCCCAGCTCGGCTATGGTCCGGCAGACCTTGTCCACGGTGCCCTCACGGCTGTAGAGCACGGGGCTGAGCTGGACGGCGGCGGCTTTGATGATTGTCATACCGGATCCTCAATTGGAAAGACGGAAGGAGCGAAACTCCCTCCCGATGACGGGAGGGAATGGGTTCAGGCAGTCCAGGTATCGATGATCAGGGCGCCTTCACGGCGCATCAGCAGACGCAGGTCCATTACGTCCAGCGGGTTGATTGGACGGATGCCTTCAATCAAGGCTTTTTCGGTCTGGCCATACAGGGCTTGCAAGGCAAAACGGCAGGCATAGACTTCGCCGCCCTCTTCCATGAATGCCTTGATCTGGTTGTTGACTGCCAGATGGCCCGGGAAGGCCTCGGCACCCAGTGTCGGGAAGCCGCGCTGCACGCCCAGCTGTACGCCTGGACCATATAGAAGAACCTTGGTTTCGAAGCCTTTGCGCAACAAGCGCTTGGCCTGCAGCATGTTGACCAGGCCGATGGAGCCTTCAAAGGCAATGGTGTGGAAGGTCAGCAAGGCTTTTTCGCCGGGCTCGGCTTTGACATCCTCGAAAACCTTTTCTTCGTAGTTGACGAGAAAGTCACCGTCTTTGTAGTGGGGCGTTTCGACTGTAGGCATTCTGATTCTCCGGTTGGGTTAACAACGCAGTGAGTGACTGCGGTTAACCTGACTAGAGCAACGGCTGTGCCAAAGCGGCATGTTGTTTCGCAAGCTACTGAATTAAATAGAGTTAATGGTCTGGCAGCGTTTTCAAGAGCGAAACTGACCCTGTTGCGTGCCTACGATATGTCGTATAACTACGAGATCGCGTAGCAATAACCACGAAAGGTCGTAGTCATGAGCTTGGAAGATGTGGATTACTTATCCGGTTGGTCTGGCATGGCCTACCCTTCGCGGCATCTGGTGTTCGAGCACTGCAATGCGGGCATCGTGCAGTTTGATCCCGTGGGTAACCGCTTTGTCGATATCAATATTGCGGCCTGCAAGTTGCTAGGCTATCCGCGACATGAAATTCTCGAGCTCACCGTTACCAGGCTGTTTGGTCATGCGCTAGCGGAGCTGATCGTTTTCACTCAGGCGGTTCTGGAAGAAGGCAAGGGCTGGACAGATTCCTTGACCTGCGCGCGCAGGGACGGTGAGCGGATCGAGCTTGAGCTGTCTGCCTCGACACTCAAGCTCAAGGGTGTGGTCTATCTGATACTGGTCCTGCGCGAGCGGGATGAAGAGCGTTACCGCCAGAACCAGGCCAATGTTGAGCGCACCATGCGCGGCGGGCTGATCGAATGGCAGAATATATTGACGCTGTTCCAGGAGAGCGAACGCGAAAACCAGCTGCTGCTCAGTGCGGTGGGCGATGGCATTTACAGTATCAATAGCGACGGTTTGGCGACCTACGTGAATCCGGCCGCGGCCAGAATGCTCGGCTGGGAAGTCGATCAAATGATCGGCAAGAACATCCACCGAATTCATCACCACAGTCATGCCGATGGCAGTCATTACCCGGTGGAGGATTGTCCGATCTACAAGGCGGTGCATGACGGTCTGGTTCATGAGGGACAGCAGGAAGTGTTCTGGCGCCGCGATGGCAGCATGTTTCCGGTGGAGTTCACCAGCACGCCGGTGATTTCAGGTGGCTCGATCATTGGGTCGGTGGTGGTGTTCCGTGACATTACCGAACGGCAGATGACCCAGCAGCGTCTGCAGAGTGCCATGGAAGAGTTGCGTGAACTGAAGCAGCGGCTTGAACAGCAGAATGCCTACCTGCAGGAAGAGATACTGATCGAGCATCATTTCCGTGAGATCGTCGGGCAGAGCGAACCCATACTGACCATCGTCAAACAGATTGATGTGGTCGGACCTACCGATGCCAGTGTGCTGATCCACGGTGAATCGGGCACCGGCAAGGAGCTGATCGCCCGGGCAATCCACCAGTCCAGCCGCCGTAGCGATAACCCGCTGATCCGGGTCAACTGCGCCGCCATCCCCGCCGAGTTGTTCGAGAGCGAGTTCTTTGGGCATGTCAGAGGCGCTTTTACCGGTGCCATGCGCGACCGGGTCGGCCGCTTCGAGCTGGCTGATGGCGGTACCTTGTTTCTCGACGAAATTGGCGAGATTCCTCTGGAGCTGCAGAGCAAGTTGCTGCGCGTTCTGCAGGAGGGTCAGTTCGAGCGGGTTGGTGAGGAGCGTACACGCAAGGTCGATGTACGCATCATTACTGCCACCAACCGCGATCTTCTGGCCGAGGTAAAGGCCAAGCGCTTTCGCGAAGACCTGTACTTTCGCCTCAACGTCTTCCCGATCCTGTCACCCGCATTGCGCGAGCGTCCGGAGGACATACCGCTGCTGGCCAGTCACTTCGTCAAACAGATCTGCTCGCGCCTAGGCCGGCCACCGGCACGATTGCGCAAGACGGATGTAGAGCGCATGCAAAGCTACAATTGGCCGGGCAATATTCGCGAACTGCAGAACATCATCGAGCGCGCATTGATCACCAGTAAAGGGCAGGATCTGCTGCTCGATATGCCGGTGGGTCAGGCTGCGGCGGTGGGGCCAGCAGAAGCCGGTACGCCGCAGATCAGTGGCATTCTTACCGAGGCGCAGCTACGCACGCTGGAAAAAGACAATCTCAACGCCGCACTAGCCGCCTGCGATGGCAAGATCTTTGGCAAGGATGGCGCCGCAGCATTGCTTGGCGTCAAACCGACCACGCTGGCATCACGACTAAAGCGTTTTGGTATTCCTACCTAGGTACGTGCGCATCAGCTCAGCGTCACGATTCAGCTGAGCCGACAGTAAGAGAGATGTTGAGGTCAGAAGACCTTCGGGGCCAATACGGTACATAGAGGCGAGGTTGCTTTAGAGGGCGCTAATCGTCGGAAGCCCACTATCCATGAGGGTCTTGTAAAGATCGCTTGTAACCAATGAGTACGTTTAGAATCGTTTAAAGCGAAAAAATTGGCACACTAAACGAAATCCGAAACATCCGTATATGACCAATAGCCGCGTCCGAGCAGTCTCCTGCTTTCTGTCATATTCACAATCTCGAAAGCGACCTTACATCGATATGATTTCACCGGCTATGCAGCGGGTTTCAAGTGTGACAGTTGCCTGTAACCAGACCATAACCCTACCCGCCAAGATCACTTACCAGAGTGTTGCCGAGCTGGCTATTGAACGTGCGGGTGATGTCATCACCTTAAAACTAGTGCGGCTATTGACGGAATCGTTCTGGGATCGACCCGAGGCTGACCCGGACTTTCTTTAGATGGTGATTAGGCGATTGCTCCTCGTCGTCGGGCAGATCGGTGAAGGGTTCAGCCCCGTTTCCGCGGACGGTTCAGACAAAGGAACGGCTTATTTATGGGATAGACAGTCCGCTTCTGGCCCAGAGTGTGTAAAAACACTTTTCGCATGTTGGATGACTAAGCCCAGTGCTCTTGGGCGAGGCGATTTTCCGGACATTTGCCAAGATCAGTGTCGATAGCGCGTCAGAACGTGTATGGAGCTCTTCGGCATCTCCTGGAGCAGTAAAAGCTGAGGCTTTTACGCCGCCATCGCCTTCAGCAAGCCTTCTGTACCGATGATTTTCATAACCCGCTTCATGTTATAGGCGAGCACATTCAAGCTCATCTCCGCACTCACCCCGTTCAGTTTTCGAGTCAGGAAGTGTGTCGCCCCCATCCATTGCTTGAGCGTCCCGAAGGGATGCTCAACAGTCCGCTTTCGAACCTTCATCATCTCTGGTGCTCTGGTCAGCCGTCGCTGCATTTCCTCAAGCACAGCTTCATGCTCCCAACGCTTTACTCGACGATTTGTGCTTGGTGTGCACTGGCTTTTCAGCGTGCAACTCTGACACTTTGAACTCCAGTAGCAATGCATATTCATGCCTTTCTCAACGCTGGAAAATCGCCAGATCAGGGCCTCTCCCGCCGGGCACGTGTATTCGTTTCTGGTCGCGTCATACACGAAGGCATCTTTGTTGAATCGGCCATCAGCTTTGGCGCTTGAAGTCATCGGCTTCGGCACGTAGGCGGTGACGTTTGCGTCGTAACAAGCCAGGATTTCTTCGCCTTTGAAATAGCCTCGGTCGGCAACTACCGACAGCGTTTCTACGCCGATGGCTTCACGAGCCTGCTTCGCCATTGAACTGAGTTGGTCACGGTCAGAACCTCGGTTGGTGACCTCGTGAGCAACGATCAAATGGTGCTGCGTGTCAACAGCCGTCTGTACGTTGTAGCCAACGATCCCGCTGCCGCGCGTCATCATCGAACGGGCATCCGGGTCGGTCAGCGAAACCTGTTTATCTGGCGATTCGTTGAGCTGTGACTCAATCCCCTGAAGCTCTTTCATCTGTGCTTTGAGCTTGGCGATTTTATCTTCCAAGCTCACCGTATCTGGTTTAGAGGCGCTAGGTATCTGGCGATCAGCCGCATCGAGTGAGGCCAAATAACGGCTGATGCTCGCCTCGATTTCTTCCATGCGCCGCTTCAGCTTCGCACTAGTGAAGTTCCGGTCGCGGTTGTTAACCGCCTTGAATTTACTGCCGTCAATGGCAACCAGGTTTTCGCTAAACAGCCCCAACTGCTGGCAGAGCAAAACGAACTGACGGCAGACGCCGCGAATAGCTTTGCTGTTGTCTTTTCGGAAGTTGGCGATGGTCTTGAAGTCGGGCATCAAGCGACCTGTTAACCACATCAGCTCTACGTTGCGCTGGGCTTCACGCTCCAGACGACGGCTGGATTGAATGCGGTTCAGGTAGCCGTAGATATAGATCTTCAGCAGGATCGCAGGGTGATAAGCAGGCCTGCCGGTTTCGGCTGGAATCACACCATCGAAACCCAGTTTGGCTAGGTCGAGTTCATCGACGAAGACATCGACCACGCGCACTGGATTGATATCGCTGACGTAGTCGTCGAGGCTTTCGGGAAGCAAGGTGCTTTGACCTCGGTGTTCACCCTGGATAAACCGTTTCATTGATTTCCCTTGCAATGAGATTCTCAGAAATTATAGCAAGGGTCTGAGATAGCGTTTTTACACACTCTGGGCCGAAAGCAGCCATTTCTTTATCGAATGGGTACAACCTTTCTCGCATTTTCTGGGTTAACAGATGCGACAGAAAGGCTTCCAGTGGCGGCCTGATCAATATGCTTGCTCCACCACTCCATCATTGGCCGGCGACGTTCAATGTAGTCAGCACGGTTGTAGGCGCTTCTGACTTCGTTTTTGTCTACGTGCGCCAGGGCTACTTCAATCAGTTCAGGGTCAAATCCATGCTCATTGAGAACGGTGCTAGCAATAGAGCGCATGCCGTGACTGACCAGTCGGCCAGCAAAGCCCATGCGCTTAAGGGCCATGTTAGCGGTCTGGCTGTTGCAATGGGTACGCGGATTTCGATCCGCAGGGAAAACGAACTCCCTGTGTCCACTATAAGGCTTAACAGCTTCAAGGATTGCCAATCCATGATCAGTCAATGGCACTATATGTGGGCGGCGCTTTTTCATTCGTTCAGCAGGGATGGTCCAGATTTGCTTTTCGAAGTCGATATCGGCCCATCGCGTTGTGGCTGCTTCAACGGGTCTGGTCATTGTGTGTAGTTGCCATTCGATCAAGGCGCGGGTAGTACGTTTGATGCTGGCATTGGAGATGGCGATCATAAGCTCAGGAAGCTCGTCAGGACTTAAGGATGCCATGTTCTGTTTCTTAGGCTTTTTGAAGACGGCTCTTATGCCGCTGAGTGGATTGGCGAGTACAAGGCCTGAATTGACTGCATAGGTCATGATTTCGTTCAGCCGCTGAGAAAGGCGCTTCACTGTTTCCAAACTGCCTTTAGCTTCAATGGGGCGAAGAAGCTCGATGACTTTCGGCGCTGTAATGCTAGATACCTGGGTATCTCCAAGATCCGGGAAGACATGCAGCGTCAGTGACCGCCAAATGTCTTCGGCATAGGCTGGTGTGACGTCTGTTTTCTTCAGATCAAACCAGGCTTCGGCAACTTTTCTCAAGGTGTGCTCGCTGGCAGCTTTTTGCTGCTGGCGGGTGTTATCTCGCTGTTCCTTAGGATCGGTTCCCTGAGAAATCAGCTGTCTTGCATCGATGGTGAGCTTGCGAGCCTGTGAGAGTGTGATTTCGGGATAGGTTCCAAGTCCCATGTTGAGACGCTTTTTGGTCACCGGGTGGTAGTAGTTGAAATTCCAGAGCTTAGAGCCATTGCTTCTCACTCGCATTTGAAGGCCGTCGCCATCACCTAAGACGTAATCCGTCTTTGCGGGGACGGCATTCTTCACCTTGGCTTCGGTGAGACGTATGGCTTTGCCTGACATTTTGGTATTCCAGCGGCGTCTTTGGTATTCCAAAAATACCATGTGAATGCTTGGAATACCATTTGGAATACCAGAAGTGCTGGCTGCTGGTGGACGTCTATGGACGCTAATGGAGCGTAAGTTATTGATTTGCATATGCATCAGGCACAAAAAAAGACGTCCGGGGACGTCTTTAGATGTATATTTGGTGGAGCCGGGGGGATTTGAACCCCCGTCCGCCAGTCCGCCGCTATCGGTTCTACATGCTTAGCCATCTCTACTGAGTTAACTCCTCACCGCCCGAGTGGCAGGGTGCTTGGAGCGAGTTGTGTAATGTTTAGCCGCGTTGTCCACAACGTACTAGGCGGCGATCCTGTTCTATCTGACAATCACTTCGAGTTTACAGGCATCCTCTAATGATCGCTGGAGCCGAAGCTACCAGAAGTGCTATCTAGGCTGCTTACGCAGCTAGTTGAGCACCATAATTGTCGTCATTGGCAATTATATAGTTTTGCAACAGTGGATTTACGAGTTCTGTTACCAACTCGGCATGCCCCTCCAGTTTTGTAACCGTCGTCGAATCCAAATCGGCCCCAAATCTTTCAGGTGTACTACTGAGACGTGATTGTACGCTAAAGGTTCCATGCGTCATAGGGCGCTCGCGTCTGGCGTTTGTGCTTTATGGGAAATGCAGGCAAAAAAATACCCTGACGGGCAGGGTATAGGGTGTTGCTTGCTTTAAACCATAAACCGGACTGGTGGAGCGGACCAGCCCTGTTAATAGTAAGACGAGGTGATTTTCGATTAGTTCAAAAAAAAGTGAAAAAAATTTCAGCGCTGGTTATCGCGAACGACGCGCTGCTTCTCTCGATCCCAATCGCGCTCTTTGAGGGTCTGGCGTTTATCGAAATCTTTCTTGCCGCGGACCAGCGCGATTTCGCATTTAACCAGATGCCCCTTCCAGTAAAGCGCTAGCGGGACGCAGGCAAAGCCCTTCTGCTGGACGCCGGTAATCAGCTTGTCCAGTTCACGGGCGTGCAGTAGCAGCTTGCGCGTGCGGGTTGGATCTGCGACCACGTGGGTGCTGGCTGTCATCAGCGGCGTGACGTGTGCACCCAGCAGGAAGGCTTCGTTATTTTTCAGCAGTACATAGCTGTCGACGAGTTGCACTTTTCCTTCGCGCAGGCTTTTGACTTCCCACCCGGTCAGGGCGAGGCCCGCCTCGAAGCGATCTTCAACGAAGTAGTCGTGTTTGGCCTTTTTGTTCAGCGCGATGGTGCCGCTGTTGGCCTTGGCGTTTTTTTGCTTGCTCATAGGCGGCGTATTATACCTGTATTTGCGGGTAAAACATGTGTTGCTTTGCTGTTTCACTGACTGTTTGAACGGCATAAAGTGCCCGTTTCGCGCTCTATGGTCTAGTGATCGCATAGACTTACTTGTGGCGGCTGATCAAAATCTGGACAATGCCGTTCTTTTTTTCAGCACAGGCCGGGAACGGAAATGAGCGACGAGAAGGTATCGATTCACGGGATCTGGGCAAGTCGTTGGGTTTTCATTCTGGCGGCAACCGGTTCGGCGGTGGGTCTTGGCAATATCTGGAAGTTTCCCTATATGGCCGGTACCTACGGCGGTGGGGCCTTCGTTCTGGTGTATTTGTGCTGCATTGCGCTGATCGGTTTGCCGGTGATGCTGGCGGAGACGCTGCTGGGGCGGCGTGGGCGGCAGAGTCCGGTGAATACGCTGCGCAGCCTTGCGCGTCAGTCTGGTGCCTCCGAGCGTTGGTCCTGGGCCGCCATGATGGGCATGCTCGCGGCTCTTCTGATTCTGTCCTTCTACAGTGTCGTGGCGGGCTGGGCGCTGGATTACATTATTGCCATGGCGCGTGGTGAGTTCACGGGTATCGACGGGGCCGGAGCAGGGGCCAAGTTCGATGCGCTGACGGCTGATCCTCTGCGTCTAACTATCTGGCACACGCTGTTTATGCTGCTGACCGCTTTTATTATTGCCAAGGGCGTCGTCGCCGGTCTTGAGCGTGGTCTGCGCATTCTGATGCCTTTGCTGTTCGTGCTCCTGGTTCTGTTGCTAGGTTACAGCCTGACCACCGGGCACTTTATGGAAGGCGTGCACTTCTTGTTTCACTTTGATCTTGCCAAGGTACCGGAGGGCATTCTGGCGGCGATGGGGCATGCCTTCTTCACGCTGAGCGTTGGCGTGGGGTCAATTATGGTGTTTGGCGCCTACATGCCGCGCAAGGCGTCGCTAGGGTCAACCATTATCACGGTGGGCATATTGGATACCGTGGTTGCATTGACCGCTGGTATGGCGCTTTTCCCTATCGTGTTTGCCGCAGGGCAGACGCCAGGCGCTGGCCCGGGTCTGATGTTTGTTACCTTGCCTATCGCCTTTGGCAATATCGGCATGGGCACCGTGTTTGGTGTGGTGTTCTTTATTTTGGTTGCGGTTGCGGCCTGGAGTTCGGCGATATCCATGCTGGAACCTGCCGTCGCCTATTGGGTGGAGCGCAGTGGTAAAAGCCGACCCAAAATAACCGCATTGATGGCGTTATTTTGTTGGCTGGTGGGCCTGGGTACGGTGTTTTCGTTCAACCTGCTGGCGGATGCACGTTTCTTTGTTTCTAACGCCGATGGCTGGCATTTCTTCCTTTGGACCGAAGAGGGCGGTAAGACCTTTTTCGAGAGTATCGACTATTTGACCAGTCGCATATTCCTGCCTTTGGGCGGGCTCTGCTTCGTGCTGTTTGCGGGCTGGGTACTGGATCGCGATGTGTTCCGTGCTGAGCTGGCGTTGACGTATCCTCGCCTGTTTCCGGTGATATATTCGTTGTTACGCTATGTTGCCCCGACAGGTATTCTGATTATCTTTCTTACGGAACTGATTAAGTGATAACCGCATGACGCATATTCAACGTTCGGCCCTGCTGCCTTATCCGGCAGCTCACCTTTATGAGTTGGTTAATCGGGTGGAGCGCTATCCTGAGTTCCTGCCCTGGTGTTCCGAGGGCAAGGTGATCAGTGAGAGTGACATTGAAATGTGCGCTGAATTGACGGTCGCCAAAGCCGGGTTTTCTCAGTCCTTTACGACACGCAACACGCTTATTCCCGGTGAGCGCATTGCGCTGCACCTGGTTGATGGTCCGTTCAGCGATCTGCAGGGTGTTTGGGAGTTCAAAGCCCTGGGCGAGAATGCGTGCAAGATCACGCTGGATCTGAAATTCGATTACTCGGGGCCGTTGGTCAAGGCTACGCTGGGTCCGTTGTTCAATCAGGCGGCTAATACCTTGGTTGATGCCTTCTGTCAGCGGGCCAAGGAGTTGCACGGTGGCTGATAAAACTATGGTGGTTGAGGTGGCTTATGCTTTGCCGCACAAGCAAAAGATCATCAGCTTAAGTGTGCCCGAAGGTACCAGCATGAGCGAGGCGGTAGCGTTATCGCGTATGGGTGATCACTTTCCTGAGCTTGATGTGGCAAGCTGCCCGTTGGGGATTTTTGGCAAGACAGTGGCCAAACCGGCAGAGCGAGTGTTGCAGCCGGGGGAGCGGGTTGAAATGTATCGCCCCTTGATTGCGGACCCCAAGGACGTGCGTAAGCAGCGTGCGGCCAAGGCCAAGGCGGCAAAGGAAGATAGCGCGTAACCGATGGGGCTGGCGCAAGGGCGCTCGCGGCGCCCTTGTTGAAAAGCCTTGTTACTCGCCAGTGCCCAGCGGTGCGCCGAGGTCGACGGGGTAACTTTCGGTCTCGCTATTCTGCTGACCGCCCATGATCTCTTCGTCGGTGCTGGCGCCGGGAACAAAGTCACCAGACAGGCCAACCAGTCGGTTGTCGTCAAAGTTCAGGCTGATGCGCTCTTGCACGCGGTCGCTGCGGCCTGACTTCAAGCTATACAGATAATCCCAGCGCTCTGGATGGAAAGTATCCTGTATCAGGGGAGTACCCATGATAAAGCGTACCTGCCGTTGAGTCATGCCGGGGCGAAGTTGATCTACCATGTCTTGCGTCACGACGTTGCCTTGCTGTACGTCGATTTTATATACCCCGGGGATAATGCCGCATCCGCTGAGGGTGATAGAGACAGTGCATAGCAGCATAAGGAGTATTTGATTAATGCTTTTTGGCGTCACGTGGTAACATCCACTATCTTTGAATGGCTGAATGGCCTTGAATCATACCCGACTGATCCCGCCCTGCGAAGCGCTGAACGAGAAAGTAACCATGGTAGAAAATCAAGAACTCCGCAAAGCTGGCCTGAAGGTGACCTTACCTCGGGTTAAAATTCTGCAAATGCTCGACGGCTCACAAGAGCGTCACATGAGTGCCGAGGATGTTTACAAGGCGCTAATGGAGGCTGGTGAAGATGTCGGCCTGGCGACGGTATACCGTGTATTGACCCAGTTTGAAGCAGCCGGTCTGGTTGTTCGCCACAATTTTGATGGTGGTCACGCCGTGTTCGAATTGGCTGATGGTGAGCATCACGACCATATGGTCTGTGTTGATACCGGTGAAGTGATTGAATTCTTTGACCCGGAGATTGAGCGCCGCCAGCGCGAGATCGTCAAAGAGAATGGCTTTGAACTGGTTGATCACAACCTCGTGCTATATGTGAAGAAATCGTCTGCCGACAAGTAAGTAGTTTGTTGGTGCTCAGCACAAAGCCAGACCCTGCGGTCTGGCTTTGTTGTTTTTGCCTCACGGCGTTAGCTGACGGCAGATAACAGCTTGCGCGCGTGAGCAAGCGATTCGTCTGTCATGTCGATGCCGCCCAGCATACGCGCGACCTCCTTTACTCTGCCGTGCTCGTCCAGCTGATCAATGCAGGTGCGAGTCTCATTCTTGCTTTGTTGCTTGCGCACAAACAGGTGTTGATGACCTTGTGCCGCGACTTGCGGCAGGTGGGTTACTGTCAGTACCTGGCCGCGTGCGCCGAGCTGGCGCAGGAGCTGGCCGACGATTTCGGCGGTGGGGCCACCAATACCTACATCAACCTCATCAAATACCAGCGTGGGTACGCGAGAGGTTTGCGCTGTGATCACCTGAATCCCCAGGCTGATACGCGAGAGTTCGCCGCCGGAGGCGACCTTGGCCAATGACTTGGCTGGTTGGCCAGGGTTGGCGCTAACCAGAAACTCAACGGTCTCAAGCCCGGTAACCGGATAGCCCACCGCGTCTAACGCCGTTAGTTGTAGCTCAACTCGGCCGCCGGGCATGCCAAGTTGCTGTATTTCTTTGCTCACAGCCTTGCTCAGGCGTACTGCTTCTTTCTTGCGACTGGCGGAGAGCTTTTCGGCCAGTTTTTGGTAATGCTCTTGATAGGCCTGCAACTCTTCTTGCAGTTGCTCTGCGTCGGCGCCTCTTTGTTGTTGCGCTTCAAGTTCATCGATTAGCTGTTGTTGCAGCGCAGGCAACTCTTGCGGAGTGATGCGATGCTTGCGCGCCAGCTCAAAAATGGCGCTCATGCGTTCTTCTACGTGTTGCTGTCTTTCCGGATCTGCTTCGAAGTGATCCAGGTAGCGGGTCAGCTCGCCTACCGCCTCTTCAATCTGTATCTGCGCACTGGCGATCAAGTCGTTGGCGTCGCGCAGGTGTGCGTTGTGCGCCTTGAAGCTATCCAGGCGTTGCAGGCAGGAGGTCAGGGCTTCCAGCACGCTGCCGGCGTCGTTTTCGCTGCAGACATTTATGACGTGTTGGCAGGAGTGCTGGATCTGGTCGGCGCTGGCGAGCTGGCGTTGCTCGTTTTCCAGCGCTTCAAGTTCGCCTTCTTGCAGGCTGAGGTTTTCCAGTTCATCCAATTGGTAGGCTAGCAACTGCTGACGGGCAAGCTGCTCGTCACCCTGCTGACTGAGTTGGTTGAGCGTTTTCTCGGTTTGCTTGCAACGCTGCGCGGCCAGCTGAACCTGTCGTGCCAGATCACCGGCGCCGGCAAACTCGTCCAGTAGACGGCGGTGGGTATCGGTCTTGAGTAGCGATTGGTGTTCATGCTGGCTGTGGATATCGATCAGCATTTCGCCCAGTGCACGCAAGTCCTGCTGTGGGCATGGCGAGCCGTTGATGTAGCCACGCGAACGACCTTCGGCGGTAATCACGCGGCGCAGTATCACCTGGTGATCGTCCTGCTGCAGGTCGCGGTTTTTCAGCCACTCCTGTGCTTCGGCTATGTCGCCAATATCGAAGGTAGCGAGTATGTCGGCTTTGTCAGTTCCGGGGCGCACGGTGCCGCTATCCGCACGGCCACCCAGGGTCAGTGCCAGCGCGTCGAGCATGATCGATTTGCCGGCGCCGGTTTCGCCGGATATAACGCTCATACCGCCGCGCAGCTCCAGCTCAAGATGGTCGACAATGGCGTAATTATTGACCGCAAGGTGTACCAGCATGACTCGCGCTCCCTTGGTAAGTGTTCTGGTTATTTATACAGTAGTTTGCTTTGTGTCGACAAGTGCCGCCTTAAAATTGGCATGACTTGCCTAATTCCCCTTGAAGCGCTGAATTGCGACCCCATATAGGTTGGCAGCAAGGCTTATATTGATCTGGGCAGGGCGGCTCCGCGGTTTTATAGGTGTTTGCCGTATGCCCCTTTTTTTGCATGACAGGAGAAACAGATGGCAGATGAACAGAGACCCGATCTGCAGGATCAGGACGGCCTGGTAGACGAGACCCTGGATACGCCTGAAGGTGATCTTGCGGCACGCATTGCCAGTCTGGAAGAGCAGCTGGCGACAGCTCAGGATCAGGCCATTCGCGCAGCTGCGGATGTGCAGAATGCGCGGCGTCGGGCGGAGCAGGAAGTTGAGAAGGCGCACAAGTTTGCGCTGGAGCGCTTTGCCGGTGACCTGCTGCCGGTACTCGATAGTCTGGAGCGTGGTTTGGAGTTGTCCAATCCGGACGATCCGGCGATCAAGCCGATGCGCGAAGGTATTGAGCTGACGCTGAAGATGTTTGCTGACACCTTGGGTCGTTTTCAAATCGTCCCGGTTGTGCCTGAAGGTGAGCCCTTTAATCCGGAGTTCCATCAGGCGATGGCAATGGAAGAAAGCGCTAATGTTGAGCCAAATACTGTGCTCAAGGTGTTCCAGAAAGGTTACACGTTAAGCGGTCGTTTGTTGCGCCCCGCTATGGTGGTAGTCAGCAAACCGCCGGTAGAGCCCGCTCCCTCTATTGATGAGCAGGCTTGAAATAAATTTCGGTGACCCCATTTAGGGTTCATACGCAGAATAAACCTCGCCGCTGGTTAGACGCGGCAGCATGACTTGGAGAATTAAACATGGGCAAGATTATCGGTATTGACTTGGGGACCACCAACTCCTGCGTCTCCATTATGGAAAATGGCACAGCCAAAGTTATTGAGAATGCTGAGGGCGGTCGTACTACACCCTCTATCGTCGCCTACACCAAAGACGGCGAGACGCTGGTAGGTCAGTCTGCCAAGCGCCAGTCTGTGACCAATCCGCATAACACTCTGTACGCGGTGAAGCGTCTGATCGGTCGTCGTTTTGAAGAAGACGTCGTTCAGAAAGACATCAAGCTGGTGCCTTACAAAATCGTTAAAGCCGACAATGGCGATGCCTGGGTTCAGGTTAACGATGAGAAAATGGCGCCGCCGCAGGTGTCGGCAGAAGTGCTGAAGAAAATGAAGAAGACCGCCGAAGACTATCTTGGCGAGCCGGTGACCGAAGCTGTTATTACGGTGCCTGCGTACTTTAACGATAGTCAGCGTCAGGCAACCAAGGATGCTGGCCGTATTGCTGGTCTGGACGTCAAACGCATCATTAACGAGCCTACCGCAGCAGCGTTGGCTTACGGTATGGACAAGGCGCGTGGCGACTCCACCATCGTGGTCTATGACCTGGGTGGCGGTACCTTCGACGTGTCTGTGATTGAAATTGCCGAAGTTGACGGCGAGCACCAGTTTGAAGTGTTGGCCACCAATGGCGACACCTTCCTGGGTGGCGAAGACTTCGATATGCGCCTGATCGACTATCTGGCCGATGAGTTCAAAAAGGAAAACGGCGTTGATCTGCACAACGATCCGCTGGCCCTGCAGCGGCTTAAAGAGGCAGCAGAGAAAGCCAAGATCGAGCTATCTTCCAGTCAGCAGACTGATGTGAATCTGCCGTACATCACCGCAGATGCGTCTGGTCCGAAGCACTTGAATGTTAAAGTGACTCGCGCCAAGTTGGAATCGCTGGTTGAAGAGCTGATCAAGCGCAGTATCGAGCCTTGCCGTGTAGCCATGAAAGATGCTGGTCTGGATATTTCCGAGATCAACGATGTCATTCTGGTTGGTGGTCAGACGCGCATGCCGCTGGTGCAGAAGACAGTGTCCGAGTTCTTTAACAAAGAGCCGCGCAAAGACGTTAACCCTGATGAAGCGGTTGCCATTGGCGCCTCTATTCAAGGTGCGGTATTGGCCGGTGATGTGAAAGACGTTCTGCTGCTGGACGTGACTCCCCTGTCTCTGGGTATCGAAACCATGGGCGGCGTGATGACGGCGCTGATCGAGAAGAACACCACTATCCCGACCAAGAAGTCGCAGGTGTTCTCGACTGCTGACGATAACCAGACTGCCGTGACCATTCACGTGCTGCAGGGTGAGCGTAAGCAAGCTGGTCAGAACAAGTCACTGGGTCGTTTTGACCTGGCCGATATTCCGCCAGCACAGCGCGGTGTGCCGCAGATCGAGGTCAGCTTTGACATCGATGCCAACGGTATTCTGAACGTGTCTGCTAAGGACAAGGCTACCGGTAAAGAGCAGTCGATTGTGATCAAGGCTTCTTCTGGTCTGTCCGATGAAGAGATCGATCAAATGGTGCGTGATGCCGAGGCTAACGCCGAGGAAGATCGCAAGTTTGAAGAGCTGGTCACGACTCGCAACCAGGCCGATCAGTTGGTACACGCGACGCGTAAAACCCTGACTGAGGCTGGTGACAAGGCGACCGAAGAAGAGAAGACGGCGATCGAAGCAGCGCTGACTGATCTGGAAGCGGCCATTAAGAGCGATGACAAGGATGCGATTGAAGCCAAAATCAACGCGCTGTCCGAGGCATCCGGTCCGCTGGTTCAGAAGATGTACGCTGAGCAGGCGCAGGCAGGTCAGGCTGACGCCCAGAGTGCTGAAGCTGAAGCCGGGAATGATGGCGACGACGTAGTCGATGCTGAGTTCGAAGAGGTCAAGGACAACAAATAAGTCCTTGATGAACCGCGGTTCTTGGGCGCCTGTGCAGTGATGTAGTGGCGCTGAAGACCGACTCTGCCAGGCAACGCGGGAGCTTCTCCCGCGTTGCCGTTTGTGCCGAGTGAACGTGAAGGAAGCCGAGTAAAATGTCCAAGCGTGATTATTATGAAGTGCTGGGTGTCGAGAAGGGCGCCAGTGAAGCCGAGCTGAAAAAGGCTTATCGCCGCTTGGCGATGAAGTTCCATCCGGATCGTAATCCTGATGATGAGAAGGCCGATGAGAAATTCAGGGAAGCGACTGAAGCCTACGAAATTCTGACTGACGCCAACAAACGCGCTGCTTATGATCAGTATGGCCACGCCGGTGTAGATCCGAGCATGGGCGCTGGTGGTGCCGGTGGTTTTGGTGGCGGCAATTTCTCCGATATTTTCGGCGATGTATTTGGCGATATATTTGGTGGCGGCGGTGGTGGTCGTGGTCGCTCCAGTGTCCAGCGTGGTAGTGATCTGCGCTATACGCTTGAGCTCGATCTGGAAGAAGCGGTGCGCGGCACGTCCGTGACCATTCGTGTGCCAACGCTTGTCGGCTGCGAAACCTGCGATGGTTCTGGTGCCAAGAAAGGCACGTCGCCAAGCACTTGTACCACCTGCGGCGGTATTGGCCAGGTGCGTATGCAGCAGGGTTTCTTCTCTGTTCAGCAAACCTGTCCGCGCTGTCATGGTACCGGCAAGATGATCACTGATCCTTGCAAGGACTGTCATGGCGATGGGCGTGTTGAGAAGCAGAAGAATCTCTCCGTCAAGGTGCCTGCCGGTGTTGATACTGGTGACCGTATTCGCCTGGCCGGTGAGGGCGAAGCAGGTGTTAATGGTGGTCCGGCGGGTGATCTGTATGTAGTGGTCTCGGTGCGCGAGCACAAGATCTTCCAGCGCGACGGCAAAAACCTGTATTGCGAAGTGCCGATCAGCTTTGTTGATGCTGCATTGGGTGGTGAGCTGGAAGTGCCTACGCTCGATGGGCGGGTGAAGCTGAAAATTCCTGATGGTGCGCAAACCGGCAAGTTGTTCCGTTTGCGAGGCAAGGGTGTTACCCCCGTTCGTGGCGGCTCGGCGGGCGATCTTCTTTGCCGTATCGCGGTGGAGACGCCGGTCAATCTGACCAAGCGTCAGCGTGAGCTGCTCGAAGAGTTGCGCGAAACCTTGGAAGAAGAAGGTTCCAGTCAGTCTCCTCGAGCCAAAAGCTGGTTTGATGGAGTGAAAAACTTCTTCGAAGACATGAAATTCTGAGGCGGGAGCGCTATATGAGACGGATAGCGGTAATTGGTGCAGCGGGTCGAATGGGTAAAACCCTGATAGAGGCGATTGCTCAGACTGATGGCGCTGCGCTGACTGCTGCCATTGAACGTCCTGATAGCTCGTTGGTGGGTGCCGATGCTGGCGAGTTGGCCGGTGTTGGGCGACTCGATGTGCTTATTAGCGGCGGCTTGCAGCAGGTGCTTGATGATTTTGATGTGTTGATTGATTTCACGCATCCGACCACCACGCTGGTTAATTTGCGGCACTGTCTTGCTGCCGGTAAGGCGATGGTCATAGGCACAACCGGGTTTAGCGAGGATGAGAAAGCGCAACTGGCCGAGGCTGGTAAGCGGATTCCTATCGTGTTTGCGCCAAACTTCAGTGTGGGTGTGAATCTGTGTCTCAAGCTGCTGGATATGGCAGCGCGGGTCATGGGTGATGACGCCGACATCGAAATCATCGAAGCGCATCACAGGCACAAGGTTGATGCGCCATCGGGCACCGCCTTGCGTATGGGTGAGGTAGTGGCTAATGCGCTTGATCGTGATTTGGCTGAGGTGGCGGTTTACGGCCGCGAAGGTCAGACGGGTGCGCGCAAGCCAGAGACTATCGGCTTTGCCACCGTTCGTGCCGGTGATGTGGTCGGGGATCATACGGTGTTGTTTGCTACTGAGGGTGAGCGGGTTGAGATTACTCACAAGGCCTCCAGTCGTATGACCTTTGCCAAGGGTGCGGTGCGTTCGGCTCTCTGGCTGTCCGGGCATGATGCCGGGTTGTTTGATATGCAGGATGTGCTCGGTCTAAACGAGTAGTACGCTGCGTAACAAAAAAGGCGCGTACTGCTTTTGCGGTACGCGCCTTTTTTATGCTTCGCTGTTAGCTGGCAGTATTGGCGCCAAGGAGGGCTTGTTCGCTGGAGAGGTTGTCCAGGATTTCGATATTTTTGCGCAGGTAGAACGCGGCAATGGTGGGCACCCAGTCAGTGTGATGGTTGATTAGCCGCGGGCGAATGAACTCGTACTGCTGGTCCAGCTGTCGCAGCGTGTCCTGATGATCCGGCAATATGCTTTTGAGTTTTGCCGAGCCTTCTGCGATCTGTGCGTCCAGGTCTTCAAAAATACCTTCCTGGGTCTGGATGAAGTAGACGCCGACCGAGCTGAACATATTGTTTTCGTATAGCAACAGAATGCGGCTGGTTTCTATGCTTTGTGCGTGCAAGGCGACCAGTTCTGTTGGCGCGTCGGCTGTTTCGGCTGCGTAGAGTTCGCCGGCGGCTTTTTCAAACTTGCCGTGCGCCATCATGATGCGGTTTACCGTAGCCAGGCCGTAGTAGGCTTGTTCACCTTCGGGTAGTTGCTCGAGCTCGGTGACCAGTGCGGCAAAGTCGTTATAAAGGGGGCGCAGTTCGCCGGTACTTCCTAGCTGCTTTAGCAGGCGATCCATTTGCCCCATGGCGCCGCGATAAATCTCGCGATTTCCGGGCTCGCGAACGCGCTCAAACAGGTTGTTGTCGATTAGCAGATAGGTGCCTGCGAGAAATCCCTGACTGCGCAGCTCATGCAGCTGCTGTAATCGTTGAATGTCAGCGTGAGCGAACGGTGCCATGCACAGCAATGCCAACACAAGCAGGCGTTTCAAGTGCGTTACCATGGTGGAAAATCCCCGAGTCCATTTTGTTATTGTTATGTAGCTCAGGCATTTGGTTGCCCGGCCTGAAAGACGATCTGTCGCCGTCTATGTTGGGCTATTGCCCTGCTACGAATGTTCCAATGCGTGTTTTAACACAGAAGTGAATGAGAATGAAATCACGTTATGGGCTGTCGCCGGGCGACATCCATTGCGCCGAAGGCGGTCTGTGGTCTGGATATTTTGGGGGCAAGTCGTTAAACTAATGCGCTAATCTGTCTATTCAGCGCGTATCTGACAAAGCCTTTATGAGCGGGATGTTGTGTTTTACACACTTCATTCCCGCTTTTGTGCAGCCCGCGTTTGGTGAAACGTGTCAGTCCTTTCGGAGGTTTTCTTGTCCAAGCCAGCCATTCTCGCACTCGCCGACGGTAGTATTTTTCGCGGTGAGTCCATCGGCGCCGACGGCTCCAGCGTCGGTGAGGTCGTTTTCAATACGGCTATGACCGGTTACCAGGAGATACTTACTGATCCCTCCTATGCGCGCCAAATTGTCACTCTGACCTATCCGCATATTGGTAACACCGGTGTTACCCCTGAAGATGTCGAGTCAGGCAAGGTGCAAGCTGCCGGTCTGGTGATCCGTGATCTACCGCTGCTGGCCAGTAACTGGCGCTCCAAGCAGTCGTTGGATGAGTACCTAAAAGACAACGGTATTGTGGCTATTGCGGGTATTGATACCCGTCGCCTGACGCGTATCCTGCGCGAAAAAGGGTCGCAGAACGGCTGCCTGTTAGCCGGTGATGATATTTCTGATGAGCAAGCGCTCGAGTTGGCTCGCGGCTTCCCGGGTCTGAAGGGTATGGACCTGGCTAAAGAAGTATCGGTCAAGCAGTCTTACCAGTGGCGCTCCACTGTCTGGGATCTCGCGACTGACAGTCATGCGGAAATAGCCGATGCTGATTTGCCTTACCACGTTGTGGCGTTTGACTACGGCGTGAAGTTCAACATCCTGCGTATGCTGGTAGCACGCGGCTGCCGCTTGACGGTAGTGCCCGCGCAAACGCCTGCCGCTGAGGTGTTGGCCATGAAACCGGATGGCATCTTCCTGTCGAACGGTCCTGGTGACCCTGAGCCCTGCGACTATGCCATCAAGGCCATTCAGGACATTCTGGAAACCGATATTCCGGTTTTTGGTATCTGCCTGGGTCATCAGTTGCTGGCACTGGCCTCTGGAGCCAAGACGGTGAAGATGGGGCACGGCCATCATGGTGCCAACCACCCGGTGCAGGATCTCGATAGCGGTGTGGTCATGATCACCAGTCAGAATCACGGCTTCGCGGTTGATGAGACTACGCTCCCAGCGAATCTTCGCCTGACTCACAAATCATTGTTCGATGGCACCTTGCAGGGTATCGAGCGGACCGACAAGGCGGCATTCAGCTTTCAGGGACACCCTGAAGCGAGCCCCGGGCCGCATGACGTCGCCCCCCTGTTCGACCGTTTTATCGATGCCATGAGCAAGCGCGCCTGAGCCCCGGAACACCCAAGGATTTGTTGAAAAGACTATGCCAAAACGTACTGATATCAAAAGCATTCTGATCCTCGGCGCTGGCCCAATCGTGATCGGTCAGGCCTGTGAATTTGATTACTCCGGCGCGCAGGCTTGTAAAGCGCTGCAGGAAGAGGGTTTCCGGGTGATTCTGGTTAACTCCAACCCGGCGACGATCATGACCGATCCGTCGATGGCTGACGCGACCTACATTGAGCCGATCAAGTGGCAAACGGTTGCCAAGATCATCGAAAAAGAACGTCCTGATGCGTTGTTGCCGACGATGGGTGGGCAGACGGCACTGAACTGTGCCCTGGACCTGGAAAAGCACGGCGTACTGGAAAAATTCAACGTCGAAATGGTCGGTGCCAATGCCGACACTATCGACAAGGCTGAAGACCGTTCGCGCTTTGACAAGGCGATGAAGTCCATCGGCCTGGATTGCCCGCGTTCCGGTATCGCCCACAGCATGGCTGAGGCCTACGGTGTGCTGGATCAGGTCGGCTTTCCGTGCATTATTCGTCCCTCTTTCACCATGGGCGGCACGGGTGGCGGTATTGCTTACAACCGCGAAGAGTTTGAAGAGATCTGTACTCGCGGTCTCGATCTTTCGCCCACCAATGAGCTGCTGATTGATGAGTCGCTGATTGGCTGGAAAGAGTACGAGATGGAAGTGGTCCGCGATAAAAAGGACAACTGCATTATCGTCTGCTCGATCGAGAACTTCGATCCTATGGGTGTGCACACCGGTGACTCCATTACTGTCGCGCCAGCCCAGACGCTGACCGATAAGGAATACCAGATCATGCGTAACGCCTCCTTGGCGGTATTGCGTGAGATTGGTGTGGAAACCGGTGGTTCCAACGTCCAGTTTGGTATCTGTCCTGATACCGGCCGTATGGTCGTGATCGAAATGAACCCACGGGTATCTCGCTCCTCGGCACTGGCTTCCAAAGCGACGGGCTTTCCGATTGCCAAGATCGCCGCCAAGCTCGCTGTGGGTTACACCCTGGATGAGCTGCAAAACGATATTACTGGTGGCCGCACGCCTGCGTCCTTTGAGCCGGCAATCGACTATGTTGTTACCAAGATTCCACGTTTTGCCTTTGAAAAGTTCCCCAACGCTGATGCTCGCCTGACGACGCAAATGAAGTCGGTGGGTGAGGTGATGGCGATTGGTCGTACGTTCCAGGAGTCCATGCAAAAAGCGCTGCGTGGCTTGGAAGTGGGTGCCTGCGGTTTCGACCCCAAGGTTGATCTGGCCGCAGCCGATGCGCAGACCGATCTGACTCGCGAACTCACTGTTCCGGGCGCTGACCGCATCTGGTATCTGGCTGATGCCTTCCGTGCCGGTATGAGCATGCAGCAGATTTTCGAGCTCACCAAAATTGATCCCTGGTTCCTGGTGCAGATCGAAGATCTGATCAACGAAGAAGAGAAGATCAAGACGTTGGGCCTGGCTGATGTCGACTACAGCCTGATGTACCGCCTCAAGCGCAAGGGCTTTTCTGATACCCGTCTGGCCCAGCTGCTGGCCGTCAGTGAGAAGAGTCTGCGTCGTCAGCGCCACAAGCTGAATATTTTCCCGGTCTACAAGCGGGTGGATACCTGTGCGGCCGAGTTTGCGACCGATACGGCTTATATGTACTCGACCTATGAGGAAGAGTGCGAGGCCAATCCGTCCGGGCGTGACAAGATCATGATCCTGGGTGGCGGTCCCAACCGCATTGGTCAGGGTATCGAGTTTGACTATTGCTGTGTACACGCGGCTCTGGCGATGCGCGAAGACGGCTATGAAACCATCATGGTCAACTGCAACCCGGAAACCGTATCAACCGATTACGATACCTCTGATCGCCTGTATTTCGAGCCGGTTACCCTGGAAGATGTACTGGAAATCGTCCGTGTCGAGCAGCCCAAGGGTGTGATCGTGCAGTACGGTGGTCAGACGCCATTGAAGCTCGCGCGCGCTCTGGAAGAAGCGGGTGTGCCTATTATCGGCACCAGCCCTGAATCCATCGACCGTGCGGAAGATCGTGAGCGCTTCCAGCAGATGGTTGAGCGCCTCAATTTGCTGCAGCCGCCGAATGCGACCGTACGCAGTGAAGAAGAAGCGATTCGTGCGGCCAACAAGATTGGTTATCCGCTGGTCGTTCGTCCGTCCTACGTGTTGGGTGGTCGGGCGATGGAGATTGTTTATCAGGAAGACGAGCTCAAGCGCTACCTGCGTGATGCGGTGAAAGTCTCCAACGACAGCCCGGTATTGCTGGATCACTTCCTTAATTGCGCCATTGAAGTGGATATCGACGCAGTCTCCGACGGCAAGCAGGTTGTGATCGGTGCGATCATGCAGCATATCGAACAAGCGGGTGTTCACTCCGGTGACTCGGCCTGTTCCTTGCCGCCGTACTCGTTGCCGGCTCATGTTCAGGACGAGATGCGTGAGCAGGTCAAGCGCATGGCGCTGGAGTTGGGCGTCATCGGCTTGATGAACGTGCAGTTGGCGTTGCAGGGCGACCGCATCTACGTGATCGAGGTCAATCCTCGTGCATCACGTACCGTGCCTTTTGTGTCCAAGTGCATTGGTCAGTCGCTAGCCAAAATCGCTGCGCGAGTCATGGCTGGCAAGACGCTGGAAGAGGTTGGCTTTACTGAAGAGGTGGTGCCCACCTACTTCAGCGTCAAGGAAGCCGTTTTCCCGTTCGCCAAGTTCCCGGGTGTTGACCCGATTCTTGGGCCGGAAATGAAGTCGACTGGCGAGGTTATGGGTGTCGGTGACAGCTTCGGCGAGGCCTTTGCCAAGTCCCAGCTGGGCTCGGGTGAAGTGTTGCCGACCAGCGGTAGCGTCTTCATCAGTGTGCGCGATGACGACAAGCCGTTTGTGGTCGACGTGGCGCGTGATCTGATCGAACTGGGCTTTGAAGTGGTTGCCACCAGTGGAACGGCCAAAGTGGTTGCCGCTGCCGGCTTGCCTGTGCGCCGCGTGAACAAGGTGACCGAAGGGCGTCCGCATATTGTCGACATGATCAAAAATGACGAGATTGACCTGGTGATCAATACCACTGAAGGTCGTCAGTCGATCGCCGACTCTTACTCTATTCGCCGTAATGCTCTGCAGCACAAGGTGTATTCCACCACCACGCTGGCGGGTGGCGCTGCGGTTTGTACAGCACTGAAATTTGGCCCGGAGCGCGCGGTGCGTCGTCTCCAGGATCTGCACAAAGGAATTTGATCGATGAAATACCCCATGACCAAGCAGGGCGCCGAAGCCCTGGAAGTCGAACTCAAGCATCTTAAAACCGAGTTGCGTCCGCAGATTACTCAGGCCATCGCAGAAGCGCGCGAGCTGGGCGATCTGAAGGAAAACGCTGAATACCATGCTGCTCGTGAGCAGCAGGGTATGGTCGAGGCTCGTATCCGAGATATCGAAGGTCGCTTGTCGAATGCCCAGGTGATTGATGTAACTACGATTGCGCCTACCGGCAAAGTGATCTTCGGCACTACCGTTACCATCGCCAATGTTGATACCGACGAGGAAGTGGTTTATCAAATCGTTGGTGACGACGAGGCGGATATCAAGCAGCGCAAGATATCGGTCAGCTCGCCTATCGCTCGCGCCTTGATCGGCAAGGAAGAGGGTGAGGTCGTTGCGGTAAGAACGCCTGGCGGTGTCGTTGAGTACGAACTTGTTGAGGTGAGTCACAAGTGACATCGGCGCCAGCGGGCCGCAGCGGTCGGGTGGTTTGGCAGCTGGCGTTGACGCTTTGGGTGGGTGGTGTATGGGCTGCCCACTTTGTGTTGTTGCCAGCGCTTACCCACATAGGCCTTGCGCCCTTGTTGGTCGACGATGTGAGTAATCTGGTGCGCCCTATCATGCTTGGTTTCGCAGCAGTATGCGTGGTTCTGCAGCTGGTGGTACTGGTAGGTAAGCGGGGGGCGGGTTTCTGGCGGGATGTGCGCGGGCAGCTGCTGTTGACCGTATTGGTCGCTGTAGGCTGTTTTTTCGCGGTTCGTTTTCTACCGCAAGCGATGTTTCTGTCGTTGTTTTGTTATCTGGTTGTCGCTTTTGCTGGGCTGATGTTGATATTTCAGCCCAGGCCTGATGAGGAGCGCTAAGCGCTCCTTTCTCAACTGCAAGGCTTCAGAAGTCTTTGAAGCGTTTCAGGTTCGACAGGTTGTCATTGGGCTTTTTGGCCCGACGAAGCAGTATCGCCATCTTGCCAATGACCTGCACAAGCTCAGCGCCGCTCTGCTTGCAAGCGTCGCCGATAAGAGCCTGTTTGGCTTCTCGGTCACTGACTGTCACGCGGATCTTGATCAGCTCGTGATCGTTCAGAGCCCGATCAAGTTCGGCCAGCACGCCTTCGCTGACTCCCTGTTCACTGATAATGACGATCGGCTTAAGGTGATGGCCGATACGTTTAAGATCTTTTTTCTGTGCGGAACTGAGCGCCATAATAGTCCGTATGATGATTTAATGAGTGTGAAGACACTAGTTTAACCGGCGGCGCGTCCCGCTGCACGAGGTATTCCGTGGCACAATCAAAGACCAGCAAGCGTTGGCTGCAAGAACATTTCGATGATCCCTTCGTTAAACAGGCCCAGAAGGACGGTTATCGTTCCCGTGCGAGCTACAAACTGCTCGCTATTCAAGAACGCGATCGTATCCTCAAGCCCGGCATGACCGTGCTTGACCTGGGCTCCGCTCCCGGAGGCTGGTCGCAAGTTGCCAGCCGTTTGATCGGCGAGAAGGGGCGTATCATCGCCTCTGATATTTTGCTGATGGATAGTATTCCGGATGTCACCTTTGTCCACGGCGACTTCACCGAAGACAGTGTGTTTGAAGATATTCTTGCGGCTATTGGCGATACCCAGGTAGACCTTGTTATTTCCGATATGGCCCCCAACATGAGTGGTACGCCTGAAGTTGATCAGCCGCGCGCGATGTACCTCTGCGAATTGGCGCTGGACATGGCGGATCGAGTGCTGCGCCCTGGTGGCGACTTCTTGATCAAGGTGTTTCATGGTGAAGGCTTTGATGAGTATTTCCGGACAATGCGTGGCCAGTTCGACAAGCTGCTTACGCGCAAGCCAGATGCTTCTCGTGGTCGGTCACGCGAAACCTATTTATTGGCCCGTGGTTACAAAGGGCGCTCTTGACTGGCTTGGGTCCCGTTTCGTAGTCGGGAACTGCTGGTCTGAATGGCGGTCTTTTCTGGGCCGAGCGACACAGGGCGTTACACAGCGCTGACTCCCGGCATCATCTAAACTGGTGTAAGGTAGTCAACTGGAACAAGACTCAGCGAGGCTCCTGCCACACTGGCGGTGGAGCAAGAGGGTAGTGAATTGAACGATATGGCGAAGAACCTGATCCTGTGGTTGATCATTGCAGCTGTGCTGGTCACGGTGATGAACAACTTCAGTAAAACCAGCGAGCCGGATGCGCTGAACTACAGCCAGTTTCTGGAGTTGGTGAAGGATCGCCAGGTCGAGCGCGTAACTGTGGATGGCTTCATTATCACGGGTAAAGAGCGTGGTGGTGAAACCTTTAAAACCGTGCGTCCTGCGATTCAGGACAGCGGCCTTATAGGCGACCTGCTCGACAATGATGTGATCATTGAAGGCAAGCAGCCTGAGCAGCAGAGCATTTGGACTCAGTTGCTGATCGCCAGCTTCCCGATCCTTATCATTATCGCCATCTTCATGTTCTTTATGCGGCAGATGCAGGGCGGCGGCGGTGGTCGCGGCGGCCCGATGAGCTTTGGTAAAAGCAAGGCGCGCATGCTGACCGAAGATCAGGTCAAGACCACCTTTGCCGATGTGGCAGGCTGTGATGAGGCCAAGGAAGACGTCGCCGAGCTGGTTGAGTTTCTGCGCGATCCAGGCAAGTTCCAACGCCTGGGTGGTCATATCCCGCGCGGCGTCCTGATGGTGGGTCAGCCCGGTACCGGTAAAACCTTGTTGGCCAAAGCGGTCGCCGGCGAAGCCAAAGTGCCGTTCTTTACTATTTCGGGTTCTGACTTCGTCGAAATGTTTGTCGGTGTCGGTGCCTCACGTGTTCGCGATATGTTTGAGCAGGCCAAGAAGCATGCGCCCTGCATTATCTTTATCGATGAGATTGACGCCGTCGGTCGCCACCGTGGTTCCGGAATGGGTGGTGGCCACGATGAGCGTGAGCAGACGCTGAACCAGTTGCTGGTGGAGATGGACGGTTTTGAGCCAAATGACGGCATCATCGTCGTGGCTGCAACCAACCGCCCCGATGTATTGGATCCAGCTCTACTGCGCCCTGGTCGTTTTGACCGTCAGGTCGTGGTTGGCTTGCCTGATATTCGTGGCCGCGAGCAGATTCTCAAGGTTCACATGCGCAAGGTGCCGATGGGTGACGATGTTGTCCCCGCGCTGATTGCCCGTGGTACGCCCGGTTTTTCCGGTGCTGACTTGGCCAATCTGGTGAACGAGGCGTCGTTGTTTGCTGCGCGTTCCAACAAGCGTCTGGTCGAGATGCATGAATTTGAAATGGCCAAAGACAAGATCATGATGGGCGCAGAGCGCAAGTCCATGGTGATGTCGGATAAAGAAAAGCTGAATACGGCTTACCATGAGTCGGGACACGCGATTGTCGGACGCTTGGTGCCGGAGCATGACCCGGTCTATAAGGTCACAATCATTCCGCGTGGTCGGGCGCTGGGCGTCACTATGTTCCTGCCCGAAGAGGATCGCTACAGTCTTTCCAAGCGGGCCTTGATAAGTCAGATTTGCTCGCTCTTTGGTGGTCGTATTGCCGAAGAGATGACGCTTGGTTTTGATGGGGTCACGACGGGTGCCTCCAATGACATCATGCGCGCTACCCAGTTGGCCAAAAACATGGTTACCAAGTGGGGCTTGTCCGAGAAGTTGGGGCCCTTGCTTTATGGTGAAGATGAAGATCAGGGTTATCTGGGTCGTTCTGGCGGTGGTGCGTCTTCGGGCGTATCGGGTGAGACGGCCAAGCTGATCGACGAAGAAGTGCGCAGCATTATTGACGAGTGTTACGCCACCGCACGTCGGCTGCTCGAGGAAAACCGCGAGAAGCTGGATATGATGGCTGAAGCGCTCATGAAGTATGAGACCATCGATGTGAAGCAGATCGATGACATCATGTCGGGTAAGCCGCCGCGCGAGCCTAAGAACTGGCAGGGCGACGACAAGTCTGGTCCTGGCGCAGTAATAACGCCAGATGACGCCGCCGACAGCGAGTCTGATCAGCCGCCGAAAGATAGCGGTGTGATTGGCGGGCCTGCCGGGGAGCATTGATTCAGCGATGAGTCCCTCTCTAGAAAGCTCCCGGTTGCTATGTGGCAGTCGGGAGCTTGATCTATCCCGCCCGCATGTCATGGGCATTCTCAACGTTACCCCTGATTCTTTTTCCGACGGCGGTTATTTCAACCGGCTGGATCGTGCGCTGGCGCATGTTGAAAGTATGCTCGCCGCTGGCGCCACCTTGATTGACGTCGGTGGTGAGTCCACGCGCCCAGGTGCTGAGCCGGTGTCGGTTGAAGAGGAGCTCGGCCGGGTCTTGCCGGTGGTCGAGGCTATCTCGTCGCGCTTCGACGTGGTGATTTCGGTAGATACCAGTACGCCTGAGGTCATGACTGCCAGTGCGCAGGCGGGTGCCGGTTTGATTAATGATGTTCGGGCGCTGGAGCGACCAGGGGCCTTGCAGGCGGCGGCAGCTACTGGCTTGCCGGTATGCTTGATGCATCGTCAGGGCGAGCCTGGCAGCATGCAGGATGCGCCCAGTTATGCCAGCGTACTGGATGAAGTGAGTGCTTATTTGCAGGCGCGGGTTGCAGCATGCGAGATGGCTGGAATCTCTCGCGCGCGCTTGTTGTTGGATCCTGGTTTTGGGTTCGGCAAATCGCTTGAGCATAATTTGCAACTCTTTGCGGGTATGGGGCACCTCCGGCCTTCAGGTTTGCCGTTGCTGGTGGGCGTCTCGCGCAAAAGTATGATTGGCCAAGTGCTGGATCGCCCTGTCGATCAGCGTTTGTCTGGCAGTCTGGCATTGGCCGCGCTGGCTATTGGTGCTGGTGCGAGGATTATTCGGGCGCATGATGTGGCAGAAACCATGGATGCGGTGCGTATGGCCAGTGCGGTTATGCAGGCGCGCGATACGCAGTAATTAGAAAAGCCAATAGGTGGTTTGTTAATGGGTAAGCGCTATTTTGGTACCGACGGTATTCGTGGGCGAGTAGGCAGTGCTCCAATCACTCCGGAGTTCATGCTCAAGTTAGGCTGGGCTGTGGGGATGGCGTTCAAGCATCATGGCGGTTGTCGTGTGCTGATCGGCAAGGATACGCGGATCTCAGGCTACATGTTCGAGTCAGCGCTTGAGGCGGGGCTCTCCGCAGCTGGTGCGCATGTACAGTTGCTGGGGCCTATGCCGACCCCTGCTATCGCCTACCTGACACGTACCTTTATGGCGGACGCGGGCATTGTTATCAGTGCTTCACACAACCCGTTCTATGACAACGGTATCAAGTTTTTTTCGTCCGGTGGAAGCAAGCTGCCCGATAGCCTGGAGCTTGAAATTGAGCGGCTGGTAGATGCTCCCATGACAGTGGTTGACTCTGCGGCGCTGGGCAAGGTGACGCGGGTAGAAGACGCTCCCGGACGTTACATCGAATTTTGCAAGAGCAGCGTACCCACTAGCACCAGTTTCAAAGGTATCAACCTGGTCCTCGATTGCGCCCATGGTGCCACTTACAAAGTCGCCCCAAGCGTCTTTCGAGAGCTGGGTGCAGCGGTCAGGGTAATAGGTGCTGAACCGGATGGTCTCAATATCAATGCCAAGGTGGGCTCCACCGATATGGCCGCCTTGCGTGAGTCTGTGTTGGCGAGTGGAGCCGGGATGGGCGTTGCCTTTGATGGTGATGGTGATCGGGTCTTGATGGTCGATCATGAGGGTAAAGAGGTTGATGGTGATGAGCTGCTTTACATCATGGCTGTTGATCTTCATCAGCGTGGTCTGCTGAATGGCGGCGTGGTCGGTACCTTAATGAGTAATCTTGGGTTGGAGTTGGCGCTCAAGGATTTGGGTATCCCCTTTGTTCGCGCGAAGGTTGGCGATCGCTACGTGATGGCGGAACTGCGTGAGCGTAACTGGTTATTGGGCGGTGAGTCATCGGGGCATCTGGTATGCCTGAATCACACGTCCACGGGTGACGGCATTATCGCTGCGCTCCAGGTTATAAAGGCATTGCAGCGCTCCGGGCAGACGTTGTCGCAGGCGTGCGAGGGTATGCGCAAGTGCCCTCAGCGGCTGATCAACGTGCGTTATGCGCCGGGCGCTGTTTCGCCTGTTGATGATCCTACCGTGCAGGCTGCCGTTGCTGAGACTGAAGCGCGCATGGGGGAGGCTGGCCGAGTGCTGTTGCGCCTGTCGGGAACCGAGCCGCTGGTGCGGGTCATGGTCGAAGGGCAGGACGCCGCGCTGGTCGAGCAGGAGGCGCAGCGTTTGGCTGAAGTGGTTGCACAGGTATTCGCCGATTAAAAAGGCGGTTGTGTCCCTGTTGCAACTTGGTTAAGATTGGCGCCCGCTTGGGTTGGGAGGTTTAGCATGCGTCGTCCGCTAGTTGCCGGAAACTGGAAAATGCATGGTTCGCGGCAGTCGGTTGAAGCGCTGCTGCAACAGCTAGCCGCTCAAGATTGGCCAGAGCAGGTTGAGCTGATGATTGCGCCCCCTGCACTGTACATCGAACGCTGTGTCGAGGCATTGCAAGCTACACCTATTCGTGTTGCCGGCCAGGCATGCGCTACGCAGGCGGAGTTCGGAGCTTTGACGGGTGAGATATCACCCGCTCAGTTGCGTGATGCGGGATGTGAATTTGTACTGGTTGGTCACTCAGAGCGACGTGCGTTGTTTGGAGAGACCGATGAGGTGGTATGTCGTAAGTTTGCCGCGGCACTTGCGTGCGGTTTGCGTCCGGTTTTGTGTGTTGGTGAAACGCAGGCTGAACGTGATGCCGGTGAGACTACTTCGGTGGTTGGGCGGCAACTGCAAGTTATTTTGGATACCTTTGGTGTTGGTGGCTTGGCCGAAGGTGTAGTGGCGTACGAGCCGGTTTGGGCCATAGGTACTGGTCAGACGGCAACTCCGGAGCAGGCTCAGGACGTACACGCAATGATTCGCGCTCGGTTGGCCATGCTGGACGACGAGCAGGCACGGACCGTGCAGATTGTTTATGGCGGTAGTGTGAAGGCTGATAACGCTGAGGCGTTATTCGCAATGCCGGATATCGATGGGGGGCTGGTTGGTGGTGCCTCCCTCAACGCAGATGAATTTGGCGCGATAGCACGTGCCGCGGGACGAGTGTAATGATTGAGACCGTAATTGTAGTGCTACACCTGCTGGTCGCTATTGGCTTGGTAGGGCTTGTTCTGATGCAGCAGGGTAAAGGTGCGGAAACAGGTGCGTCTTTTGGTTCTGGTGCATCGGGTACTGTTTTTGGTAGCCAGGGCTCTGGTACGTTTTTGAGCCGTTTGACTGCAATTTTGGCAACAATTTTCTTTCTGACTTCGCTTGGTTTGGCTTATTATGCGAGCCACAAAGCGTCGGCGGTGCAGGAGGCTGGTCTTCCTGATCCGATGTTGCAGATCGAGCAGGCAGCTCCCGAAGCGCCTGTTAGTGAAGATGTGCCGGTTATCGAAGAAGATTTCACGCCTGCTTCGGCTGGCGAGGATGTTCCAGCAGCGCCGGAGTGAGTTAGTCGTTATCCCTCGGTAAACAGTTTTGCGGGAGTGGTGGAATTGGTAGACACGCTATCTTGAGGGGGTAGTGCCTTAGGGTGTATGGGTTCGAGTCCCATCTTCCGCACCAATCAAAAAAAGGGTCTGCACCAGCAGGCCCTGTTCTTTTCAGGGGTGAGCGCGCTGGTTGTCATATTTGGCTACCATGCGTATAATTCATGCCCTAGATTCGACGCGGGGTGGAGCAGTCTGGTAGCTCGTCGGGCTCATAACCCGAAGGTCGTAGGTTCAAATCCTGCCCCCGCAACCAGTCAAAGGCCCCTTTTTAGGGGCTTTTTGTTAGGGCGTTAACCGCTGGGTTGGCGCCACCTCTGGACTTTACTTCGGTGAAGTGGCCAGAGACGACATGGGCTATAGGCCCATTTTTTATTCATGGATCATAAGGGCGGTGAACGTGTCCGGCAAAGTGACTGAGTTGGAGAGCCTGCTGGTCCCGATTATCGAGGCATTGGGCTATAACTGCTGGGGCATTGAATATCTGTCTCAAGGACGACATACCTTGTTGCGGGTCTATATCGATCATCCCGACGGTATCAGTGTTGAAGCCTGTGCAGCAGTCAGTCGTCAAGCCAGTGCAGTACTGGATGTGGAAGATCCGATTTCCGGTGATTACACCCTGGAAGTCTCATCTCCTGGTATGGATCGTCCGCTGTTCCGGCTTGAACAGTACGCTGACTACGTCGGTGAGCAGGCCAAGATTAGACTGCGTGTGCCTTATGATGGGCGGCGCAATTTTCAGGGTGTGATTCGCGGAATCGAAGGGGAAGACGTAATCCTGCAGGTAGAGGATCACGAGTACCTTTTGCCGATCGATTCGATCGATAAAAGTAATATTATTCCGCGTTTTTGAGCATATTTCGGGCTCTAGTAGCCCCAATGGATGGCGTTAGGCGAGGCAGACGATGAGCAAAGAAGTGTTGCTGGTTGTGGAATCCGTTTCCAACGAGAAGGGCGTACCGCCCGATGTGATCTTTGAAGCGCTTGAGTTGGCGTTGGCGACAGCGACCAAAAAGCGTTATGAAGATGAAGTGGATGTCCGCGTGGCGATCAATCGCCAGACCGGCGAGTACGAAACTTTCCGTCGTTGGACCGTCGTGATTGACGACAACTTCGAAGAGCCCGATATGCAGCTGACGCTGGATCAGGCTCAGGCGCGTGATCCGGCTCTTGCCATTGATGACGTCATCGAAGAGAAAATCGAGTCAGTTGAGTTTGGTCGCATTGCTGCGCAAATCGCCAAGCAGGTTATCGTGCAGAAAGTGCGCGAGGCTGAGCGTGCGCAGGTGGTTGATGCTTATCGCGACCGGCTCGGTGACATTATCAGCGGTACGGTCAAGAAAGTAACCCGCGACAGCGTCATCGTCGATCTGGGTAACAATGCTGAAGCGGTGTTGCCGCGTGAAGAGATGATTCCGCGCGAGACGTTTCGTACCGGCACCCGTATCCGGGCGCTGCTGAAAGACATTCGTACCGAGAACCGTGGTCCGCAGCTGGTGTTGTCGCGTAGCTGCCCGGAAATGATCATTGAGCTGTTCCGTATCGAAGTGCCGGAAATCTCCGAAGAGTTGATCGAGGTGATGGGTGCCGCCCGTGACCCGGGTTCACGCGCCAAGATCGCAGTACGCTCCAAGGATAAACGCATAGATCCCCAAGGGGCCTGTATTGGTATGCGCGGTTCGCGCGTCCAGGCAGTTTCCGGCGAGCTATGTGGCGAGCGGGTTGACATCGTTCTGTGGGACGACAACCTGGCGCAGTTTGTAATTAATGCCATGGCACCGGCTGAAGTGGCCTCCATCATTCTTGATGAAGACACTCATGCGATTGATTTGGCGGTAGCGGAAGACAACCTGGCGCAAGCCATTGGTCGTAATGGTCAGAACGTACGTTTGGCCAGTCAGTTGACTGGTTGGACCTTGAACGTGATGACTGAAGACGACATCCGCGCCAAGCAGGAGGCCGAGACTGGCGACATTTTGCGTAACTTTGTTGACGAGCTGGATGTTGAGGAAGAAGTCGCGCAGATGCTGGTAGAGGAAGGTTTCACCACGCTGGAAGAAATCGCCTACGTGCCGATGGAAGAAATGCTCGATATCGACGGCTTTGACGAAGACATCGTCAATGAGCTGCGCGCTAGAGCCAAGGATCGCTTGCTAACCAAGGCGATCGCCAGCGAGGAGAAACTGGAAGAAGCACAGCCTGCTGATGACCTTTTGAACATGGATGGTATGGACCGCGCGTTGGCTTTCCAGCTTGCGAGCAAAGGCATCCTGACAATGGAAGACCTGGCTGAACAATCTGTTGACGACCTGCTCGATATCGCAGGCATCGACGAAGCCCGCGCCGGCACCCTGATTATGGCTGCCCGTGCCCCCTGGTTTGAATAACCGGTCGGACTAAGCAACACCGCCCTGCGTAGACGTAGGGACCCGACTGAGGAGAGAAGTGAATGGCGGAAGTGACGGTCAAAGAATTGGCTCAAGTGGTTGGTACGCCTGTGGAGCGCCTGTTGCAACAGATGCGCGAAGCTGGCTTGTCCCATACCGCTGCTGAGCAGGCAGTGAGTGATGACGAGAAGCAGACCTTGTTGACGTTCCTCAAGAGCTCACATGGTGATTCCGGCTCCGAGCCGAAGAAGATCACGCTCAAGCGTAAGACAGTTAGCACCCTGAAGGTAGCGGGTAGCAAGACGGTCAATGTTGAAGTGCGCAAGAAGCGTACCTACGTTAAGCGTGAACCGGCAGATCTGGAAGCCGAGCGTCAACGCGAGCTTGAAGAGCTGCGTGCGGCAGAAGAGGCGCGCCAGAAGGCCACTGAGGCTGAAGCCGCGCGTCAAGCTGAAGAAGCGGCCAAGAAAGCCCAGGAAGAGAGCGCGAAGGCTGCTGAGCAAGCGGTTGCGACTGAAGAGGTTAAGCCAGCGGCAGCACCGGCAGAGCCAGTTGCTCCGGCTGAGCCGATCGCACCTGTTGTTGAGCCCGCTCCGGCACCTGCTGAGCAGCACAAAAAGAAAGAAGAGAATCGCCGTAAGGCGCGCGAAGACGAAGAAGAGCGTGGTCGCAAGCGTGCGGGTGGTCATGGTAAGGATAAGGGGCGCCACACGCCGCGTATCAATGACGAAGACGAGGCCTCTCGTCGCCGCGGTGGCGGTGGCAAGCTCAAGGCCAACAAGAAACGTAACCAGCACGGCTTCGAGAAGCCGACAGGACCGCTTGTGCGAGAAGTTGTAATTGGCGAAACCATCACCGTAGCCGAACTGGCTCAGAAGATGTCGGTGAAGGCCGCCGAGGTCATCAAGTACATGTTCAAGAACGGTAACATGGTGACGATCAACCAGGTGCTTGACCAGGATACCGCGACCATTCTTGCAGAAGATATGGGGCATAAGGTCAAGCAGGTTAACGAAAGTGCGCTGGAAGACAGTCTGGTCGAATCCATGACGCACGAAGGCGAAGAAATGAGCCGTGCGCCAGTCGTTACCGTTATGGGTCACGTTGACCACGGTAAGACCTCGCTGCTTGATTATATTCGTCGTGCCAAGGTTGCTTCCGGTGAGGCGGGTGGTATTACCCAGCACATCGGTGCTTATCACGTTGAAACTGATCGTGGCATGGTTACCTTTCTCGACACCCCCGGTCACGCGGCCTTTACTGCGATGCGTGCACGCGGTGCCAAGGCGACCGATATCGTTATCCTGGTCGTGGCTGCCGATGACGGCGTGATGCCGCAGACCGAAGAAGCCGTGGCTCACGCCAAGGCTGCCGGTGTGCCTTTGGTTGTCGCGGTTAACAAGATCGATAAGGAAGATGCTGATCCTGACCGCATCAAGAACGCCCTGGCGGCGCTTGATGTGATTCCGGAAGAGTGGGGCGGCGATACCATGTTCATGCACGTGTCGGCCAAGGTCGGTACGGGCGTCGAAGAACTGCTGGAAGCAGTACTTTTGCAAGCTGAAGTGCTCGAGCTTAAAGCGCAGCCTTCTGCTCCCGGTCGTGGTGTTGTCGTTGAATCGCGCCTGGACAAGGGGCGTGGTCCCGTAGCAACCGTACTGGTGCAGAATGGTACCTTGCGCCAAGGCGATATCGTGCTGGCCGGTGTCAACTACGGTCGCGTTCGCGCCATGCTGGATGAGAACGGCAAGCCCATCAAGGGCGCGGGCCCATCGATTCCGGTCGAGATTCTTGGTCTGGACGGCACGCCTGATGCCGGTGACGAACTCACCGTCGTTCCGGACGAGAAGAAGGCGCGCGAGATCGCTCTCTTCCGTCAGGGTAAGTTCCGCGAGATCAAACTGGCGCGCCAACAGTCTGCCAAGCTGGAAAACATGTTCGAGAACATGGGGCAGGACGAGAAGAAGACGCTCAACGTGGTGCTCAAGGCCGACGTTCGTGGCTCGCTGGAAGCGCTGCAAGCCTCGCTTACCGAGCTGGGCAACGACGAAGTTCAGGTCAAGATCGTTTCTGGTGGTGTCGGTGGTATCACCGAGACCGACGCCAACCTGGCACTCGCGTCCAACGCCGTCGTATTCGGCTTCAACGTTCGTGCTGATGCAGCCGCGCGTAAAATCATCGAAAACGAAGGTCTTGATTTGCGCTACTACAGCGTCATCTACGAGATCATCGACGATGTGAAGAAAGCGCTTGGCGGTATGCTGGGTAGCGATGTTCGTGAGCAGATTCTCGGTGTTGCCGAGGTGCGTGACGTATTCCGTTCACCGAAGTTCGGTGCGATCGCTGGTTGTATGGTGATTGAAGGGACTGTGTTCCGTAACCGCCCCATCCGTGTACTGCGCGAAGACGTGGTCATTTATGAAGGTGAGCTGGAATCCCTGCGTCGCTTCAAGGATGACATCGCTGAAGTGCGTAATGGCATGGAGTGCGGTATCGGCGTGAAGAACTACAACGATGTTCGCAGCGGCGACCGTATCGAAGTGTTCGAGCGTGTACAGGTTCAGCGTAGCCTGTAATCCGATAGCGATGACCGAGCCCGGTCATCGCCTGAAATTTGTGACGAACTCCGGCCTGCTCAGCAGTCCGGAGTTTGTTGCTTGAGATAGGTAATATGGCAAAAGAATACAGTCGTACCCAACGAGTAGCTGATCAAATGCAGCGCGAGCTGGCGCTACTTATCCAGCGTGAAGTCCGCGACCCGCGTCTTGGTATGGTCACGGTAACCGCGGTCGAAGTGAGCCGCGATCTGGCGCACGCCAAGGTGTTCGTTACGCTGATGAACAAGGATAGTGCTGAGGATATCGCACTGAACCTGGAGATCCTCAAGGATTCAGCGGGTTATCTGCGCATGTTGCTAGGCCGCTCCATGAAGCTGCGCAGCGTGCCCTCACTGCACTTTCACTATGACGAGAGCGTTCGTCGTGGTGCGCATCTTTCTTCGCTTATTGAGCGGGCGGTGGCCGAAGATAGCCAGCACCCCGACGATAAAGAGGTCTGAGGCGTGGCAGGTGTCAAGATTAAACGTCGCAGTATCGACGGCATTCTGATTTTCGATAAGCCGTTGGGTATGAGCTCTAACCAGGCTCTACAGAAGGTACGTTGGCTGTTTAATGCCAATAAAGGCGGCCACACTGGCAGTCTTGATCCGCTGGCGAGTGGCGTATTGCCCTTGTGCCTGGGTGAAGCGACCAAGTTCTCCCAGTACTTGCTCGATGCTGACAAGGCCTATATCACTGAAGCGCGTCTGGGTATGACGACGACCACCGGCGATGCCGAAGGCGATGTGCTCGAGATGAAGCCGGTCAATATCAGTCTGGCAGACGTGGAAGCGAATCTGGCGCAGTTTACCGGTGATATCGAGCAGATCCCGCCCATGTATTCGGCGCTAAAGCACGAAGGTCAGCCGCTGTATAAGCTTGCTCGTGCCGGCGAGACGGTCGAACGCAAGCCTCGTGCTGTGACCATCTCTGTGCTCAAGATATTGGGGCTCGAGGGTGATCGCCTGCAGTTGGAAGTGCACTGTAGCAAGGGGACTTATATTCGTACCCTGGTCGAAGATCTTGGTGCAGCGCTGGGGTGTGGCGCCCATGTGGCTTCGCTGCGGCGTACTGTGGCCGGGCCCTTTGATTTGAGCCAGTCGGTTACCTTGGAAGCACTGGAAGCGCTGCACGCCGAGGGTGGTGCCGAGTCGCTTGATCACCTGCTGTTGCCAATGGATAGCGGCCTGCAAGATTGGCCCATTCTTGAATTGACCGAGCAGACCGCTTATTACCTTAATCATGGACAGGCGGTGCGCGTACCCGGCAGCCCGGCCTTTGGCAAGGTAAGGTTGCGTGACGCTAGCGGCCGCTTCCTGGGTATCGGTGAAATGACCGAAGACGCCAGGGTGGCGCCCAAGCGACTATTGCGCTTCAATGCATGATGTTTCGTTGCCTGCTACTGGCAGGTAAATACCGTATATATGACTGAGTCAGGCGCTGCGAACCTTGCGGCCGTGATTCAGTCCAAGAGTTGACCCGATTGCGGGTCACCACGAGGGTGGCTGTTAACAGGCACGGTCATACCTCGATTTAAAACACGGGACACTGGTCCCGGCCTGTTACCTCAGAGGAAATACGAGATGTCACTGAGTGTTGAAGAAAAAGCTGCAATCGTTGCCGAGTACAAGCGCGCCGAAGGCGATACCGGTTCTCCTGAAGTTCAGGTAGCTCTGTTGACTGCAAACATCAACAAGCTGCAGGGTCACTTCAAGGACAACAAGAAGGATCACCATTCACGTCGCGGTCTGATTCGTATGGTTAACCAGCGTCGCAAGCTGCTGGACTATCTGAAGTCGAAAGACCTGTCTCGTTACAGCGCTTTGATCAGCAGTCTGGGTCTGCGTCGCTAAGACCAGCCCCGTTTGGACATGGTCGGGTCCGAAACCCGGCCATGCCCAGAGTTTCCCCCAAAGGCAAATAAAGAGAGAGAAGACACCGTGAAACCGGTTATCAAACAGTTTAAATTAGGCAACAGTACTATCACCCTGGAAACGGGTCGTATCGCCCGCCAGGCAACTGGTGCCGTATTGGTCAGCATCGATGATGCTGTCAGCGTTCTGGTCACAGTCGTTGCCGCCAAGCAGGCCGACGCAGGTCGTGACTTTTTCCCTCTGTCTGTTCACTACATCGAAAAGACTTACGCAGCCGGCCGCATTCCCGGCGGTTTCTTCAAGCGCGAAGGTCGTCCTTCCGAAAAAGAAACCCTGACCTCGCGTCTGATCGACCGTCCGATTCGTCCGCTGTTCGCGGATGGCTTCATGAACGAAGTTCAGGTCGTTTGTACCGTAGTGTCTACCGACAAGACTACAGATCCTGACATGGCTGCCATGCTGGGTACCTCCGCCGCTCTGGCCATTTCCGGTGCGCCCTTCAACGGCCCCATCGGTTGTGCCCGCGTCGCGTTCGATGATGAAAAGGGTTATGTACTCAACCCCAACTACGAGCAACTGAAAGGCTCACGCCTGGACATGGTCGTAGCTGGTACTGAAGACGCCGTGCTGATGGTTGAATCTGAAGCTAAAGAGCTGACCGAAGACCAGATGCTGGGCGCGGTTTTGTTTGCCCACATGGAATTCCAGCCTGCTATTCAAGCGATCAAGGAACTGGCTGCCGAAGCTGGCAAGCCAAAGTGGGATTGGCAGCCAGAGCCGGAAAATACCGCGCTGCTGGACGCTATCAAAGGCCAGTTTGGTGCCGGTATCGCCGAAGGCTATACCACTACCGACAAGCAAGCCCGTTACAACCGTTTGGGCGAGCTGCGTGATGCTGCCGTTGCCGCGTTGTCGGGTGATGAAGCTGGTAAGTTCTCAGCCGGTGAAGTCAAAGATGGCTTCAAAGAAATTGAATACCGTACTGTGCGTCAAAGCATTGTCGATGGTAACCCGCGTATCGACGGTCGTGACACCAAGACCGTCCGTCCGCTGAACATTGAAGTGGGCGTGCTGGGCCGTACTCACGGCTCCGCGCTGTTTACCCGTGGTGAGACTCAGGCCCTGGTGGTTACCACCCTGGGTACTGCACGTGACTCGCAGTTGCTTGACCAGCTGGAAGGCGAACGTAAAGAGCCCTTCATGTTCCATTACAACTTCCCTCCCTACTCGGTAGGTGAGTGTGGTCGTATGGGCGGCACTGGTCGCCGCGAAATCGGTCACGGCCGTTTGGCCCGTCGTGGTATTCAGGCAGTTATGCCTGATATGGAGCAGTTCCCTTACTCCATCCGCGTAGTTTCCGAGATCACTGAATCCAACGGTTCAAGCTCTATGGCTTCCGTGTGTGGTGCTTCTCTGGCACTGATGGACGCTGGTGTACCTATGAAAGCACCGGTAGCCGGTATTGCCATGGGTCTGGTTAAGGAAGGCGAGAAGTTCGCGGTTCTGACCGACATCCTGGGTGACGAAGATCACCTCGGCGACATGGACTTCAAGGTCGCTGGTACCGAGAAGGGCATCACTGCACTGCAGATGGATATCAAGATCAACGGTATCACCGAAGAGATCATGGAAATCGCTCTGCACCAGGCACACGATGCACGTCTGTGCATCCTCAAGCAGATGAACGAAGTGCTGCCAGCGTCGCGCAAGGAAATCTCTTCCAACGCGCCGACCATGATCAGCATGAAAATCGACTCCGACAAGATTCGCGACGTTATCGGCAAGGGTGGTGCGACCATTCGCAGTATCTGCGACGAGACTGGCGCATCTATCGATATCACTGACGACGGCACCGTGAAAATCTTCGCTGCCAGCAAGGAAGCCGCAGACGCCGCCAAGGCGCGCGTTGATGGCATCACTGCTGAAGCGGAGATCGGCAAGGTCTACACCGGTAAGGTTGAGCGCATTGTCGACTTCGGCGCGTTCGTCAGCATCCTGCCTGGCAAGGACGGCTTGGTGCATATTTCTCAGATCGCCAATGAGCGCATTGAGAAAGTGACCGACGTGCTGCAAGAAGGTCAGGAAGTGAAGGTCCTGGTGCTCGATGTTGATAATCGCGGCCGTATCAAGCTGTCGATGAAAGACGTAGAGTCTGCTGAAGCTAGCGGCGTATAAGCGCAGCCCTTGAGCAATAGCAAAAACCCGGCAAATGCCGGGTTTTTGCTATGTGTCTTTTACTTTCCTCCGCTTGGTAGTGTGCAATGCGAACCTTGGAGCTGCGCATCTTCTACGCTACTTTTTTGTAATGAAAAGGTTGGCAGTACGCATAAAAAAGCCCGCTGAGCAGCGGGCTTCTCTCTCGCATGAATGCTTAACTCTGTTTCAGTCCCTGCGCAATGCGATCACCGATGTTCTGATCGATCTTGCGCCAATAGTCCAGAGAGCGTGAAAGAACGGGTTCCTCTACACCGTCACTAAGGTGTCCAACCACATTCGACACCAGACGTTCTCGTGCGGCGTCATCCATTACCTCACGGACCAATGTGCCTGCTTGACCAAAGTCGTCGTCTTCCGCGTGCAGCGTGTAAGCCTTGCGCACCATGTCCCCGCTCGTGCTCCACGTATCTACCGGTGGGTTGAGCGTTGGGTCTGCCGCCGGGCCGCCTTTGGAGTTAGGGGCATAAACGGGATCGGTTACGTTGTCCATGCGCATCGCTCCGTCTTTGCTGTAGCTGTTAACGGGCGACTTGGGACGATTTACCGGAATTTGCTTGTAGTTGACGCCCAGCCGAGCGCGGTGAGCATCGGCATAAGCAAAGATCCGTCCCAGCAACATCTTGTCGGGGCTGACACCAATTCCTGGGACCAGGCTGTTCGGCTCAAATGCGGCCTGTTCTATTTCGGTATGGTAGTCGGTGGGGTTGCGATCCAAGGTCAGTTTGCCGACTGGGATTAGTGGATAATCGCTGTGCGGCCAAACCTTGGTGAGATCAAAAGGGTTGAAACGATAGGTTTCGGCGTCTTCGAAGGGCATGATCTGCATGTGCAGCGTCCAGCTCGGATGCTCGCCTCGCTTGAGCGCGTCATAGAGGTCGCGGGTGTGATAATCCGCATCCTGCCCTGCGAGTGTGTCGGCTTCCTCTTGAGTGAGACACTCAATGCCCTGATCGGTCTTGAAGTGATATTTGACCCAGAATTTCTCGTCCTTGGCATTTACCCACATGTAGGTATGGCTGCTATAGCCGTTCATGTGGCGCCAGGTTTTCGGGATGCCACGATCCCCCATTAGCCAGGTAACCTGGTGAGCTGATTCAGGGGAGAGTGACCAGAAGTCCCATTGCATGTCGTGATCACGCAGGTTGGTATCCGCGCGGCGTTTCTGTGAGCGAATGAAGTGTTGGAATTTCATCGGGTCACGAATGAAAAACACCGGGGTGTTGTTGCCCACCATGTCGTAGTTTCCCTGGCTGGTGTAGAACTTTACCGAGAATCCTCTCGGGTCGCGCCAAGTGTCCGGGCTACCGCGTTCACCCGCGACGGTAGAGAAGCGCATCAACACATCGGTCTTGGTACCGGGCTGAAATACGGCTGCCTTGGTGTAGGAGCTGACGTCATGGGTTACCTGAAAGTGACCAAAACCGCCGCCGCCCTTTGCATGCGGTTGGCGCTCTGGTATGCGCTCGCGATTAAACTGCGCCATCTGCTCAATCAAGTAATGGTCATGCAACATGATAGGTCCGTCTGGACCTATGGTAAGTGAGTGCTCATCACTGGATACCGGAATACCGGCATCATTGGTTGTGGGTTTTGTTTTCTGGTCAGACATCATCAGGTCTCCACTGTCATTGTTCTGGTGCAGGCTGCGATCGCTCGCGGGTTTTCGCCTGGCCAGTACGTCACTCGTTGCTTCTACACGAGGCACCTAATGATTGGAGTCGTTTGCTGTCTAGAGTTCAGTGCGCGGAGTTCAAAACTGTGTTTGTCCAAGGTTGCCGGCAGTTTTGTGTTTTTGGAGAGGGTGCAATGACCAGGGCAGCAGCGTAGAGCTATTGCTTAACCTGTGGATGGCGGTTGAGCGAGCAGGCTAGAGATAGCGCTCGGTTGCTGTTTCTCGGAGTTCAAGCGCCGGGCCTGCCGGTTTTATTAGCCGACATGCCCGGTTTTGGTTGCTGCGCTCAGACTGGCTTCTGCTCATCTGTGCGCTCGGTTTTGCTTTCCCCAGCACTTGCGCTGGCGGTGCTGCTCTGGCTAGTGCTGCTGCCTTGCAGGTTGTTGGTTCGCTGCTTGCTGTCATCTGCTTGTGCGATCGGGCTTGAAGCAAGGAAAGACGCAACGATCAGTGCAGAAAGATTTCTCATGATGCTCTCCTAATGGTTTCAGTTGGCGTCTTCTGAGCATGGCGCTAGCTTGAAATATTATGAAACTGTTTCCCGTGATAGGATTCAGGGCTGTCAGTCATTTCACCGCTAAGGCCATGTTCGATAGGCCGTTGATGTCCACTATAGGGGGGCGGCATAGTGTCGCAGTAGCTCTATTTTACGCTACACACCGTTTCTTTTTTGGAAACAGTTTTATCCTTTCTGGTGACATTAGCTATTTTTTCGCTCTTCTTCTGCAGCGGTTTTTGCTTGATGTTCAGTCGTTGCTGCGCTGGATTGACCTGCTACGCGCTGCAGCATTTGGTCGTAGTGTTCGCTGCCATCTTCTGCCAGAGCAACCGGGCTAGTGGCAATAAAGGATGCGATAACTAAAGCGGATAAACTTCTCATGGTATTTCTCCTGGTGGGGCGAAGGCCGGAAAATGCTTGAGGTGGTGCGCTTTACTGTTTCCAAAGCTGAACTAGCATTAAAAGCAGTGCTTTCTTTTAAAGCCGCGCTGGGTGGCCTTTAGTGGTTATTTTATTACCCTGGTTATAGTGCCGGTAGCCCGGGATATCCCTACGCAGTGTTTCCATTTTCGCAACGAGAGGTGCGCGGTGCAGGATTTGAATGATCTTATTTGCTTTGCCCGTGTAGTTCGTTTTGGCGGTTTTGCGGCAGCGGAGCGCGCTACCGGTGAGCGAAAGTCCAAGCTCAGTAAACGGGTGACACGCTTGGAGCAGTACTTTGGTACGCGCCTTATCGAACGCTCAACCCGTAGCTTTCGGGTTACCGATATGGGGCGAGAGGTGTATCGCCAGTGTGAGGCCATTGTTGACCGGCTGGAGGCGACTGAGGCTCTGGCTATGACGGCCAAGGATGAGGTGCGCGGAATCGTTCGTGTGAGCTGCTCTTCCGGGATGATGGAGTATTTGGGACGCGAAGCGCTGGTTGAATTCATGCGGCGCTACCCTGAGGTGCGTCTGCAGTTACTGCTGTCCAGTCAGCGGGTAGATTTGATCAAGGAGCGTATCGACGTCGCCTTTCGGGTCGCGACTCGTTTCGATACGGATCAGTCTCTGGCTATGCGCTCAATTGGCGTTAGCTCGCGGATTTTGGTGGCCAGCCCCCAACTGCTGGCGGACCACGGTGGTAAGCCTATGCAGCTGGAGGAGTTGGCCCAGTTTCCGACGCTGTCGGTGGGTGAGATGCTGGAGCGTGATCGCTGGGAGTTTGCCAACGACAACGGTGAGACCCGCGCGCATGCGCATGTGCCGCATTTCAGCTGTGGCGACATGCAGTTGCTGTGTGACTCCGCGGTTGCTGGCTTGGGGGTGGTGTTGCTGCCAGAGCATGTCTGTGGCCCTGAACTGAAGCGGGGCAGGTTGGTCCATATCCTGCCAGAGTGGCATGCCGTTGAGGGGAATATTCATATGGTCTTTACGACCCCCAAAGGGATGTTGCCGCCAGTGCGCGCTTTTATTGATCATTGTGTTGAGATTTTCGCCCAGCGCCGTTGAAGTCCCGGGCATTATGCATGTCTTGGCATGCGCGCCAATTTACCCATAATGCCCGGTGTCGCAGCGTCAATTTGCGCTGAGCTAATTCAGGAGAAACGGATGGCTGCATCGCTTCCATTGTTACAGTGTTCGCTGCGTTACATTGCCATCTACCTGTTATTGGCGGTGTGCTTTGGCTTCATTCAGGTATGGTTTGATTTAACCCTGGGCGCGCTTGCTACCTTGGCTACGCTTGCCGGTGCCAGCTGTTATGTGGCGTTTTGGGTCGTCCGTCGGCGAGCCTCAGCTTTGACGAGCGCTGACGCGTTCAAGCTGTCGCTGTGCTCGGTACTAATGACGCTCCTTTTCGTAGCGCTGATAGTCGCGCTGCTGCTGTTGCGCGACGACCTGCGTGGTTATCTCGCGCTCTTTGATCGTACAGGCTTGCTCTATGCGGGCTTGCTGGTGTTTTCGTACTTGTGCATGGCTCTTCTACTGCAGTGGGTGCTGTATTACCTATTCGCGCGGCTGCATTACCGTGTTATGAAGAAAGGCGACGGGGTGAACTCGCCTGCTGTGACCGAGGGACATTCATGAGTTGGTTTGATGAGGTGATACTGGAAACCGATCTGGTGCAGCTGAGACCCCTGCGTGCGGCGGATAGCTCTGCGTTGGTGAAGGCGGCAGCAGACGGCCGACTTTGGGAGTTGTGGTACACCCAAGTGCCTGGCACCGAGACCATTGACGATTATGTGGGGTATGCCCTGCGGGAGCAGGCTGCCGGCCGTGCTTTACCTTTTGTGGTGGTTGAGCGCAGTAGTGGGGAGGTCATAGGCACTACCCGCTACTGTAATGCTGAACCGGAGAGTCGAAGGTTGGAGATTGGTTACACCTGGTACGCGAGCCGGGTACAGCGCAGTGCCGTCAACACACAGTGCAAACTGGCGCTGTTGACTCATGCCTTCGAGCAATTGGGCGCAATCGCAGTAGAGTTCCGCACCCATTGGCACAATCAGGCCTCGCGCGCGGCCATCGCACGGCTCGGAGCCAAGCAGGATGGCGTCCTGCGTAACCACCGACTGGAGCCGGATGGCGCGCGACGCGACACCGTGGTGTTTTCTATTCTTGATAGCGAGTGGCCGTCGGTGCGCAAGTCACTGCAGTTCAAATTGGACCGCCGCTCTGCCGGTTAATCGATAGCGGCGGAGCCCAGGGTAGTGGGGCGAGGCCACCTACGTGGCGCGTTACCATAGCGGAGATCAGGCTGATGCCGCGATTGTTCATCGGGTTTGAGTTGCCCAGGGTGCAGGCTGATGCCTTGGCCGCACTGGCTGAGCCCGCCCCTGCTCTGCGCTGGCAAACTCCGGCGCAACTGCATCTGACCCTGCGCTTTCTTGGCGAGATGAGTAACGCTCAGAGCTGCGAGGTGCAGCAGGCTCTGTCCGTTCTTTGCTGGCAGGCGCTTGATGTGCAGGTCAGCGGTGTCGGGTATTTCGGCCCACAAGCAAGACCGAGCATACTCTGGGCTGGCGTTGCCGATAACGCCCCGCTGCATGCGTTGCGAGCTAAACTGGACCTGTTGTTGGCGACGCTGCTGGCACCTGATTCTCAGCACTTTGTGCCACATGTGACCCTGGCGCGTTGCGGCAGCGGCGCCGGTCATTCGGGCCGCTTTCTTGCGCGGCATCGACAGCTGAAGTTGCCGTCCTGGAGGGTAAGCGAGATATGTCTGTTTACCAGTGAAGCGAGTGACAATGGCTCGCGTTACCGCGTAATAGCGCGTTATCCCAGTACCCTGCCTGTGGAGATGTCTGATGACGCCCCTGATCAAGCGCCTTGAACTGGACAGAGAATATTATTTTGCAGAAGGCTGCTATATCAACGAGCTATCGAATGCTGAGCACGATCCAGCGGTGTCGATCGCGCGGGCGCGCGTTCCGGTGGGCGTGACTACCCGCTGGCATGCCTTGACTGGCGTGGTGGAGCGTTACCTGATTGAGGCGGGGCAGGGCGAGGTCTATCTCGATACGCTGGCACCGCAGCGGGTCTCGGCAGGCGACGTGGTATTGATTCCGGCGGGTTGCGCGCAGCGTATTGGTAATACCGGCGACGATGAGCTGGTGTTTCTGGCTATTTGCTCACCGCGTTTTCAGCCGCAATGCTATCAAGATCTGGAGTCTTAGCCAGGCTGGTCGACCGAGTTGATCTCTTTCTGCGTCAGAGCGCGATACTGGCCCGGCTGCAGTGCCGGGTCCAGCACGATGGCACCCATGCTTTCACGGTGCAGTGCCACCACCTGGTTACCGACTGCATGGAACATCCGTTTGACCTGATGGTAGCGCCCTTCATAGATGGTCAGCCGGGCTTCGCAGGGGCCCAGTCGCTCCAATTCTGCGGGCGAGGTAGTTAGCTGTTCGGTGGTCATATAGATGCCGTTGGCAAAGCGCTCGGTTGTTTCCGCGCTGATCGGGCGTAAGGTCGTGACGCGGTAGGTCTTGGGCAGCTTGATGCGGGGCTCGGTCAGACGTCGTGACCAGAGGCCATCGTTGGTGAGGATCAGTAGCCCCGAGCTGCCGCGATCAAGGCGACCGCCAATGTGCAGCTCCTCACGCAAGGGCGAGGGCAGCAGTTCCATCACGGTGGGATGTTGTGGGTCAGTGGTCGCACTTAGGTAATCGACCGGCTTGTGCAGCATTACAAAGTGCGCTTCGCGGGCCTGCAGCAGCTCGCCATCCAGGCTGATGGGCACGAACTGATCGACTTCGTGACGCGGATCGTGGGTCAGTTGTCCGCCTACCTGCACATGGCCGCTGGCGATCAGCAGACGCGCGGCCTGCCGGCTATGGGCGGTGTGGTTGCTGATAAAACGATCGAGTTTCATGGGGCGATTATACCTGCCGCGCCCAGGCCGAGGGTCAATCGTTGCCACGCTCCCATTCCGGCGGTCGCCACAGATGCGCCAGTCGCTGACGCAGCGGCCCCGGCTGGCGCATATCACGCGCCAGGTCACGATACTCGTGCAGCCAGTGCATCCATAATCGATTGTTGTGCTCTGGCGGCCGCGTAATGCCGTACTCGATGGGCTGGTCCGCTCGTTCGCGGGTGAAGCTGCCGAACAGGCGATCAAAGATAATAAATACGCCGCCATAGTTGGTATCGACATAGCCTGGATTACGCGCGTGATGTACCCGGTGGTGATTAGGGGTATTGAAGATGTACTCGATAACCGGGTGCAGGCGGCCAACCAGGGTGGTGTGAATAAAAAACTGGTAAACCAGGGACAGCGCGTAACAAACGCCTATCCACACTGGATTGAAGCCAATCAGCGCCAGTGGCACGTAAAACAGCCAGCCGCCGTTGAAGATATTGGTCGCGTTCTGGCGCATCGCGGTCGAAAAGTTCATGCGCTCGGAGGAGTGGTGCGTTACGTGGGCAGCCCATAACCAGCGCACGCGATGCGAGCTGCGGTGCATCCAGTAGAAGCAGAAGTCAGTCAGCAACCAGAGCGCCAGCGCAGTGAACAGGTTCAGCGGAATGTCGAGCAGCCGGTGATGATAGGCCAGGGCGTAAACCGGAAAAGCGATAAGCCCGGCAAAGAGCAGTTCGGTGGTTTGATAACCCGCGCCCAGCGCAAAGTTGCGTATGGCCTCACGCCCATCGACCAAGGTCGGGTTGTGACGAATCTTCAGGTACTCCCAGGCAAACACGGCAATGAATACCGGTGTTGCCAGCAGAAATACCAGTTGGCGCTCATCCATCGCCAGCCAGCTTAAGCCGCTGTCCGCGAGCATCTGTTGCATCATCTCGAACAAGCCCATGAGGCCGTTACTCCCTGCTTTTTAGCTTGGTTATAGTTGTAATACTGAACCTAACGGGAGCTTGCCTCTTGACTTTATATGTCGGATTTTTGACTCTAGACGACAAAAGTGGAGGTGCATTATGGCGACACCATTGCGAGTCACCGGTGCCTGGGTGCAGCTGTTGACTGACTGGCTCGATGCGCAGCAACTGCCCGCGCCGGAGTTGCGCCTATTGCTGGACAGTCGAACTGGTGCAGATCTGGTGCCTATGCCGTTGTGGCAGTCCATGCTGGCGCAAGCGGTGGCGCTTCGACCAAGCGAGCCAGCAGTTGCGCTGAATATAGGCGCGCAGGCTAAACCGAGGCATGTAGGGGTGCTGGGTTACCTGCTGCTGGCTTGTAACAATCTTGCTGAAGGTGTGGCTGCTTATCAGCGTTATGAGCGCTTGTTTTACGGCGAAGACCTGGTGCAGGTAAGTGCCTCGACTAACGAGGTGGCACTGGTCTGGCCAGCACACGCCTCGACCGGCGAGCTCGCAGACAGCGTCGCCATTGCTGCTCTGCTTAGCCTGCTGCGACATTTGCTGACGATGCCACCGGTGCCTCTGAGAGTGAGTTTTGCTTTTCCAGCGCCGGGTGATGCGCAGGTAGTTGCTGCCTACGAGCAGTTCTTCGCATGCCCTGTGCTTTTTTCGGCCGCCTGCACCGAGGTGGTTTTTCCGTCCAGCGTGTTAACGCTGACGTTACCGCATAGCGATCCCAGTGTGCGCCAGCTACTCGACCGGCAGGCACAGGCGGCGCTCCTGGCGCTGCCGGAATCTGATGCATTTGCTCGCGCTTTGCAGCAATGCATGCTGCGATTGTTATCAGAGGGTAGCTTGAACTTGCCGCGGGTGGCGGCAGAGCTGCATATGTCGGTTCGTCATCTACAACGACGCCTGGAGTCGCGGGGTCAGAGCTGGCGCGGGTTGCTGGATGATCTGCGGCAACAGTTGGCAAAGCAATATCTGGCCGATCCTGGCTTGCTGCTCAGTGATGTTGCGCTGCTGCTGGGGTTTTCCGAGCAAAGTGCGTTCAACCGAGCGTTTCGTCGCTGGAGTGGTGAAACGCCTTTGAGTGCGCGTCGCAGGCTGTTGCGGACGGACTGATGGCGTTACAGTATCGTAACGTTAATCAAGGATTGCCTATGTACGCCATCGCCTCTTTAGCAACACTTCTGGTTGCCCTTTTACACGCTTACTTCCTGCTGTTGGAAATGTTTTTCTGGGACAAACCGCTGGGACTCAAATCCTTTGGCCAAACACCTGAGAGTGCCGCCGCGACCAAGGTGATGGCAGCAAATCAGGGCTTGTATAACGGGTTTCTGGCCGCGGGTCTGATTTGGGGCGTGGCCCTGGGACCGGCGGGCGACGGCATCAAGCTGTTCTGCCTTGGCTGCGTGATCATCGCCGGGGTATTTGGCGCCCTGACCGCTAGCCGCAAGATTCTTTATGTACAAGCGGCTCCAGCTGCACTCGCGCTGGTTCTTGTGCTCTTGTCCTGAGCTTTGTCGTGCTGACTGCACTAGACTCGAAGCAGGTTTCTACTTTCTGGTGGATTGGTTGAATGCTGACTTATTACCGCTCATTGCTACAGTCTTTGTTTGCGATGCTGCTGATCGGGATTCTGGTGGTCGAGGTATTGATGTGGCAGATCGATGTCTCTGCCCGCAGTCAGTCTGCCCAGCAGCTATTGTCTCGCGGCGCAGACGTGCGCAGCGTGCTGGAAACCAGGCTGCGCGACGGTATCTATTTAACCCGAGGACTGGTGTCCTTCCTGCATAGTCAGCAAGGATTGCGTGATCAGAAAAACGTCGAAGACTGGCTGGCCAGCATGCTGGAGGAAGTCGATTACCTGATCAATATTGGTATTGCGCCGAATAACCGCATCGAGTTGATTTATCCTCGCGAGGGTAATGAGGCGGCGTTAGGTCTTGCCTATAGTGATGTGCCCGCTCAGTGGAGTGCAGTGCAAGAGATCATGAGCACAGGTAAGCCCGTTCTGGCCGGACCTCTGAATCTGGTTCAGGGCGGCAGCGGGTTAGTATATCGCTCGCCGGTCTATCTCGATGGTCGTTACTGGGGGCTGGTCAGTACGGTGATGGATGCGTCTGCTTTGCTTGGCATCCTTGACACCGAGCCGCGCTGGCAGGACCTCAACGTGCAGCTTCAGCGCGGGCAAGACAGGCGCGCAGAAACCTTTACCCGTATATGGGGCGCGGATCTGATACCGGGCTTGCCGCAGCAGGCCATGTTGATCGAGTTGCCGAGTGTGACCTGGCGTTTGATTGTGCAGCCGCGTTCAGAGCAAACTCACGGCGTACTCTACCGCGTCGGTTTATACGTGCTGCTATTGCTTATCCTGCTGGCTGTGGGCTACACCAGTGCCGCTCATATTCGGCAGCGGCGCGAGCGTGAAATGTTGCGCGCCGAGTCGGAGAAGATGAAAAGCGAATTCATCTCAACCATTAATCACGAGTTGCGTACGCCGCTGACTAGCATTCTTGGCACTTTAAGCTTGCTGCAGGGCGGTGTCGTAGGGGCGCTATCCAAGGACGCGGAACGCATGGTGCTGCTCGCCAAACGTAACGGCGAGCATTTGCTCAAACTGATCAACGATCTACTGGATATCGACAAACTCGTGGCTGGCAGCATGCAACTTGAGCTGCAGGACTTGGAGCTTGATCAAATTCTACCGCGCGCTGTCCAGGAGCTGGACGGGGTTGTGCGTCAGCGTGATCTGAGTATTGAGTACGAGAATCCTTTCAGCGATGCGCGCGTGCGAGTCGACCCCACGCGGTTTAAGCAGGTACTGGATAACCTGCTATCCAACGCTATCAAGTTTTCGCCACCAGGCGCAGTCATTCATGTGCAGGTCAGGAGCGTAGAGGATGGTGCGCGCTGGCGAATAGAGGTCAGAGACCATGGCGGCGGTATGCCGCTGGGCTTTCAGGATAAGGTGTTCGAGCGTTTCACTCAGGCTGACAGCAGCTCGCAGCGCCGGGCGGGCGGAACCGGGCTGGGTCTGGCTATTACGCGCGGGCTGGTAGAGCAGATGGGCGGGGAGATCGGTTTTACCAGTTCGGACGCCGGAACTTGTTTTTATGTGTTGATGCCGGCTTTGACGGACGCAGCCGGCATCGAGACGCCAGCGTGATCGAGACAAGTGGATTTAATCTAGGGAGATGTGATGCATAGCAAATTGACAGCCAGGGAAATAAAGGCGTTTGTACCCGCGCAAGACTATGTGAAAAGCAAGGCGTTTTATCGTGATGTGGGCTTTGAAATGGCCTCTGATATGGGCGATGTAGCCTACTTTCGTCTTGGCGAATGCAGCTTTCTGTTGCAGGACTTTTACCAGCCGGCGCTGGCTGACAATTTCATGATGCATCTGTTGGTTGACGATGCACGGGCCTGGCACATTCATCTAGAAAAAGTAGGTCTGACATCACAGTATCATGTGCAGCTCTCTGAATTGGTTGAGCAGCCCTGGGGTATGCTTGACTTCACGCTGACTGATCCTAGTGGTGTGCTTTGGCGTATAGGCCAGAACCTGTGAGTCAATAAGGCATGGATTTACGTAACTATTTGCTTGGCAAGCCAGAGGCGCAGGAAGACTTTCCTTTTGGCCCGGAAGCGGCGGTATTCAAAATCCAGGGCAAGATGTTTGCTCTGCTGGTCGAGCGTGCTGGTGTCGCCAGTATCAACCTGAAATGCGACCCTGAACAGGCGATCGGATTGCGCGATCTATTTCCGGCGGTTACTCCCGGCTATCACATGAACAAACGCCACTGGAATACGGTCCGAGATGATGGTTCGGTTCCAGCGGGGGAGTTGCAGCGCATGGTTGATCATTCTTACGCGTTGGTTGTGCGGGGACTGACGCGGGCGCAGCGTTTGGGGCTGGAAGCGAGGCACGGTAAGGCTGCGCTTTATGCGGATCAGCTTGAGCGCTAAGTCAATGCGGCTCCGTGATGGGACCGCAGCGGATAGTGCTGCCTGCGCTGCTTTATTTACCACAGCAGTGCACCAGTTGGCATCCAGTCACTATAACGCGCAACAATGCGAAGCCTGGGCGCCGCTTAAACCGGATGTAACACGCTGGCAGAAGCATCTGGGCAGTCTGGAGTTGCTGTTGGCCGAGGACGCTCAGAGGCTGCTGGGCTTTATTGGTTATGCCCATGATGGGCACATCGACCTGCTGTATTGCGCGCCGCGCGCTGCACGCAGTGGCGTGGCCAGCACACTTTACCTGGCAGCAGAGCAGCGCCTTTTCGCGCAAGGCGTGACGAGGCTGTTTACCGAAGCCAGCATGCTGGCGAAGCCATTCTTTCACCAGCAGGGCTTCAGCGTGATTGCACAGGAAGAAGTGCAGCGCGGCGAAGGGGTAACGCTACTGCGTTATCGCATGCAAAAAATACTGGATTGAGGTGGCAAGCTGCTTGGCATTGCTACCAGCGTACCGCTATCTTTGTGCCTTCAGGTTTAAGGGAATAATAATATGAATGCCCAACTCATTTTGCTGCCAGTGCTGCTGCAGATCGCTCTGACGCTGGCAAGCTATGTTGCGCTGGCTCGGGCCAAAAGCAAGGCGCTGGCCTTGGGTCAGGTTGACGAGGTTCGGCGGGCGTTACACAGCGACGCATGGCCCGACAGCGTTATCAAGATCAATAACAATATCCGTAACCAGTTCGAGACGCCGGTGCTCTTCTACGTGCTGGTCCTGGTGCTACTGAACCTGGGGGCAGTGGGCTGGTTGACGCAGTTGCTGGCCTGGTTATTTGTACTCAGTCGGATCGCTCATACCCTGGTGCATACCGGAACCAATCAGCTACCTCTGCGCCGCCGCCTATTCACCTTTGGTTGTGTCGTGCTCATATTGATGACTGCGCTGGCTGCCTGGGTGTTGGTGATTGGCTGATGGCCGGGTTTATGGATTTGCTGCGCGGTCGAGGCCGCGTGTACCTGCTGGAGGCGGTACTCTGCTTCGGCAGCTTGGTACTGTTGCTGGGAATGGGGTTGGTGGCATTGCCGATGGCATTTGCCGAGGGAGCCGATCCGCAGTTTGCCTGGCAGCTGGTAGCGATGCTGGCGCTCGGGTTTATTGGCCTGTGGGGAGCAACCCAGCTGGTGCTCAAGGTGGCTTATCCGCAGCGTCAGGTGGCCAAGCCGCAGGCGATAGTGATTACCCTGCTGCTGGGTATAGCAGCACTATTGTTGTTTCATCAATTGATGGCCTTGTCGCGGGCTGCCACCATGATGTTGGTAGTGCTGCCGTTGCTGGGGAGTGCGCATTTTCTATTTTTGGGCCGCGATTACCTGGTGCGTAAGCGCTGACCTTTAGTTGACAGCTGCAGGCTGATCCGGTCGACTACAAACTTTGTTTTCTCTTCTCGGAGTCTGCTGCTGTTATGTCTTCCTATACCCACGAACCCCGTTTGCTCTCTATCAATGCTGGCTCAGCGCAGCCTTTGCAGATAGGCAATCGGCATACCCGTACCGGTCATTTCAAGCAACCGTTGCAGGGTGTGGTTGCTATAGGCGCACAGGGCATCGAAGGTGACTTTATTGCCGACCTCAAGCATCACGGCGGCCCGGATCAGGCACTCTATATTTATAGCCAGGAAGATATCGACTGGTGGAAGCAGCAATTGCAGCGTGATCTTGAACCGGGTTTCTTTGGTGAGAATCTGACAGTTTCGCATTGGTGGCCAACACTGCGAATCGGTGACCGTCTGCAGGCGGGTGAGTTGCTGCTGGAAATTACCGCGCCACGTATTCCCTGTTCTACGCTGGCGGCCCGGGTCGACGACAAGCTATTTGTTAAAGCTTTCGCTAAGGCCGAGCGCTGTGGGGCTTATGCGCGTGTGTTGCAACCGGGCAGCATTGAGGCGGGCGAAACGCTGACGGTAATCCAGGCGGATGTAATCTATCCGACCATTAACGAGGTGTTTCGCTACTGCCATTCCAAGGGGCATAACCTGGACTTTGTACAGCGGGTGCTACAATCGCCTGTCGCAGAAAAGATGCGAGTAGAGATGGAGGAGCGCAGGTCTGCGGCGGAAAAGGCGACGGGCCAGCTGCCAGGGCTTTGAGTTCTGCTCGCCTGGTGCGTTGAACGCACTAGCGTGGCAGCGTGGCCAGCAATAGTGCCCGATAGATGCCTTCACGTAGGCCGCCAGTCTTGCTCAACTTCATACGCTTTAGCGCCACTTGCTGGCGGCTGCTGGCGCTGACCCGCCAACCTTGCCAAGTTAACTGTAATAGTGCTCGCTTGCTGCCGATCTGGGTTTTTAATGCGCTCAGTGCCTGCGCCAAATCCTCTTCTTCTACACTCATTCCGCTGCCCAGCGGAAAGGCGGGTAGCTCACCCGGTTGCTGCATTGTGCGCAAGCTGGACTCAAGCTGCGCAGGGGTATTGCGGCGGTAATGCTCCGGCAATCGGTAAGCTGGGGGCAGCTTGCCCGCCTGCTTAGCCTGTTTCATTAACGCCGGTTGAAAACGCGCATCGCTGATCGACAGCATGGCATCAATTACCTCAGCATCACTTTTGTCACGCAGGTCAGCGACGCCGTACTCGGTCACGACCAGGTCGCGCAAGTGCCGTGGAATAGTGGTGTGCGGATACTGCCAGCAAATGTTGGAGGAGACCTTGCCGGCCTGAGTACGTGTTGCGGGTAGTGTGATGATCGAGCGCGCATCGTCCAATGCGAACGCCTGGGCCACAAAGTTGTATTGGCCGCCGACACCGCTGATCACCTGCGCATCGGCCAGGCCGTCGGATACCACTGAGCCGGTCAGCGTGACCATCAGGGCGCTATTGATGAAGCGCGCGTGTTTGCGCGCCTGGCGCTTGCCAGGTTCATCGCCGTATAGGCTGTTGGTGTAAGAGACCGGCATCATGGCGATCTTGGCGCGCGTACTTGCTGGCAGGCGCTGCAGGATCTGATAGAGCACGGGGCTGCCGATGAAAAAGCCGGCATGAATCAGTTTGCCCTCTACCTCGCGCTTGATGACGCCTGCCTCAATAAGCGTTAGAAAGCCTTCGACCAGCATCTCGGTAACGCCATAGAGCCCCTGTTCAAAGGGATGGCAGTGGCGATCCTGCAGACTGTCTTGTTGCTCCAGTCTTTGCAGTAATGCGCGGAAGCGCTCTGGTTGCTGCTGGCGCAGACGCAAGGCATAGGCGATGGCATCGCCAATCGAGCCGATGCCAATTTGCAAGGTGCCGCCATCGACGATCAGGCTAGCGACCCGCAGGCCGATGGCGTGGTGCTTGGTAGCTGCCGGGCTGTGCGGCGGGGTGAATAGCGCAAACTCGTACTCTTCGCCCTGCAGCAGTAGATCGAAGTCGCTGGCAGGGCGATCGGCAGAGCCGCCCATGAAAGGTAGCGCGTGGTTGACCTGTCCCACGCTGAGCATGCGTAGCTCGCCACGTTGGCGCTGTTCGAGCAAATCGGCGCTGATGTCCGGGTTGCAGCTGAGACTATAGCGAGCGGGCTGCCCGTCAGTTAAGGTCTCACCGGGTGTGACCAGCTGCAGAATCAGGTTTACCTTCCAGCGCAGCAGCGTTGCCAGCGCGTGGGTGTAATTGAGACTGGTGTATTGCTGTTGCGCTAGCGGCACGCCCAGCCAACCGCCAGGCTGCAAAAAGAACTCACGGACGGTGATATTGCTGGGTAGCTCCCCGCTGCGCAGCGCTCTGGCGTATTCAAGATCGGGATAGCCAGCAAACAGCCGTGCAGACAAAGGACCGATAAAGCGTTGTTCCAGCTCGCTCTTGGCGCTGGGTTTTTCTAGCGTCAGGGCGGTACAGATGGTCAGGGATATATCAGGGTTGGCCCGCGCCCGATGATACAAGGCGTTGATCAGGTGATTGGCTTTGCCCAGCCCGAGTGGCAGGCCCACCACCAGCTCATTGCCGAGGCGCTTGAGGATTTCATCGACCAGCGCTTCGGCTTTGTCAAAGCGCTGCGGCACTTCACTCATCCGGTGCGGCCGTCCAGCCCGGAGCAGTCCAGCCTGCGTCTGGCGTGAAGCGGGGGCCGTGTTTTTCACTTAACTGCTGCAATTGCTGCTCAATGGTATCAAAGCCCAACTGCTCGGCGTACTGCATGGGGCCGCCGCGGAAGGGAGGGAAGCCGGTGGCGAAGATCATCGCTCCGTCGAGCTGGTCGGCATCGTCAATGACCTTTTCGCGCAGGCAGGCCATGCATGCATTGAGCATGGGTAGCAGCAGGCGCTCCTGGGTGCCGCGCGGGGCCTGCTTACGGCGGTATTTTTTCTGCACTTTGCCGTGTTTCCAGCGGTATATGCCTTTACCGGTCTTGCGGCCCAACTCGCCTTTGCTCACTTTGCTGCGCAGCCACTCAGGTGCTTCGGGCAGGTTGCTGTCGAGTTGCTCGCGCAACATATCGGCCACCCCCAGGCAGATATCCAGCCCAACCTGGTCGGCCAGCTCTAGCGGCCCCATCGGCATACCAAAATCGATAGCTACCTGGTCAATAGCTTCGGCGCTCAGTCCCTCATCCAGCAGGCCGATGGCTTCTACCAGATAAGGTGTGAGGGCGCGGTTGACCAGAAAGCCGGGATCGCTGCTAACCGGGGCTGGCAGGCGGTTGATCTGGCCAACAAAGGTGCTGGCGCGCTCCAGTGCACTGCTGCGCGCGGTAGAGTGGGCAACTACCTCTACCAGTTGCATCTGCGCCACCGGATTGAAAAAGTGAATGCCGACCAGTCGGCCCGCATCAGCCAGCCCGCTGCGCAGCTTGTCCAGGGCGATACTTGAGGTGTTAGTCGCCAGAATCGCATCCGGTTTCATGCGCGGCTCTATCTCGGCATACACCTGCCGCTTTAGCTGCAGATCTTCGGGTACCGCTTCCAGCACCAGATCAGCTACTGCCACGCCGCTATTGTCCGGATCGGGAATCAGGCGGTCGAGGATATCGCGGGTTTGTGCCGCGCTGCGGTGCTTCTTGCGGCAGAGTTCAGTCAGGTTGCTGAGCGCTTTGCCAATGGCTTTAGGTTCGGTATCAAACAGGCTGACGCGCAGCCCCTGTAGTGCGCACCAGCCGGCAATATCGCCGCCCATGGCACCGGCACCGATAACATGCACATGCTGGACCGGTGCGGGTTTGTGCCTGCCCTTGCCTGGATCGCCCAGCGCCTTGAGCTGTTCGCGCAGAAAGAATACGCGTACCAGGTTACGTGAGCTGGGTGTATTCAGCAGATGGGCGAACGAATAGATCTCGCGGTGTAATACCTGATCCGGACTATTGCCGTGGCGTTCCCAGAGCTTGATCAGTGCCTGCGGTGCCGGGTATTGCTGGGGCGCGACCTTGGCGTCTGCCTGTTTGCGCATGCGCCAGGCCGCCAGGCGTCGAACCCAGTCAAGGCGGAAGGGGCGCGCGCGCAGGTTGCGTCTGTCGACCGTTATCTGCTTATCCAGCACTGCGGTGACCGCCTTGCCTATGTGGCGTTCTTCCAGCAGCTGATCGATCAGCCCGAGCTGGCTGGCCTGCGCGTCGTGAATAGTGCGACCGGTAAGCATCATGTCCATGGCCACCAACGGATCAATCAAATCCGGTAAACGCGCGGTTCCGCCGAGACCGGGGTGCAGCCCCAGCAGCACTTCAGGTACGCCAAAGGTGGCTCCTTTGACCGCCAGCCGGTAGTCGCAGCACAACGCCAGTTCCAGCCCGCCGCCGAGCGCTGCGCCGTGGATGATGGCGATGGTTGGACAGCTCAGATCAACCAGGTGCTGAGCCAGCAAATGTGCCTCGACCAGCTTGTTGATGACGTCGGGTTCGGTGTGCAGCTCACGGAACTCGCTGATGTCGGCGCCTACGCAAAAGCTGCCGGGTTTGGCCGAGCGGATGACCAGTGCGCTGGGCATGTCACTCTTGAGCGCGGCGATAATTTCGCTGAATTCACGCAGTACCGCTTCGGAAAGCACGTTGGCGCTGCTGTCGGCCTTGTCCATCAGTAACCAGGCGACGTTTTGCTCGTCACGTTTCAGGTGCCAATGCTGCCAGCGGCGTGGGCTGACCTTAAGCTCGGCTGGGCTGAAGGGGCCTATTTCCATGCGCCGGGCTGCCAGAGCAGAAAGGACGGAGGCGGTCATCGGGTCAGTCTCCCTAAAGTGTTTCAATCAGCATGGCGCCCGACTGGCCGCCGCCAATGCATTCCGTGGCGATCCCGCGACGCAGGCCGTGGCGCTGCAGCGCCTTGACCAAATGCAGCACGATACGGTTACCACTGGTACCGACCGGATGGCCGAGGCTGATGGCGCCGCCATCGATATTCAGGCGGGCAGGGTCCAGCCTCCCCAGTGGATGGTCGAGCCCCAGCACCTGTTTGCAAAACGCTGCATCCTGCCAGGCTTCAAGGCAGGCGAGTACCTGGGCAGCAAAGGCCTCGTTGATCTCCCAGAGGTCAATGTCGGCTAGCTGATGGCCTTGGCGCTGCAGCAACGCGGTGCTGCTGAGCACGGGCCCCAGCCCCATTATCTCGGGTTCCAGGGCTGACCACTGGCTGTCGACAATAACGGCCAGCGGGGTGAGGTTATGCTTGATCAGCGCCTGCTCAGAGGCGAGGATTACCCAGCTGGCGCCATCGGTAATCTGCGAGCTGTTGCCAGCGGTGACCTGACCGTAGGGCTTTTCAAACACCGGCTTCAGCTGGCTCAGGGCCTCGATCGAATTATCCGGGCGCACGCCGTCGTCCTGATCGTACTGCTTCCCGTGCCGATCAAATAGCGGTATCACTTCGTCCTTCAGCCAGCCGCCTTCCTGGGCAGCGGCCAGCCGCTGATGACTCATCAGCGCGTAGGCGTCGGCGGATTCACGTTGAATATCGAACAGCTGCGCCACCAGTTCGGCGGTTTGTCCCATGTTGAGGCCGGCGATCGGGTCAGTCAGGCCGCGTTGCAGGCCGATCACTGGCTTGAACAGGCTAGGTCGAAAGCGGCTGAGTGCTTTGAGCTTGGCTGGCAGGCTTCGCGCCTGATTGAGTTGGGCAAACCAGTTAACGGCGCTCTGCTTGAACAGCAAGGGAGCATGGCTTAGCGCTTCGGCGCCGCCGGCCAGAATCAAGTCGGCGCCGCCGTCACGAATATAGCGGTAACCGGTATCGATCGATTGCATGCCCGAGCCGCAGTTGATTTGTACGCTGAAGGCGGGCATCTCTGCGCCCATGCCGAGGCGCAGAGCGGCGACGCGCGCCGGGTTCATTTCGTCCGAGACTACGTTGACGCAGCCAAGAATCACCTGATCGAAGGCGTCCGGCGCCAGTCCCTGACGCATCAGCAGCGGACGGCCGCACTGCACTGCGAGATCTACCGGGGTGAACGGACCGGGTTTTCCGCGTGCTTTGAGAAAGGGCGTACGGGCACCGTCAACGATATAGACCGGCTGGTGGCTGGGAGCGATAGAAGGCGGCTGGCTATCCATGAGGAGCCCTTGTCTTGATGATTCACAGAGTAGGAATATAGCGCTGGCCTCGCGGCTGCGCTTTGATCAAGCATAGGACAGGATCGGCGGGGTTCAGTTCACTGCGTGGGGGGCGGTTGCAGATAGGGGTAAAATGAGATGAATGCTCAGGCGATTGGCTTGCAGTCCTGGGGCACTTTGTTCAGCGCCCCAGGACTGCAGCAACCTGTCAGTCGCGTTCCAGCGCCAGTGCCACACCCTGACCGCCGCCGATGCAGAGGGTCGCCAGACCTTTCTTGGCATCGCGCTCCAGCATGCTGTACAGCAGGGTCACCAGGACCCGGCAGCCGGAGGCGCCGATCGGATGGCCAAGGGCGATGGCGCCACCGTTGACGTTAACCTTATCCATATCCCACTGCAGTTCTTTGCTGACGGCCAGCGCCTGTGCGGCAAAGGCTTCGTTGGCTTCGATCAGGTCCAGATCGGCGATTTGCCAGTTGGCCTTGGCCAGACAATTGCGGGTAGCCGATACCGGAGCAATACCCATAATGGCCGGATCCACCCCGGCATTGGCGTAGGCTGCGATCTTGGCGAGTACGGGTAAGCCCAGCGCCTTGGCCTTGTCTGCGCTCATCAGCATGACAGCAGCAGCGCCGTCGTTCAGGCTGGAGGCGTTACCGGCAGTGACCGAACCCTCTTTCTTGAACGCGGGCTTGAGGCGACTGAGGCTCTCTGTGGTGGTGCCATCGCGGGGTTGCTCGTCCTCGCTGACGATAATCGGGTCGCCTTTGCGCTGCGCGATACTCACTGGGGTGATTTCACGCTGGAAGCGGCCGGCTTTCTGCGCGGCGACGGCTTTCTGCTGTGAGCCAGCGGAGAAGGCATCCTGCTCCTCACGGCTGATGTTGTATTTGTCGACCAGATTCTCGGCGGTGATGCCCATGTGATAGTCGTTGAAGGCATCCCACAGACCGTCCTGAATCATGCTGTCGATCATCTTGCCGTGGCCCATACGCTGGCCGGTACGGGAGGTCGGAATCAGGTGCGGTGACAGGCTCATGGACTCCTGGCCACCGGCAATCATAACCTCGGCATCGCCGCAGCGAATGGCTTGAGCAGCCAGGTGCAAGGCTTTGAGGCCTGAGCCACAGACCTTGTTCAGCGTCAGTGCAGGGACCGCGTGCGGCAGGCCGCCGTGAATTGCTGCCTGACGCGCCGGGTTTTGGCCGCAACCTGCGGTAAGTACCTGGCCGAGGATGACTTCGTCGACGATGGCGGGGTCAATTTTGGTTTGATCCAGTAGCGCGCGGATCACAGTCGCACCCAGTTCGTGGGCGGGAACATGGGCGAACTGGCCCCCAAAGCTGCCAACGGCAGTACGGGTGGCGGCGACAATCACGACCTCTTGCATGAACGAACTCCTCTATGCGGCACTTTTTTGAGTGCACAAGCATAGAGGCGCCTCGTGTTCAGGACAAGTTGTCTCAGGCTTGATTCAATCGGTTAGCGATAAGTTCATCCACTACCGATGGATCGGCCAGGGTCGAGGTGTCACCCAGAGTATCCAGCTCGTCGCAGGCAATCTTGCGCAAGATACGGCGCATGATCTTGCCGGAGCGCGTCTTGGGCAGTCCGGGAGCCCACTGGATGTATTCCGGACGGGCAAACGCACCTACCTGATCGGCGACAAAGCTCTTGAGCTCGGTCACCAGTTCATCCGAGGGTGTAATACCGTTCATTGGGGAAACATAGACATACAGGCACTGGCCCTTGATATCGTGCGGACAGCCCACCACAGCAGCCTCTGCCACAGCATCGTGCAGCACTAGCGCACTCTCGACCTCGGCGGTGCCGATACGATGGCCAGAGACGTTGAGCACGTCATCCACGCGGCCGGTAATCCAGTAGTAACCATCTTCGTCACGACGTGCGCCATCTCCGGTGAAGTAAACCCCTTTGTAGGTGCTGAAATAGGTTTCTACCAAGCGCTGGTGGTCGCCGTAAACGGTACGGATCTGGCTCGGCCATGAACGCTTGATGACCAGGTTGCCACTGGTAGCGCCTTCCAGTTCATTGCCTTCCGGATCATACAGCGCCGGTTCTACGCCGAAGAACGGGCGGGTCGCAGAGCCTGGTTTCAGGTCGGTGCAGCCGGGCAGCGGGGTGATCATGGCGGCGCCAGTCTCGGTCTGCCACCAGGTATCGACGATGGGGCAGCGGCTCTCGCCGACGACGTGAAAATACCACTCCCACGCCTCCGGGTTGATCGGTTCACCCACAGTGCCCAGCAGTCTCAGACTGGCACGTGAACTACTTTCTACCGGTTTGTTACCCTTGGCCATAAGCGCGCGCAGGGCAGTAGGGGCGGTGTAGAAGATGTTTACCTGATGCTTGTCGATCACTTGCCAGCAGCGCGACGCATCGGGGTAGGTTGGCACCCCTTCAAACAGCAAGGTAGTCGCGCCGTTGCACAGCGGACCGTAAACGATGTAGGAGTGGCCGGTAATCCAGCCGACGTCTGCAGTGCACCAGTAGACCTCACCTGGGTGATAGTCGAATACGTAGTGATGAGTCATGGAGGCCATCAGCAAGTAACCGCCCGTGGTGTGCAGCACGCCCTTGGGCTTGCCGGTAGAGCCTGAGGTGTAGAGGATAAACAGCGGATCCTCGCTATCCATGGGCTCGGCCGGGCAATCGGCACTGACGGCTTCGATGGCTTCGTGGTACCAAATATCGCGGTTTTCAGTCCAGGGAATATCAGCACCGGTGCGCCGTACGGTAACCACCGTGTGTACGTTTGGGCATTCCTTCAGGGCTTTTTCTACGCTGGTTTTGAGCGCTACGGCTTTACCGCCGCGCACACCTTCATCGGCGGTAATGACTGCCTGACAGTCGGAGTCAAGAATGCGGTCACGTACGGCATCGGGGGAGAAACCGCCGAACACCACCGAGTGCACCGCGCCGATGCGCGCGCAGGCCAGCATGGCATAGGCGGCTTCGGGAATCATCGGCATATACAGGCATACGCGGTCGCCCTTCTTCACCCCACGGGCCTTGAGCACGTTGGCCAGGCGGCAGACCTTCTCATGCAGTTGGCGGTAGCTGATGTGTGTTGCTTCTTGCGGGTCGTCGCCTTCCCAGATGATGGCGGTCGTATCGCCACGTTCGGCGAGGTGGCGGTCGATGCAATTGACGCTAACGTTCAGCTTGCCATCAATGAACCAGGCGGCTTCACCCTTGCTCAAGTCGCTTTGCTGAACCTTGCTCCAGGGCTGATCCCATGTCAGAAAACGCTCGGCTTGCTCTGCCCAGAACTGATCGGGCTGCTCCAGTGACTGGCGATACATACGTTCATAGCCAGCTTCGTCCAGATGACTACCGACGCGCGCGGCAGCGGATACCTTGTGGTTTTCGATCTTGTACATGGGTGGTTCCCTGTTGTTATTGAAGTCGGGGCGGTCGCGACAGTCACCCTGAGCAAGCACGGCGTCGTCACGACCCGAGTGCCGCTGGAAAGTATAGGCAGGCGCTCAGTTCATGACATACAGCGTCGGATATCGACGCGCCCAATTCAACCCTTCTTTGGTATGAGAAGGGGCTGGGGAACGCGCGACTGGGTAACGGACTCAAAACAGCCTGCGCGGCGTTGCCATGGGCAGCGCCGCGCAGGTCAGATCAGGCGAGGGAGAATTGCAGGTTGTCGATAAGACGGGTTTTACCCAGGTAGGCAGCGGCCAGCGCGACTAGCTCGCGGGTTGCGGTCGTGACGGGTTGCAGGCTGTGGGCATCGCGCAGGTCAAGGTAGTCGGGTGTTAGCCCCGCGTCGACTAGTTGCGCCCGCGCCTCATCAATCACGGCCGCAAAGTCTTGCCGACCGGCCTGAAGCTTTTCGGCGATCTGCTGCAGAGTCCGGTACAACACAGGTGCGCAGGCGCGTTGCTCCGCACTCAGATAGCCATTGCGCGATGACAAGGCCAACCCATCTGCCGCGCGTACAGTGGGCTCGCCCATGATCTGTACCGGCATGCAGAGGTCGTGTGCCATCTTGCGAATGACTGCCAGTTGTTGAAAGTCTTTCTGACCGAAGATAGCCAGATCAGGCTGAACAATGTTCAGCAGTTTATTGACTACAGTGGCAACGCCCTCGAAGTGGCCGGGACGGCTGGAGCCGCATAGTCCTTCGGAAACCACGGGCACGGCGACTCGGGTGTGGCCTTCCATACCTTCGGGGTATATATCACTGACGCTGGGCGCGAAAATCATGTGAGTGCCGATCTCGTGCAGCTTGGCTTGATCTTCTGGCAGCGTCCGGGGATAGCTGTCTAGGTCTTCGCCGGCCCCGAACTGCAGTGGATTGACGAAAATGCTGACTACCACGTAATCGGTGCGTTGCAGCGCTTTCTCGACCAGCGCGATATGACCGGCGTGCAGATTCCCCATGGTGGGAACCAGACCTATGCGCTTGCCTTCCTGGCGGGCACGACTGACCGCAGCACGCAGCTGCGCAATGGTGTGCAGTGTGTTCATTGATTCAGAACTCGTGTTCAGCTGCTGGGAATTCAACCTGTTTGACGGCTGTGACATAGGCGCTGATTGCGCCGGCTATGTCTGTCTGCCCGATCATGAAGTTTTTCACAAAACGTGGCAAGCGCCCGCTGATCGACAGGCCAAGCATATCGTGTACTACCAGCACCTGGCCGTCAGTTCCGCTGCCAGCGCCAATGCCAATCACCGGCACCTTGACGGCGGCGGTAATCTGATTGGCCAGTGCGGAAGGGACACATTCAAGCAATAGCATGCTGGCGCCGGCTGCTTCCAACGCCACCGCATCATCCAGCAAGGCTTTGGCCTGAGCCTCTTCACGCCCTTGCACCTTATAACCGCCGAGGATGTTGACGGTTTGTGGGGTCAGCCCCAAATGCGCACAAACAGGGATGCCGTTGCGGCTGAGCATACTGACGTTCTCGGCGAGCCAGCCTGCGCCCTCGAGCTTGACCATATGCGCGCCGGCCTGCATCAGCTGGGCACTGTTGCGTAAGGCGTCTTGCAGAGTGGCGTAGGCCATAAAGGGCAAGTCAGCCATGATCAGCGCGCCACGGTTACCGCGTTTGACGGCCTGGGTGTGATAGGCCATATCGTCAATACTGACGGGTAGCGTACTGTCGTGTCCTTGCAGCACCATGCCGAGGGAGTCGCCCACCAGCATCACTTCAACGCCGGCAACACTCTCTACGTGGGCAAAGGTGGCATCGTAGGCGGTAAGGCAGACAATTTTTTCGCCGTTCTGCTTTAGCTTGTTTAGCGTCGTCAGGGTTACGTCAGGCATGGCAGATTCCAGTATTCGGCCTCAAAGAGGCGCCAGTTCGGTGAGCGCTGCGGCAGCCGCTATGGCGTAGCAACGCGCTGGATACTCAGGGTGTTTTGCGCCTGATGAGCATCGCTCACAAGGGCCGACAGAGAACGGCATCCTACGTGTCAGCCGTTGGGTGTCAAGCCTGTTTGCGCATCAGGCTGTTGTATAAAAACGGTCAATGTTTGCAGATCACCGCGCGGGCAGTCCTGCAGTAGCTTTTGCAGCGGAGTACCGTCGGGCATTTGCAGGTCTGGCGCCAGTTCGGCGAGCGGGTAAAGCACAAAGGCGCGGGCGTGCATATGATAGTGCGGTACCTGCAAGCGGTCGCTGTTGATCCGGACGTTACCGAACAAGAGGATATCCAGGTCCAGTGTGCGTGGGCCCCAGCGTTCGGCCTTACGCACCCGGCCTTGCTGGCGCTCTATCTGCTGCAGACCGTCAAGCAATGCGTCGGCCTCCAGTTCGGTATCGAGTGCGACCACGGCATTGATGTAACCGGGTTGATCCTGCGGGCCCATGGGAGCACTGCTGTAAAGTGATGAGCAGGCAGCGACCTTGGTTCGGGGCAGGCAGGCGAGCGCCACGCAGGCGGCATTGACCTGCGCTACGGGGTCAGCCTGGTTGCTGCCCAAGCCAATGTAACAGCGCGTCATCAGGCGTCCGACGGCTTACTGTTGCGCGGTTTGCGACGTGCGCGCGAGCGTGAACGCTTGGGGCCGCTCTTGTCGCCGCCTACTTCACGTACCATTCGTCGGCGCTCATCGGGATTGGCGTCCTGATAGCGGGTCCACCAATCGCCCAGCCCGTCAGTTTGCTCGCCAGCGCTTTCGCGTAGCAGCAGGAAGTCATAGGCTGCACGAAAGCGCGGATGCTCCAGCATCTGATCGGCGCGACGACCACTGCGACGCTCCAGACGCGGCTGCAGATCCCAGATTTCGCGCATTGGGATGCTGAAGCGTTTTGGAATTGCCGTATGCCGGCATTGCTCGGATAACAGCTCCTGAGCAGCCTGCTGATGCGCGGGAATACTCGGCACGCCCTGTTCTTCCAGATCACGTACCCGTTGTGGCAGTGCTGGCCAGAGCAAAGCCGCAAAGAGGAAGGCCGGGGTTACCGGTTTGCCTTGAGCTATACGTTCATCGGTATTGGCCAGCGCCTGCCGAACGATCTTCAAGGTATATTCGGGGCGATCAATGATAGCTTCGTCGGTATCAGGGAAGAGCGGGGCGAACAGGTCGTACTGATACAACAGATCAAAGGTATGTTGACCCTGACCGCTCATCAGCAGCTTTAGAACTTCGTCGAACAGGCGCGCTGCGGGGATGTCGTGCAGCAGTGGTGCCATGGACTCGATCGGCGCCGCGGTATGTTGCTCAATCTCGAAGCCCAGCTTACCGGCGAAGCGCACAGCACGAAGCATGCGCACCGGATCTTCCTGGTAACGCTTCTCGGGCTGCCCGATCAAACGTACCTGCTGATTACGGATGTCGTGGATACCATTGGCAAAATCATGAATCTGGCCGCTGGTAACGTCGTAGTAAAGCGCATTGATAGTGAAGTCGCGGCGCTGGGCGTCCTGTTCGAAGGTGCCGTATACGTTATCGCGCAGCAGTCTCCCCGACTCACTCTGGCGTGACTGTTCGGCGCTGGTCTCTTCTTCATGATTGGTGCGGAATGTGGCAACTTCGATGATTTCACGGCCGAAGTGGACATGCGCCAGCTTGAAGCGGCGACCGATCAAACGTGAGTTGCGGAAAGTCGCTCTTACCTGTTCAGGCGTAGCGCTGGTCGCGATATCGAAATCCTTGGGCTCGACATTCAACAGCAGGTCGCGCACGCAGCCACCGACAGCGAAGGCTTGGTAGCCTGCCTGTTGTAGCCGCTCAACGACCGTTACGGCGTGCCGGCTGAGGCGTTCACGGCGCAGGCTATGCTGGCTGGCAGGGATGACAGTCGGGGTTGTTCGCTTGCGCTGAGGCGAGCCGAACGGGGAAGGGATTTTCTGCAACAGCTTCCGAATCATAAAAGTTGGTTTTCCAACAGCCCGTCAATGCCCGCTGACCGCAGTGCTGTCGGTTGAGGGCTTAGAATGAATGAATGAGTTTAAGTCTGGCGAGCCGGGGCCGCCAAAATTGGCGAGTTGGGCCTAGCCTGAATTGTCTCAATTGCCGAGCATTCTAGCCTGAAATGGCTTGAAAGGTAAGGAACAATAGGATAGGGAAGATATAGGGCTTGAGGAGGGAGTCGGGAGATAAAGCCCAAGGGGAGCATTCACTCCCCCTAATGGTATTTTTTATTGTTGTTATTATCAGAGCTATAATTTTTTTTATACAGCAGCGACCAAGCTCGCCATGTGATAAACCCATCTCGGGTTGTCAAAAACAAACGGATTGCTTTGGAAGCTTAGGTTCAGTGTCGGCCTTCATGTTGCTATGGACGGTAGGTTGCTTAGGCAACTTTTATTTTTCTCTTGTCCATCTGAGCATCCTGCTCGCGACCTGACTGCTATTCTCCAAAAGAATCAGTTTGCTGCGTCTCTCACGTTTTATTTTTATTGTCTGTGGAGATGAATATTATTTTTATTATGTGTTTTGGTTTTTATTGTTGTTGTACTGGATATAAAGCATTTGCCGTGCCATCTTTTTAAAGTCATTTAAAAACAATAGCTTACGTTTTTATTCGTTTTCTCCTCCCGTGCTACCTGTGGCAGTTGTTACCGTAAGTCTCGTAAAAGTGTTACCTCGCCCAAGGTGTGGGGTAACAGTTTTCGCAAATGGGGCGGGTAACAGGTAACACTTGCTGTCTCTTGACTGTTACTCAGACCACAAACCGCTCTGGCACAAGGGTGCCTCACGACTAAAGGCGCGCTCACAGCAGGTGTGTCAGCGCGCTTTTAGTCGGAGGAGATTAGAGAATAAGAAGCTGTTTAGCTGTTTAGCTGTTTAGCTGTTGGCGGTTTTCTTGCGTGGAATGCCAAGGCGCTGGCGACGTTCCCACAAGCATTTGCGGCTGATGCCGAGCTTGTGAGCCAGCTGTGTTTCCGTCATGTGCTCTTGATGTTCGAGCACGAAATGCTGGAAATAGTCCTCCAGTGAGAGGTCTTCTGCAGGCTCCTGGCCGGGGCTGTCGGCGTGTTGCATGGTCTGCAGTGCATTGGCGGCCTCTGAGGCACGCTCGTACTCGGCGTCCAGTTCTATGCCCAGCAGGTCGGCGGTGATTTCGTCGTGGTCGCATAGAATGGCTGAGCGCTCGATAGCGTTCTCCAGCTCGCGCACGTTGCCTGGCCAGGTGTAGTTGAGAATTGCGTTGCGGGCCTCGGCACTGAAGTGCAGCCCATGCTGGTTAGTATTGCTCGCGGCGCGTTCCAGCAGCGCTTCGGCAATCAGTACAACATCCTTGCCACGATCACGCAGCGGCGGCAGGCGCAGTTCAATCACGTTGAGTCGGTAGAAGAGGTCTTCGCGGAACAAGCCCTGACGTGCCATGGTCTTCAGATCACGGTGCGTCGCTGCCACCAAGCGCACGTCGACCTTGTGTGATTGTACCGAGCCAACGCGTCGAATTTCGCCTTCCTGCAGTACGCGCAACAGACGCGCTTGCGCCTCCAGCGGCAATTCGCCGATCTCATCCAGGAACAGGGTGCCGCCATCAGCAGCTTCGACCAGACCGGTGCGGCCTGCCGTTGCACCGGTAAAAGAGCCTTTTTCGTGGCCGAATAGCTCGGACTCGATCAAAGTCTCCGGAATGGCGGCGCAGTTAACCGAGATAAGCGGTGCCTTGGCTCGTTGTGAACGCTCGTGCATGGCCCGCGCTACCAGCTCTTTACCCGTGCCTGATTCGCCCTGGATCAGCACGGTAGAGTCGGTTGGCGCGACTTTGCTGATGCGTTTGAATAGGGTTTGCATGGATTCACAGGAGCCGATAATCCCCATGTCGTAGTCGTCACCAGGCGCAGCAGCGACCTTTGGTTTGGCACTGGCAGTTTTGCTCGCGCTGCTCTCAACCGGGCTGCTCTTGATCTGTTCGCGCTGACTGCGGGTGGCGATGATGCGCTGCACGGTTTCGACCATTTCATCGTGGTCGAACGGCTTGGCGATATAGTCAACCGCACCCTGCTTCATTGAGTCGACAGCTGAGCGCAGGCTGGCATAGCTGGTCATGATCAATACCGGGGTATCAGGTGCGCGCTTGATCATCTCGGTGCCAGGCTCGCCCGGCAGACGCAGATCGCTGATGATCAGGTCAAACGTCTTGAGATCATATTGCTCTGTCTCGGCGACAGAGCCGGCTTCCTGTACCTGGTATTGGTGCCGTTCCAGCATTCGCTTCAAGGCGGTGCGGATAATGGCTTCGTCTTCAACTACCAGTATGTGTGACATGTAAACCTCATGCGTGACGGCACCCTGGAATACGTCAGGCGTAGGCACCGTTACTGATATTGCTGTAACGCGGCAGGGTTATGGTAAACCGGGTGCCACGCTGGGATGTATGCTCGACTGGGCTGTCGATAGTTATCTGCCCATAATGCTCTTCGACAATGGAGTAAACCAGTGCCAATCCAAGCCCGGTTCCTGTCCCCGGCTCCTTGGTGGTGAAGAAGGGCTCGAACAGGCGATCCATAATTTCCTTATCAATACCGCTGCCCTGATCTTCAATTTGCAGCAGCACCTGGTGCTCGTTTATCTGGGTGCTGATGGTGATGCTGTCGCCATTTTCGCTGGCATCGCGCGCGTTCCCTAGCAGGTTGATCAGGACCTGAACCAGGCGCTGCGAATCACCCGATACCCGATGCGCCGGATCACACAGGTTAACATACTTGACCTCCGGCCCTTTGCGGTTGAGCGAGAGCAGATGTATCGCTTCGTTGCTGCAGGCGGCCAGGTCGACTTCTTCGTTGGGGTGCTGGTGGCGGCTGCCGACGTGGGCAAAGTTGACCAGTGACTGCACGATGCGCGATACCCGTCGGGTCTGTTCGATGATCTGTTCGGACGCCTCACGCGCCTCCAATTGCTCGGACTCGTCGCGCAGATTTTGCGCCAGGCAGGCGATACCGGTGATCGGGTTGCCGATCTCGTGAGCGACGCCAGCAGCGAGCCGGCCAATCGAGGCAAGGCGCTCGGAATGCATCAGTTCTTCTTCCAGCATCTGATTTTCGGTCTGGTCTTCGATCAGCAAAACCAGGCCGCTGCCGCCAACGTATCCTGGCTCGTCGATTGCCGCCTTGTGCAGGCTGAGCCACTGCGTCTGGCCTTTGACCAAGAGCTTTTGCTTATGCATATGCGAAGACTGGTCATCGACAAAACGGCCCAGCAGCTCACTCCAGGGAGCGGGCAAATTGCTTAGCCGGGAGCCAATCACGCTGTCCGCCTCGATCCCGGTCAATGCTTGCATGGCGCGGTTCCACATCAATACCTCATTGTCCTGCGCCAGCGAGCACACGCCCATGGGCAAGTCCTGCAGCGTCTGGCGGTGATAGCGGCGCAGTGCATCCAGCTCTGCGGCAAGACCGGTGAGGCGCGAATGATAGTCTTCCAGACGATTCTCAATGAAGTGAATGTCTTCGGTTACGTAGCCATCACGTCCCATTTTGAACGGCAGAAAGGTCTCGATGATGTCTTGTGCTACCGAGGGTCCCATCAGGCCGGACAGATTAGCCTCGAGTCGGTCGCGCAGACGGCGTAGGGCATAGGGGCGGCGTTCGTCGAAGGGTAGCTTGAGGTCATGCAGTGCCTGTTCTACTTCGTATTGCGCGGTCTTGTTACCCAAGGGTTTGGCCAGCTGCTGAGCAAACTCCTGCGGTGACGAGGCCATCAGTTGAATGCGTTGTGGGCGACTGACGTTGTCGACCGAGCAGGCTTCTGCAGCGCTTTGTTCTTCATCACTGCGCTGGGTAAATAGCGAGATCAAGGTCAACACCACCACGTTGACCGCCAGTGAGCTGATGGCTGCTACGTGCCAGGTATCGGCATTGAAGCTGAGGGTCAGGCCGAACAGCTGCAAGCTTGGCAGGCTGGTGACCAGTGGCAGCAGCAGGGTGATTGCCCAGACGGCCATGCCGGCAATCAGGCCGCTGATGAAGCCGCGCCTATTGGCCTGTGGCCAATAGAGCACAGACAGGGTGCCGGGCAGAAACTGTACGGTAGCGACGAAGGAGGCGATGCCCAGGTTGGCCAGATCCTGCTCGGCACCGAGCAAGCGATAGAAGCCATAACTGGCCATGATGATCGCCGCAATTAAAGTGCGCCGCGTCCAGAGTAACCAGCGGTAGATATTGTTGTCGGCACTGGGCTGGTAGAGCGGCAGCACCATGTGGTTGAGTACCATGCCCGACAACGCCAGGGTGACCACGATGATCAGGCCGCTGGCGGCTGAAAGCCCACCGACGAAAGCCAGTAGCGATAGCCATTCCGAGCCGGCGGCAACGCCCAGGCCCAGTGAAAAGTACTCAGGGTTGGTGGGTACGCCAAGGTGCAGGCCGGCCCACAGAATCGGTGGCACCGCCAGGCTCATCAGTAGCAGGAACAGCGGCAGCCCCCAGCTGGCGGTGCCCATGGCGCGAGGGTTGAGGTTTTCGGTAAACGCCATGTGATACATGTGCGGCATCACGAAAGCGGCAGAGAAGAAGACCAGCAGTAGTGTACGCCAGGGGCCTTCCTGTAACGGGGTATGCAGCGTCTTGAGTGCTTCCTGGTTGCTGTCCAGCCACAGCTGCAGACCGGCCGGGCCATCGAAAACGACAAAGAGTGCATAGAGACCAATGGCGCCAATGGATATCAGCTTGACCAGCGACTCAAAGGCGATAGCAATGACCAGGCCTTCATGTTTCTCGCGGGCAGAAATGTGCCGTGCACCGAAGAGAATGGCGAATAGCGTGATCAGGATGCAAAAGCCGAGTGCGACTGTGCCCTGGCCGGATTGCTGCGTGAGTATTTGTACCGAATCGGCAACCGCTTGAATCTGCAACGCCAGTAGCGGCAAGACGCCCACCAGCATGAATACCGTGGTCAGAGTGCCGGCCCAGGTGCTGCGGAAGCGGAAGGAGAAGAGGTCGGCCAGCGATGACAACTGGTAGGTTCGGGTGATGCGCAGTATCGGGTTGAGCAGCACCGGGGCCAAAAGGAAGGCGCCACAGACGCCAAGATAGTAGGTCAGGAAGCCGTAGCCGTACTGGTAGGCCAGCCCTACTGTGCCGTAAAACGCCCAGGCACTGGCGTATACCCCGAGCGACAGGGTGTAGATTGCCGGATGGCGCAGAACCGCACGAGGTAGCAGACCGTGCTCGGTAATCCAGGCAACGCCAAACAGCAGGATCAGGTAACCAATACTAATCAGCAGCAGCTGACTGAGATCAAAGCTCATCGGCATCTTTTGGGCTCTGTAGCAGCATGCCGGCGATAATCAGAATCAGCCACAGCACGTAGGGACGGTACCAGGCACCCTGGGGTTCTATCCACCAGTCCATGATGGCCGGGGAGAACAGGTAAATGCCGATCACCAGCAGCAGTACCAGTCGGTAGATATACATGGGTATCCGTTGGGTTATGGGCGGCCGTTGGATGTCGGTCCGCGATGGTCAGGTTCTGATGGTAATCAGGCTGCTGCCCCTTGCCAAGGGCGTCAATCAAACAGGCGGTCGTGCGGCAGGCTTTGGGTGGGGCTGAGGCGCTCTGGTTGCCAGTGTGCGATAGCCCATTCCAGTTGCTTTTCAATGCTGGCACTGCGTAACGAGGCTGGCGGTTGCTGGGCCAATGCCTGCAAGGCGCGAAACAGTTCAGCCGGTGCCTTGGCCGGATCCAGTGGGGTTGAGCCGAGTCTTTTGCTCAGTTTCTCGCCATCGGCGCGCAGCAATAGTGGAATGTGCAGGTAACGCGGCAGTGGCTGGCCCAGTAGTTGGTAGATCCACTGCTGGCGCGGCGTCGAGTCAAGCAGGTCAGCGCCGCGCACAACGTCAGTTACCCCCTGCGCTATATCGTCCAGCACCACCGCCAGTTGATAGGCATAGATACCGTCGCGGCGGCGGATGATGAAATCCCCTAGCGTAGTTGTCAGGTTCTGGGTGAACGGCGGCTGCAGGCGGTCCAGTGTGGTAATAGGCTGCTCCGGGACGATCAGCCGAATCGCGTGATCTGCAGCGGGCGGTAGTTGCCGGTGGCGGCAGGTGCCAGGATATACGCCACCGAATTCGGCCAGTTGGCGGCGTGAGCAGTCGCAGTAATAGGCTTGTCCCTGCGCCAGCCATTGATCGATCTGGGCTGCATACAGGCCGAGTCGGCGGTGCTGGTAAAGTATGTCGCCATCGCTGTGCATGCCGTAGCAGGCTAGCGTATTGATGATGTGTTCGCTGGCGCCGGCGATGCTGCGCGGTTGATCCAGATCTTCCACCCGGATTAGCCATTGGCCTTGCTGCTGGCGTGCGTCCAGATAGCTGGCAAGTGCCGCAACCAGAGAGCCAAAGTGCAGGTAACCGCTAGGGGTAGGTGCGAAGCGTCCGATGTAGGGGGCTGCTGAGTGCATATCGGCCGGTCAGACGGGGAATGAGCGCAGGCTGCGATGAGGCAGCCTGCGGACCACAGGTAAGGCTTAGCTGCCGACCTGCTTTTCCTTGATTTCTGCCAGCGTCTTGCAATCGATGCAGAGGGTAGCAGTAGGGCGTGCTTCCAAACGGCGAATACCGATTTCGACACCACAGGAATCACAGAAGCCGTAGTCGTCTTCTTCGATACGCTGCATGGTCTGGTCGATCTTCTTGATCAGCTTGCGCTCGCGATCACGGGCGCGCAGCTCCAGGCTGAACTCTTCTTCCTGGCTGGCACGGTCTGCCGGATCAGGGAAGTTAGCTGCCTCGTCCTGCATGTGGTGCACGGTGCGGTCGACTTCTTCCATCAATTCCTTTTTCCAGGTATTGAGGATGTTGGCGAAATGCTCGAGCTGCTGCTCGTTCATATACTCTTCGCCCTTTTTTTCTACATAAGGGACGAAGCCGCGGATCAACATTGATGTTTTTTGCTTGGCATTGCTGGGCATGAGAACCGCCTCACTTTTTGCTCGATCTTCCTGTTCCAGGTCCCACATACACAACCTGATGACTCGGCCGGTGGCCTGCAAGCGGGCAAAGCTACCAGAACCTGATCGCATCCGCTACTGTTTAGCGCCAGAAGGTGTAACCGCTGACATTTCCGGCACTGCAGGCCCGCGTCTGGCACGGTATGATCGCGGCACACTCAGTTAGTTCAGGACGTTTACATGTCTCAGCAGCGCTGGGCCCAACGGGTTCACGAAATTCAGCCTTTTCATGTCATGGCGGTGCTTGCGCGGGCGCGCGAGTTGGAAGCGGCGGGACGTGATGTCATTCATATGGAAATTGGTGAGCCGGACTTCACGACCCCCGAGCCGATCATTCGCGCCGGGCAGCAGGCGCTGGCTGACGGCCGCACTGGTTATACGCCCGCACTAGGCTTGCCAGCATTGCGTGAAGCCATCGCTGGTCTTTACGCGCAGCGCTATGGCATTGATCTTGACCCGGCGCGGGTGGTGGTAACGCCCGGTGGTTCGGCTGCGTTGTTACTGATCAGCGCGCTCTTGGTCGAGCCGGGCAAGAAAGTACTGATGGCCGATCCGGCCTACCCCTGCAATCGCCACTTTTTACGGCTGGTGGAAGGGCGCGCCGTTTTAGTCCCCACTGGACCGGAAACGCGCTATCAGTTGACGCCCGAATTGATCGAGCAGCATTGGGATAGCGATTGCGTTGCCGTGTTGGCCGCCTCGCCGGCAAACCCGACCGGCACCTTGCTTGAGCGCGACGAGTTGGCCGCCATGTCTGCTACCTGCCGTCGACTGGGTGCTGAGTTGATTGTCGACGAGATTTACCACGGCCTGACTTATGGTGTGGATGCCTGCTCGGTGCTGAATGTCGCGGACGACGCCTTTGTGCTCAATAGTTTTTCCAAATACTTCGGCATGACCGGCTGGCGCCTGGGCTGGCTGGTCGCTCCCAGGGAAGCGGTACCTGCGCTGGAAAAACTCGCGCAGAATCTCTACATCTGCGCCCCGCATATGGCGCAGCAGGCAGCACTGGCGGCGTTCAATGAACAAAGCCGGGAGATCTGCGAAGTGCGCCGAGAGGCGTTTCAGGCGCGCCGTGATTTTCTATTGCCGGCGCTACGTCAGCTTGGCTTCAGTATTCCGGTGACCCCGCAGGGGGCGTTCTATTTATATGCAGATATGCAGGCATTGGGCGGCGACAGTCAGCAGCTATGTCAGCACGTCATTGATACCGAGTTTTTGGCCCTGACGCCGGGTCTGGACTTTGGCCAGTACCGTGCTGACCAGCACCTGCGGTTTGCCTACACCACCTCGCTTGAGCGGCTTGAACAGGGTGTCGAGCGTCTGGCTCGTGCTCTGCAAAGCTGGCCTGCATGCTGATTCCCTTTGAGGTGCCGCTGACACCCGCACGGCTGATCAAGCGCTACAAGCGCTTCCTGGCCGATGTGCAGTTGGAAGATGGTCGTGAGCTAACCGTGCATTGTCCGAATACCGGATCAATGCGCAATTGTGGGCAACCCGGTGATCGGGTTTGGCTACGGTTAGAAAATAAGCCGGGGCGCAAGCTGCCGGGTGGTTGGGAGTTGGTTGAAGTTGCGCCAGGCGAACTGGCCTGCATTCACAGTGCGCGCGCCAACAAGGTGGTGGCGGCGGCGCTACAGGCCGGCCTGATTACGCCGCTAGCCGGTTACACGCAGCAGCGCGCAGAGGTGAGTTTGCGCCAAGGCGGGAGTCGCTTTGACTTTCTATTATCCGACCCGGACGAGTGTGTCGTTGAAGTTAAAAGTGTGACCCTGGCGCTGGGCGCAGGTGAGGGTGCTTTTCCTGACGCGGTCAGCGCGCGTGGGCAGAAGCATCTGATCGAATTGACCGAGCTTGCCGCCAATGGACGTCGTGCCTGCCTGTTGTTTTGCGTGATGCACTCGGGAATCGACCGGGTACGGCCAGCCGATGAAATCGATCCTGAATACGGCCGCTTGTTGCGCGCGGCGGTGGCGGCCGGGGTTGCTGTGCTGGCCTGGTCGGTCTGGCCAACGCCGCAGGGCTTGCAGGTGCGAGGTGAGCTGCCGGTCTTGCTCTAGCGGACTATTGTCGAAAGCGGTTATGCGTTAATCAAGCCAGACATGCTGATCGCGGATATGGCACGGGCGTTGTTGCAACGACTGCCCCGCGCAGGGCCCGGCAACACACTCGCCGGACTCCGGCAGAAACAGTGCGCCGTGGGTGGCACACTGAATCAAGCGGTTTGAGCTGTCGAGAAACTGATCGGCTACCCACTCCAGCGGCACGCCACGATGCGGACAGCGATTTTCATAGACGAAAACCTGCTCGCCCTGACGCACCGCAAACAGCGCCTGACCCCGGTGGTGAAAGCCTTTGCTGCCATAAAGCGGAAGCTCGTCCAGCTGGCAAAGGGGGGCGGGCAGTACATCATTATTAGTCATGCCGCGATTATCGCCGCCGCGCCGCCGCTTGGCCAGTTCTGCCTCAGATCTCCCAGACGATGTTGACGCTGGCGTTGCGGCCTGGCTGGCTATAGCGGGCAACGCCGGCTTGAGTCGAGGGCAGGCCGCGAACATCGGTCCAATTCCAGTATTGCTTATCGGTCAGGTTGTAAACCCCGCCGTTGAGTTGCACGCCTTCAGTGATTTGCCAGTAAGCGGTGAGATCAAGCAAGCCGTAACCCGCTGGCTGATACTGATTGGCGGTTTCAGTTTCGTCGATGCGCGATTTGTCGGCGACCAGGGTCCAGATCAGTTCACCACCATAGCGACTGGCTGGCTCGTCATAGCCAAGGCCCATCACGCCCTTGAGCGGGTCAATGTTGTTGATCGGCTGATCAGACTCTTCGTCGGTGCCGTGGGCATAGGCGAGGCTGCCGCGCAGCCGCGAGCCCAGGGGCAGGCCGAGGGTGTCCAAGTACAGCTCACCTTCAGCTTCAGCGCCGTAAATGGTGACTTTGTCGAGGTTGACGTACTGAAACTCGCCGAATGGAAATCCGGGGGCCGCTGATGGCCGGCTGACTTGTTCGATAAAGTTGTCATAGCGGTTGTAGAAGGCCGCCAAGCCAAAACTACCGGCGCTGTAGTTGCCGCGTAAACCTAGCTCGTAGCTGTCGCTGGTCTCCGCCTCAAGGTCCTGATTAGCCAGGGTTCGGTACATGCCCGGGTTTTCAAACTCACCGAAGATTTCAATCGCCTGGGGTGCCCGGAAGCCCGCTGCATATTGCGCGTAGACGCTGTGCTCGGGGTTGATGGCGTAGCTGATGCTGAGCTTGGGTGACAGCGCGGAATCGCTGTAACTGGCTGGGTCATCGTCCGCCGGGTTGGTGTTGAGATACTGCTGGGTCACATCCGGTTTCATGCGGTAATGGTCGTAGCGCAGGCCCGGTGTGATGGTCCAGCTGCCGATGCGGATACGATCTTGCACGAAGGCCGCCAGCTCGAGCGTAGTTGGATCAGGGAAGTCGCTGGATGGTGGCTCGGCGGTGACAGTACCGCTGCTGATATCGCGCTGTTGGCCGAGGCGCAAATCATCATTTCTCAGGCGCTTGGCGTCTATGCCATAAATCAGCTTGTGGTCGCTGCTGCCCCAGATCAGATCCTTTTCCAGTTGAGCGTTTAAGGCCCAGAGTTTTTCGCTGTAGCGCGAGTCGCGGGTGCGGTAGACGGCTGTGCCCCCGGAGACTCTATCCTGCAAGGTTTGCTGGCGGTTCTCGCTATCCTGGTAACTGAGCTGCCAACTGAGGCGGTCGACTAACAGGCTGTCCAACTGCATCAGGTGTTGCAGGCTGAAACGATCACGCGTTATCTGATCGTCCGCCTGCGAGGTGCGCGTGGTCGCAGTGTTGCTGTAGTCGCTAAGCAGTCGTGTGTCTGCGTCGTCTTTAAAGTGCTCGTAGGTCAGTTGCAGACGGCCGCCATCACTGTAATCCCAGCCGAGCTTGGCCATCAGGTTGTCGGTCGTAAAGTCGACGGGGTTGGCCTGCTCGCGGCTGCTGCCGCTGCCGCCTTTACCGCCATAGGTCTCCATCTCATGTCCGCTGCGACGGCCCAGGTGCAACATGGCGTCCCACTCGCCGCGGCGACCGGCCAGGGTGGTGCTGCGCAGCCAGCTGTTATCGGCGCTGTCATACCCCAGCTTGAAGCGTGCGTACTGGTCGTCGCTGGTGTGCAGATAGTCGCCCGCATCGCGGGTCAAAAACGAGACGGCGCCGCCAATGGCGTCGCTGCCGTACAGCGATGATGCCGGCCCGCGAATGATCTCTACCCGCTTGATGATATCCATATCTACGTAGTCGCGCTGGGCTGACAGGAAAGGTCCGAACGCGAAGGCATCCGGCACGCTGAGACCGTCGACCTGGGTTAATACGCGGTTGCCGCCAATGCCGCGAATGCTGACGCCTTCAGAGCCAAAGCGGCTCCCGGTGCCACCAACCGAGATACCGGGCTGGTAGCGCACCAGATCCTGAATAGTGTTGATGTTCTGGCGGTCGATCTGTTGTTCGTCGATGACGTCGACGCTGCCGGCAACATCGCCAACTCGCTCTTCCTGCCGCGTGGCTGTGACGGTGAGGGTATCAAACTGCCGTTTGGCAGGAGACTCGGCCCATGCGGGCGCGCTCAGGGCGATCAGTAACCAGGGAAAGTAGTGCTTGGTGAGTGGCCTTGGATCAAAGGGCGCCATGCGCAAACTCCTTGTGTCTGTTATCGGTGTTGGGGTTGTAAAGCGGTAGAGATTGAATAATAATCTAATAGTTAATGCAAATGATTATTGTTAAGTTTAACTATGGATTGAGACGCCGGAGGCGGCAATGAAGCAGACAAGGCAGGGAAACTCATTGCTCTGGTGGTGTGTGTTGGGTACGTCGGTAGTGGCTCACGGCTTGTGGCTTTATGTGTGCAGCGACTCGATGCTGGCAATGCCGCTCAGCCAGACGCCAACGGTGTCAGCTGCACCCTTGACGCTGCAATTTGTGCAAATGGCGCCCGCTGAGGAGCCGTCTGCGCAGCCATCAAGTCCTGTCATGCCGCCAGCGAAGACGGTTCGGCGTGCGCCGGCCGCAAGCGTTGCTGCTGCGCCGATAGCCAAGATGCCCGAACCGGTGGTTGCGGCGCAGCGCCCGGCAGAGGCGCGAGAGCGAGAACCCGCAGGCGTCTCGGCACCCCGTCACGCGCAAGTAACAGCTGATGTGCAGCAGCTCGCGTCAGCGCCACTGGCGCACACCTCGCCGGTAATTACCTCCGCCCCAGACTACCTCGCTCCACCTGCTACTCCAGAGTATCCGCCGATGGCGCGCAAGCGTGGCTGGGAGGGCAAGGTCTGGCTGGAAATTCCGGTCAGTGCGCAGGGGCTTAGTGGCGAGCCGGTAGTGCTGCGCTCATCCGGCTTCGAGTTATTGGACCGAGCGGCGATTACCGCTGCTCTGCAATGGCGCTTCAGGCCCGAGCAGCGCGCGGGGCGGCCGGTGGACACCCGGGTGCAGGTGCCTGTCGCCTTTGCGTTGCGTTGACCCTTTATCGGCGATGAGCGCCGGTACCCGAATGGAACAGGAGAGGACTAATGATGATGCAACAGACTCAGCCGGGGTTCGCCGGTAACGATTTGCTTGATGCCTGGCGGCAACTGCGCGAGCAGCAGCCAGGGTTACGCATACGCGACGGCGCGGCGCAGCTGAATGTCAGCGAAGCCGAGCTGGTTTACGCCTCGTTGGGACGCGGCGTTCAGCGTCTGCAGGCCGACTGGCAGGGGCTGCTGCATGGTCTGCCCGCGCTGGGCCGTGTAATGGCATTGACCCGTAATGAGCACTGCGTGCATGAACGGCACGGAGTCTACGACAACATTAGTATCGGCGGCAGCGGAAGCATGGGCTTGGTAGTCAACGGCGAGATCGATCTGCGCCTGTTTCTACGCCATTGGGCCAGCCTGTTCGCCGTTAGCGAAGAGCTCGCCAGAGGTGGAATGCGCCGCAGCTTTCAGGTGTTTGATCATCAGGGGCGAGCGGTACACAAGGTTTATCTGACCGACACCAGCAACGCTTCGGCCTGGTATGACCTTTGTGAGCAGTTGAGTGACGACAGCCCTGACGCCTTGACTATCGCCACCGCTGAAGCGAGCACTGCATCGCAGCCGGACCACCTGGTCGACCAGGCTGCGTTGCGCGAGGACTGGGCGCAGTTGATGGATACGCATCACTTTATGGCCCTGCTTAAGCGTCATTGCGTTGCTCGTGAACAGGCCTTGAGACTCGCCGGACATAGCTGGGCGGAACGCTTGCCGACGTCTGCATTGGCGCAGACCCTGGAGCAGGCTGCGGCCAGCCAGCAGCGCATCATGGTGTTTGTTGGTAATCACGGGTGTATTCAAATCCACAGCGGCCCGGTGCAGCGTCTGCGTCGGCTGGGGGACTGGTATAACGTGCTGGACCCGGCTTTCAGTCTGCACTTGCGTGAGACTGCCATCAGCCAGCTGTGGCGAGTGCGCAAGCCCACGGCAGACGGCATTGTCAGCTCGCTGGAAGCCTATGACTCCGACGGCGAACTAATCCTGCAATTGTTTGGTGAACGCAAGCCGGGTCAGCCCGAACAAGCCGTCTGGCGTGAGCTGGTAGAAAGCCATGTGGGGGTATGAACTGCCTGAGTGGTTCGCCGCGCAGGGTGGAATCGCCTGGCCCTTGCTGCTGTGCTCGGTGATCACCCTGGCGGTGTTGCTGGAGCGAGCCCTGGTATTGCTGTTGCTACCGTCGCTGGCAGCGCGCGACCTGCAGTTGGCGCGACAGCAGTGCGGTCAGCCGCTTGAGCCACGGCGGGTTCGTCGATTCAGCTGGCAACAGGGAGTTGATTTGCTGCGTAGCCATCGCGGCGTGAGCAAGCTGCAGCGTGAAGATCTGGTCTCGGTCTGGTTGCTGGATGCCCGTCATTATCTACAGCGAAGGCTACGTCTGCTGCAGCTGATTAGCGTGATGAGCCCCATGGTTGGGCTCCTGGGTACGGTGCTGGGTTTATTGGTGATGTTTGCCGGAATCGCTGAGAGCGATAAAGCCGTCACCCCTAGCGTGCTGGCGGACGGCCTGTTTCAGGCACTCTACAGTACTGCCTGGGGGCTGATTATTGCTATCGCAGCGCTGGGTGGTGGTCAGGCGTTAGGGTTGCTGGGTACCACTTATATAGAGCGCATGCAGCAGCTGCTCAATCGCTGTCTTCTAATGCTCGACGGTATTGGCGATGAGATACCTGCGACCACAGTCGAGAGGCCGGTAGCGGCATGATTGACCTACCTGTAGAGCCTGGAGCTGGCAGCCTAGTGGCGGATCTGACGCCGCTGTTGGATGTGATTTTTATTGTGCTGGTGTTCCTGTTGCTCACCGCCAATACCCCCTTGTTGGAAATACCCGTGGCGCTGCCCGATAGCGACGCAGCTGCGGCTCTGGCGCAGCAAAAGGACACCGAACGTGCCGCGTTGGTGCTGCATGCCGATGGTCATTGGCAGCTGGCAGAAGAGACCTATGCCGGCTGGCCAGAGCTGCAAACGGCATTGCAAAAGCAGCTATCGATCCCACCGCTGGACGTTGCGGTAGAAAAGGGCGCGCCGGCCACACCCTTGTTAAAGCTGCTGGCCTGGTTGAATGCGGCTGAACGTAGTGATACCCGTTTATTGATGGAGCAATCTGATGCTGAATAAGTTGTTTGTGTTGTGCTTGCTGGCTTTTTTGTCCGGGGCTGCAACAGCGGAGCCGTTGCGACTGGTTGCCGCCGGTGCAAGTATTACTTCGGTGATCCAGCGCCTGGATCTCGACAGTCTGCTGGTTGGTCTGGACAGTACCAGCGCACCACTAATGGCCGGGCGTGATTTGCCTAATGTGGGTTATCAACGCCAGTTGAGCGCAGAGGGAATACTGTCTTTGCGTCCGGATGTGCTGCTGGGGTCGGAAGAAATGGGGCCGCCCGCTGTGCTGACGCAATTGCGTGAGGCCGGTGTTGAGGTAATAGTACTCAGCGCTCAGGCTAACCTGCCAACGCTGTATGAGAATATTGGCGCGGTAGGCCAGCGCTTTTCGCGTGGTACGCAAGCCGAGCACCTGGTAAGCGAACTTAAAGCTCAGGTGGCAGCACTGCCCCAGGCTCCGGCTGAACGCCCACACGCCTTGTTTTTGCTTAGTCATAGCGCGGGCAGTTTGCTGGTGGGGGGCGCCGGGACGGCTGGCGATAGCCTGATTGAGCTGGGCGGCATGTACAATCCGGTGGCAGGGCAGTTTAGCCAGTACCGAAGTCTTTCAGCTGAGGCCTTGTTGCAGTTGCGGCCAGAATGGCTGATAACCACCAGTCAGAGCATTGATCAAGCGGGCGGTAGCGCTGCCTTGCTCGCGCTGCAACCCGCGCTTGCCAAGACCCCGGCTGGCCAAAAGGGCCAACTGGTTAGCGTCGATGGCGCCTTGCTGGTAGGCGGTTTCAATCCGGCGATTGTCGATACACTGGCGCAATTGCGTCAAGCGGCTGCCCAATCTGCGAATATGGCCCAGCTCGCCAACTGAACGTAAGGATGGAAGATGGTTGCGGCTTACCGCTTCAAACCTGTGATAACGCTACTCTTGCTTGCTTTGCTGTTGGTGGCGGTGCTGCTGTCATTGGCACTCGGGCCGGTTGCTATTCCGCTCGGCGATACCCTGCGAGTGCTGCTGCGCTGGTTCTCGACGGCTGATCTGCCAACCGATCAAGTGTTGATCATTGAGCACATTCGGTTGCCGCGTACCTTGATGGGTATTCTGGTCGGCGCCACCCTGGCCCTGACTGGGGCAGCCATGCAGGGCCTGTTTCGTAATCCGCTCGCTGATCCCGGCCTGATTGGGGTGTCCAGCGGTGCCGCGCTCGGTGCGGCACTGATGATTGTGTTGGGCAGCAGCATGTTGTCGGCACTGCCATCGTTTGTTCTGCCTTACGCGACTGTGCTGGGCGCATTCGCAGGTGGGGTGATCACCACCTGGCTGGTTTACCGTCTGGGGCAGTCGGTGCAGGGTACGTCGGTGGCGAGCATGCTGCTGGCCGGGATTGCGATTGCTGCGATCAGCGGGGCGGTTATTGGCATGCTCAGTTATCTTGCCGACGATGCCATGTTGCGTACGTTGACGTTCTGGAACATGGGCAGTCTGGGCAGCGCAAACTATCAGCGAGTAGCGGTGTTAGCGCTATGTTGTGCCCTGGTCTGGTGGCGTTTGCCGCGACAGGCCAAGGCGCTGAACGCGCTGCTGCTGGGTGAGTCGGAAGCTCGGCATCTGGGAGTGGATGTTGAGCGGGTCAAACGCGAGCTGGTGCTGTTGACCGCGCTTGGCGTTGGCGCCTGTGTCGCCGCTGCGGGACTTATTGGCTTCGTCGGTCTGGTGGTGCCCCATTTGGTGCGACTGTTGCTTGGGGCTGATCATCGTCGGGTCTTGCCGGTATCCATGTTGTTGGGGGCGAGTCTGCTGCTGTTGGCTGATGTGGGCGCGCGGTTGCTGATAGCACCGGCTGAGCTACCGTTGGGCATCATTACCGCCTTGCTTGGTGCGCCCTTTTTTCTGGCACTGCTGATGCGCGCACAGCGCCGAGGAGGTGTCTGATGCTGCTGGTCGAAGGACTCTGCTGCGAGCGCGGGCGCAACAAGGTACTGCGTGATATTGATTTTAAGGTGGCAGCGGGTGAGGTGCTGGCTGTGTTAGGTACCAACGGGGCTGGCAAGAGCACGCTGCTTGCCAGCCTGACTGGTGAGTTGACACCTTCCGCTGGACGGGTTGAATTGGCCGGACGCGCGCTGGCCGATTGGCCCCCGCTGGAACGCGCAAGGCGCTTGGCAGTGCTGCCGCAAAGCTCATCACTGGCATTCGCCTTTAGTGTCACCGAAGTCGTAGCTATGGGCCGCCTGCCACATGCCAGCGGCCAGCAGCAGGATGATGCGATTGTTATGCAGGCTATGCATGCCACTGATGTCAGTCATTTGGCAACGCGCAGTTATCTGTCGCTGTCTGGTGGTGAGCGTCAGCGCGTGCACCTTGCGCGGGTACTGAGTCAGGTCTGGGATGCGGCAGGGCAGGGCTGCCTGCTGCTCGACGAGCCCACCTCTTCGCTCGATCTGGCGCATCAGCAGCTGATCTTGCAGCAGGCGCGAGATATGGCGGCGCGTGGTTTGGCGGTGATCGTGGTATTGCATGATCTTAATTTGGCCGCCCGTTATGCTGATCGTCTTTTATTGCTGCATCAGGGGCGGGTTCGCTCTATCGGGACTCCCTGGGACGTGCTTAGCGTAGAGCGTATTGCCGAGGTATTTGGTGTTGTCGTGCAGGTTGAAAAGCACCCGCTGCAGGACAGCCCACTGATTATTGTCTGAGGGTGAATTGATGAAGAATTCGTATTGGTTGTTGGCACTCTGCCTCTCCGCTTCGGCTGGTGCCGCCGAGCTACCCGATTGGCAGGCGAGCGAACATCGCAATGACGCGCATATCGGACAGGTCTGGGATACTGCCGCTCAGCAGTGGCTAAGTGCCGATCAACTGGTGCAATCGCTGGCTGGCAGCGCCCATGTGCTGGTCGGTGAGAAGCACGACAACCCTGACCATCACCAGTTGCAGTTGTGGTTGCTGCAGCAGTTGCAGCTGGTGCGTCCGCAGGGCGCGTTAGTCATGGAGATGCTGCAACCAGGGCAGCAAGTGTTTGCCAACCGCTTGCAGGGTCAGCCATTGCCTGACTCGCCCTCGCTGCAGAAGCAGCTGGCCTGGCAGGATGGCTGGCAATGGTCTTTTTATGGCCCCTTGGTGCGCTGGGGGTTACAGGTACCTGAGCGATTGCTGGCAGCCAATCTGGGGCGCGAACAGATGATGCTGCGCTATCGGCAACCCCCGCCGGTCAGTACACGCTATTCCCCGGCGGCGCGTCAGCAATTGGAGCAGACCATCCTGAATAGCCATTGTGGCAAACTGGATTCTGCACAAGTAGCGCCCATGCTGGCCATTCAACAGGGCCGTGATGAGCAGATGGCACGTGCCCTGGCAGAAGCGCCAACGCCGGCCCTGTTGTTGGTTGGTGCTTATCACGCGCGCAAGGATCTGGGTGTGCCGCTGCATTGGCAGTCGAGCTGGGGGCAGGCACCGAAGGTAGTGCTGTTGCAGGAGGCGGGTGGGGCGGTGTTGCCGGGTGCGCAGCAAGCCGACTTTGTCTGGCTCACTCCGGCCCTGCCTGAGCAAGACTACTGCGCCAACTGGGGGCAGGACTAAGGTGTTGCCCTGTCGGTGCGCATTGCCGGACTCAGTTTGAGCATATCAAGGATGGCGTCAGCCACGTCGCCAGCTCGTTCGCTGAGACTCAGTCGGGTCGGTACCATCAGCCATTGGTTGATCACGCCGATGATAAAACTGTGCACGCAGAGCAGAGCAAGCTCCATATCCAGATCCGCAGGTAGTTCGCCACGCGCAACCGCCAGCTGCAAGGTAATCAGCAGCTGGTTGTCATGTTCCTGGCGCATGGCTTGCAAGTGTTTTTTCGGACCGCAGGGCTCATCGGTATATTCGCATTTCAAGAAGATGACTTCGTGGACCCGGCGTGTAGTTGGGTCTGACTCCACGCGGCGGAATACTTGCGTCAGCAGTTCGCGGAAGAGCTCCAGGGGATGCGGCTCGTCGGGATCACGGGTGGCTTCGCTGAGTTCCTCGAGGGGCATGTGGATGCGCTGAAAAAGGGCGTCCAGCAGGTCTGCCTTGCCCTGGAAATGCCAATAAATGGCACCACGAGTAACCCCGGCGGCCTGCGCGATATCGGTCAGAGACGCTCGTGAAACACCCTTCTCATGGAAGCACTTTTCCGCCGCATCAATGATGCTTTGGCGCGTCTCAAAAGCTTCTTCTTTGGTACGTCTGGCCATGTTGTTCTGGTGTTTCTCGAGTGATTTTGTCCCGCAAGGACATTGTTTGTGAGCTAATGTTAACTGATGTTCAAAAGCACTTACAAATACTCATGAATGTAAGTATATTGTGCACCATTACCGCTGTCTCTCGTTTTGTGCTGAGCGAGTGTGTTGAGCGAAGATCAAATATTTCCGCCTTATAGAGGTTTCCCCATGTCGATCAAGCCAGCTCATGCTGCACTGATTCCGTTGTTAGCCATTACCGTGTTGCTTGGCGCCTGCCAGAAGCAGGAAGAGAACCAGCAGCAGGGCCCTGGTTCTGAAGAGCAGGGGCCGCCCAAAGTGGGTGTGGTAACGCTTAAGGCTGAGCATTTTGTGCTGACTACGGAGCTGCCGGGTCGCACGGCTGCCTATCGTATTGCTGAGGTACGGCCGCAGGTCAACGGCATTATCGAGAAGCGTCTTTTTGAAGAAGGCGCCGAGGTCAAGGCGGGTCAGCAGTTGTACCAGATTGATGATGATGTCTATCAGGCGACACTCAAAAGTGCCCAAGCCAGTGCGCTGGCAAGCCGCTCGTTGGCTGATCGTTACGGCATCCTGGTCAAGGAGCGTGCGGTTAGTCAGCAGGAGTTTGATGAAGCCCGTGCAAGCAGCCTGCAAGCGCAGGCGGCGCTGGATCAGGCACAAATTAACGTGCGTTATACCAAAGTGCTGGCGCCGATCGCCGGTCGTATTGGTCGCTCAGCCTTCACCGAAGGCGCGCTTGTCAGTAATGGGCAGGCTCAGGAGCTGGCGACTATCCAGCAGTTGGATCCAATTTATGTCGATGTTACCCAGCCCGCACGAGATATGTTGAATTTGCGCCGTGACCTCGAGGCGGGACGGTTGGAGAGTGGCGGCGAGAACGCTGCCAAGGTAACGCTGACCCTGGAGGATGGCAGTGTCTATCCGTTGGACGGCAAACTGGAGTTTTCTGAGGTCTCCGTCGATTCCAGTACTGGATCTGTGACCTTACGAGCGGTGTTCCCTAATCCTGACGAAATGTTGCTACCCGGAATGTTCGTGCACGCGAAGTTGGTTGAGGGCGCCAAGAGCAATGCCATTCTTGCTCCGCAACAGGGTATTACCCGCACCCCGCGTGGCACTGCCACGGCCTTGGTAGTGAATGCCGAAAACAAGGTTGAGAAGCGCGAAGTTGAAACCGAGCGCACTGTTGGTAACCGCTGGTTGATCAACTCTGGGCTGAATGATGGCGACCGCCTTATTACTGAAGGCTTGCAGTTCGTGAAGCCGGGCGCTGAAGTATCCGTTGCGCCTGCCACCAATGTGTCTGAACAGCCTAAGCCTGGCTCTTCTGACTCGGGTGACAAGGCTTCTTCCCCCGCTCAGGAAGGGTAATCCTCCATGTCTCGTTTTTTTATCGATCGCCCGATTTTTGCCTGGGTCGTCGCGCTGGTCATCATGCTGGTCGGCGGGCTCTCGCTACTCAAACTGCCGATTAATCAGTATCCGAGTATCGCTCCGCCGGCTGTGGGCATCTCGGTTGCCTATCCAGGTGCGTCGGCACAGACAGTGCAAGACACCGTGGTTCAGGTCATCGAACAGCAGATGAACGGTATCGACGGCCTGCGCTACATTTCCTCGGAAAGTAACTCCGATGGCAGCATGAGTATCACCATTACCTTTGAGCAGGGCACCGACCCTGATATTGCTCAGGTGCAGGTGCAGAACAAGCTGCAATTGGCGACACCGCTGTTGCCGCAAGAAGTGCAGCAGCAGGGTATTCGAGTAACCAAGGCGGTACGTAACTTCCTGCTGGTTATTGGTGTGGTGTCGCAGGACGGCAGCATGAACCGTGACGACCTGTCTGACTACATCGTATCCAATATTCAGGACCCTATATCGCGGACCGCCGGGGTGGGTGACTTCCAGGTATTCGGCGCGCAGTATGCGATGCGAATCTGGCTCGACCCCGGCAAACTGAACAATTTTGACCTCACGCCCATGGACGTGAGTGCGGCGATCAAAGCACAGAACGTGCAGGTGTCCGCCGGTCAGTTCGGCGGCTTGCCAGCAGTGCCCGGCCAGCAGTTGAACGCGACTATTCTGGGTAAAACGCGCCTGCAGAAGCCGGAAGAGTTCCGCAAGATTCTGCTGAAAGTGCAAAGCGATGGTTCGCAGGTGCGCCTGGGAGATGTCGCCAGGGTAGAGCTGGGTGCGCAGGATGCGAGTATTTCGGCGCTCTACAATGGTAAGGCTGCCTCCGGTATGGCCGTGAAGCTGGCGACCGGCGCTAACGCGCTGGAAACGGCCAAGGCTATTCGTGAAACTATCTCTGAGCTGGAGCCTTTCTTCCCCGAAGGCATGGAAATCGTCTACCCCTATGACACCTCGCCGGTAGTGGCCGAGTCCATCATGGGCGTAGTGCACACGCTGTTCGAAGCGATTGTGCTGGTGTTCCTGGTGATGTACCTGTTCCTGCAGAACTTCCGCGCCACCTTGATTCCCACGCTGGCAGTACCGGTAGTGCTATTGGGCACCTTCGGTGTGCTGTCGCTGTTTGGCTTCAGTATCAATATCCTCACCATGTTTGCCATGGTGCTGGCAATCGGTCTGCTGGTCGACGATGCCATTGTGGTGGTTGAGAACGTGGAGCGGGTGATGTCCGAGGAGGGTCTATCACCGTTGGAGGCGACCCGGAAATCAATGGGTCAGATTCAAGGTGCGCTGGTCGGTATCGGCTTGGTTTTGTCTGCCGTATTTCTGCCTATGGCCTTCTTTGATGGCTCTACCGGTGTTATTTACCGCCAATTCTCGATCACCATCGCCTCGGCGATGGGGTTGTCGGTGCTGGTTGCACTGGTCTTCACTCCGGCGCTTTGCGCGACCATTCTCAAGCCCATTCCCAAAGGAGAAAGCCACGAGAAGCGCGGTTTCTTTGGTTGGTTCAATCGTACCTTCGATCGTGGTATCGGCCGTTACGAGAAAGGTGTTGCCGGCATTCTGAAGCGCAAGGCGCCTTATCTTCTGCTGTATCTAGTGATCGTTGGTTTGATGATCTTCCTGTTCACCCGGCTGCCTGCTGCCTTCTTGCCGGATGAAGACCAGGGCGTGCTTTTTGCCCAGGTACAGACGCCGGTTGGGTCCTCTGCTGAGCGCACGCAACAGACAGTAGATGCCATGCGTACTTACCTGTTAGAGGAAGAGTCCGATACGGTCAATTCGGTGTTCACTGTTACCGGTTTCAACTTTGCCGGGCGTGGCCAGAATGCCGGCCTCGCTTTTGTCGGGCTTCACTCCTGGGAAGAGCGCACAGGCGAGGGCCAGGATGTATTCTCCCTGGCGCAACGAGCGCAACAGCACTTTGCCGGATTCCGTGACGCCATGGTGTTCGCCTTTGCGCCGCCTGCAGTGATGGAGCTGGGTAATGCCACTGGTTTCGACTTGTACCTGCAGGACAATTCGGGCGTAGGTCACGATGTACTGATGCAGGCGCGCAATCAACTCCTGGGCATGGCGTCTCAGAGTCCGGTTTTAACCAGCGTGCGACCCAACGGTATGGAAGATCAGCCGCAGTATCAGCTAGTGATCAACGACGAAAAGGCGCGCGCACTCGGGTTGTCGCTCAGCGACGTGAACCAGACGCTGTCGATTGCTTGGGGCTCCAGTTACGTAAACGACTTTATCGATCAGGGTCGGGTAAAGAAGGTGTACATCCAGGGGCAAGCTGAATCGCGGATGAACCCGGAAGACCTGAAAAAGTGGTTTGTGCGTAACGATGTTGGCGAAATGGTGCCTTTCAGCTCCTTCGCGACGGGTGAATGGGTATATGGATCGCCCAAGCTGTCACGCTATAACGGCGTTTCTGCTATGGAGATTCTGGGCGAGCCTGCACCCGGCTACAGTACTGGCGATGCGATGGCTGAAATCGAACAAATGGCAACCAAGCTGCCTAAGGGCGTCGGTGTTGCCTGGACTGGCTTATCCTATGAGGAACGCTTGTCAGGCGATCAGGCGCCGGCGCTCTATGCCTTGTCATTGATCGTAGTATTTCTTTGCCTGGCTGCCCTCTACGAAAGCTGGTCGATTCCATTGGCCGTCATGCTGGTTGTGCCGCTGGGTGTAATTGGTGCGCTGTTGGCTACCCTGGGTCGGGGACTATCGAATGATGTCTTCTTCCAGGTCGGTTTGTTGACCACCATTGGTCTCACCGCAAAGAACGCCATTCTGATTGTCGAGTTCGCCAAGGACTTGCATGAAGAGGGTATGGATATCTTTGATGCGGCGGTAGAAGCCTGCCGTCTGCGACTGCGCCCCATCATCATGACCTCGTTGGCATTTACGCTGGGTGTGGTGCCATTGGCACTGGCTACCGGCGCTGGCGCTGGCAGTTCTCATGCGATTGGTACTGGTGTGATTGGCGGTATGTTAACGGCTACGGTATTGGCCATTTTCTGGGTGCCCCTGTTCTATGTCATGGTCACCAACCTGTTCAAGGGTAAAGAGAAGCCGACGAATGACGTGAAGGAGGAGCAACAGTGAAGCGCTGTCTATTAAGTCTGGCGGTCATGGCCGCCTTGGGTGGCTGCTCGCTGATCCCTGATTATCAACGGCCAGAAGCGTCGGTTCCGGCAGCCTGGGAAACGGGTGATGAGACCGCTGCGAACACCGATGCGGCGCTGATTGGTTGGAAGGCCTTTTTCAAGGACCCACAGCTGCAACAGTTGATTAGTGTAGCGCTGGAAAATAACCGTGATCTGCGTGTTGCGGCTCTTAATGTAGAGGCTAATCGCGCGCTTTACGGAATCCAGCGCGCCAATATATACCCGCAGCTGGACGTTAACGGCTCTGGCAACCGCACGCGGATGCCTGGCGATCTTAGTGCTTCAGGTAATAGCAACATCAGTAGCCAGTACATGGCCACAGTTGGCGTGTCTTGGGAGTTGGATCTGTTTGGTCGTATCCGCAGTCTGCGCGAACAGGCATTGCAGGAGTTCTTGGCTAGCGATGAGGCGAGACGAGGCGTGCAGATCAGTCTGGTAGCGAACGTCGCCAGTACCTACTTTACCTGGCAAGCGGATCAGGCGCTGCTGGACGTTACTCAGGAAACCCTGGATACGTTCGAAGAAAGTCTGAAGTTGACCTCAAGAAGCTACGAAGTTGGTGTTGCCTCTTCTCTGCAGCTATCTCAGGCGCGCAGCTCGGTGGAGACTGCTCGCGTAAGTCTGGCTCAATATCGCCGGTTGGTTGCCCAGGACCGTAATGCCCTTGCCGCACTGCTGGGCCAGGCTGCACCAAGATTGCCGGAAGAGAGCGCGTCATTGAATGACAAACTGCTGGCTGATTTGCCTGTGGGTATACCCTCAGAGGTGCTGTATCAGCGGCCGGATATCTTGCAGGCTGAATATCAGTTGCGCGCTGTTAACGCCAGTATCGGTGCAGCCAAGGCAGCTTTCTTTCCGAGTATCAGTCTGACCGGCGCAGGCGGGACAGCCAGTAGCGATCTTGATGGTCTTTTTAATAGTGGTTCTGAGTATTGGACGTTTCAGCCCAGTATCAGCGTACCCATATTCCGAGCTGGTGCACTCAAGGCAAGCCTGGATTACGCCGAGATCACCAAGAATCAGCAGGTGGCTCAGTATGAAGGCGCAATTCAGACTGCGTTCCAGGAAGTCGCCGATGGCCTTGTGGCGCGTGATACTTATGTTGAGCAGCTAGAGGCGCAGCGCGCGCTGTTGGAAACCAGTGAGAACTACTACAACCTTGCTGACCGTCGTTATCGCACGGGTATAGATAGCTATCTGACCCTGCTTGATGCGCAGCGCCAACTATTCAGTGTTCGTCAGGGAGTAGTGACGGATCGGCTCGCTCAGCTAATAAGCGAAGTCAACCTGTTCAAGGCGTTGGGTGGTGGCTGGTATGAAGAGCAGGCACCGGAGGATCGTCAGCCGGAAGCCTGATATTTTTCCGCGCAGCATGAACGCCGATATCCCGCTCAGGTTATCGGCGTTTTTTTGCTTCAGTGTTGGAATAGCGGCTATTTGTCATGGGACATCAGATTAATAGACAAAAAAATGCCCGCTCATTGAGCGGGCGAAATCCGTGATTAGCCTGATGAGGAGATAACCGTTCGTCTCGCGACAATCTGTTATCAAAGCCATCTCGCGATGACTTGTTGCTAATGATAACGCATATCATTTACATGTCAATGCTAAATGCGAACTATTTCGAACCGGCCTGTTTGTAGTGTGTCAGTTCCTTATTCATCAGATCGATGCGACGCGCCATACTTTCAATCAGGCTATGCGCGATCCGTGGATTGCTCTGCATCAATGCCAGGAACTGCTCTTTGGGAATCATCATGACGGTAGTGGGTGCGCTGGCGATGACGGTGGCCGAGCGTTTCTCTCGAGTAAACAGCGCCATGGCACCAAAGATCTCATCTTTTTGCACGTCACCGACCTTAATACCCTCTACAAAGGCCTCGGCCTGCCCTTCGGTGATGATGAAAACATGGTCCGCTTCATCGCCTTGGCGAATCAGTTCTGCGCCCGGAGCAAAGTGCTGAAAGCCGGTTACCGGTCTGACTTCAGGTTGCTTGCTGTGGGCCAGGGCGTCAGACATGAGTGCGGCCTGACCAAGGATATACTGAGTGAATTGCTCTTGGCGCTTGCTGTTGCTATGAATATGTTTGAACAGCGCTTCGCGGTCATAGGGGATTAGTATTAGCGGTTCTTCGCTCATGTAGTTGCAAGGCGCAGTGTTGAGGCCCTGACGCAGGCCAATCAGGTCGCCTTCCTGAATGTAAAATAGCGGTTTTCCGTCGATTAATGCATGGAGCAGTCCGCTTTTCAGGAGGTACATGCGGTGGTGACCAACGTGCTCGTAAAGGTCATCCACTGCATCCAGCTCAATGGGAGCGTCGCAGGGTTCTAGCCCTTCCAGCAGTTGCTCCGGAATGCGCTGCAAAGTATTGATTAGCTTTTCAGCGTAGGGGGGCTGATCACCTATGAGGTACATAACGGAATTCCTTTTTGTTAGATCCTGTCTGCCGGGTGAAGGCGGTATGCCGCTCTAGACAATATCGGCTGGGCCGCAGCGCTAGCTATACAATAATGCAGTGGCCCTACTGCTCGTCAACATAAAAGCCTGCGAATTGCGCTGGCAACTTGTTTGCGTCAGCATTGTGAGTGCTTTCGCGTTCTCGACGTGCCAGCGGCACATTCTCTAGGGACGCGATTCATCTTCCAATTGGCGTAAAAGCTGTTGTTTGTAGTGGGGATCCAGATCGTTCCAGTGTATATCTTGCAGCGCACCTGCAATTGCGAACATCAGGGCTTTGGACGCATTGAAACCGCGCGCGCGCACCGCCGTGTAGGCGCCCACAGGTCCTAATCGTTCTAATTCGTCCAGGTTGTGTATGCCGGTTGCGTGTAGCCACTGCGCGGATGTCTTGCCCAAATTGCGCAGGGTGAGTAACTCATCTTGACTCATGAGCACCCCGCTTGGCTAAAAAACGGCGCGATGGAGAACGAGCCTAAAGTGCGGCCCGGCCTGGCGCTCGGGTATGAGTTGGTTAGCAGCATGGTATCGGGCTTCTTTTTATTGGTATCCCGATACCTAGTGTAGATTCCTGTTTAGCATCCGTACAGAAGCCCTCTGGAGAGGGCTATAAGCGCTTCTTTAGCTGCTCCATCAGGGCTTTAATGCTGGTATCGCTGGACGTATCTACCGCCAGGCTAATCTGCTGTTCTTGCTCATCGAGCCCCTCGGCCTGCTGTTGCTGTAGTTTAACTACAGCAACAGTAGCGTCGGACGGATCCGTGCCTTGAGTATGGCGTTGCTTGATCCACTGCTCGATAGTTTCCAGCGCGACCTCACAGTGCAATAGCAGGCAAGGCGCACATTGCTCTTCTATCGCGTCGCGGATCTGCTGTCGCTGTGCATGTTTGAGGAAGGTGGCGTCCACAACCACCGGGAAGCCATAACTCAAAATCAGCCCAGCCAGTCCTGCTAGCCGGTCATAGGTCTTGGCGCTACGTTCTGGATCATAGAGGCCAGCATCCAGGTTTTGATTGTCGGCGCTGCCAAACAGGCGTTTGCGTTCAACGTCTGAGCGGATACGGATAGCGCCCAGTTCACTGACCAGATTCTGTGCGAGTGTGCTTTTTCCGCTGCCCGATAGGCCGACGGTGACCAGTCCAAAACGAGTAGGTACGTTGGTATAGCGCTCGGCCAGGCCGGCGTAACCGCGATAACGCTGCATGATCTGTTCGCGCTCAGCCTCGGTGCTGTTGTCGCTCAGGCCAAAGAGTGCGACCTTGGCACGAACCATGGCGCGATAGGCCTTGTAGTAGTTCAGTAGCGCGAGCCCCTCATAGTCACCGGTGTTTTCCAGATAACCGCTGACAAAGCGTTGGGCCATGCCGGGTAAGCCTCGGTCTTCCAGGTCCATTGCCATAAAGGCTACATCGCTCATTACATCAATCCAGCGGAACGCTTCATTGAACTCAATGCAGTCAAACAGGGTCACTTGTCCGTCAACCATGGTGACGTTGTCGAGGTAAATGTCACCGTGGCATTCGCGTACCATCCCTGCGGCCTTGCGCTCGGCCATTTGGGGAATCAGGCGTTGAAAGGTAGTATTCGCCCACTGCTCCAGTTGCTCGAGCTGGTTCAGGTCTTCTTTTGCCGTTAAAAAGGGCCGAATCTGCTCGAAATTTTGTACTGCTGGCGCTTGTATCTGGTCGGGGTTGCCGTACGGCATATCGATGCTGGCGTGATCGATATGTGCATGGAAGCGTGAAAGCGTCTTGGCGAGCTCGTCAATATGCCAGTTCTCCAGTCGGCCCTCGCGTTGCATATTGCCGAGTAGATCTTGCTGGCGGAATTGACGGGTTTTTACCAGGTACTCGATGACCGGGCCGTCGCCTTTTAGCGTAGGCGACTTTGCTGTTCCGCGGACTGCAATGACGTCCAGGTAGAGGCTGGGGGCCAGGCGGCGATTAAGGCGGATCTCTTCGGCACAGAAGTGTGCACGTTGCTCCACAGTGGAATAGTCAAGAAAGCCAAAATTGACCGGCTTCTTGATCTTGTAAACGTAGTCACCGGTCAGCAGGACCCAGGAAATATGCGTTTCCATCAGAGTGAATTCGCTCACCGGGTGGTCGAAGAGCGCGGGATTTTGCAGTGCTTTTAATAGAGTCTGGCTCACGTAGTTTCCTTGCTGGGGCTGGCAGTGAGAACATTATGCGGGTTGGCCGGTCTTAGGCCAACCATGGCAACAGGCTGTTAGCCTACTAACGGTCTCAACGGGTGTGAGGTAGAGCAGGGCGATATGGCTAAAAAACGCAAGGTGCGGTCCAGGAATAAAGTCAGCATGAAGCGGCGCCTGGGTGGCTGGATATTAAAGTTAGGGCTGGTTTTTCTGGTGCTGTTCGCCGCGCTGGCCATGTACCTTGACGCGATAGTCCAGGAGAAATTTTCCGGCAAGCGTTGGTCTGTGCCAGCCAAGGTGTTTGCTCGCCCGTTGGAGTTGTATGCCGGGCAGCACCTCACCCGTGATGACTTTCTGACTGAGCTCAAAGCCTTGGGCTACCGCTCGGTTAATTCGGTTAGTGGGCCCGGACAAATGTCCGTGGGCGCTAGCCGTATTGATGTTTACACACGTGGTTTCCAGTTCTTCGAGGGGCCGGAGCCGGCGCAGCGCGTCAGCGTGCGCTTTAATGGCCAGCAAGTCGCCAGTATCAGTGGTTCCTCCGACCTGGTCATGGCGCGGCTGGAGCCGATGATGATCGGTGGTATCTACCCTGCGCACAACGAAGACCGCATTCTGGTGCGGCTGGATCAGGCATCGCCTTACTTGGTTGATTCGTTGGTTGCTGTCGAAGATCGCGAGTTTTTTCAGCATTTTGGTGTGTCGCCCAAGGGCATTGCCCGCGCAATCTATGTCAACCTGACCTCAGGCAGTTTGCGTCAGGGTGGGAGTACTCTCACCCAGCAGCTGGTGAAGAATTTTTACCTCAACAGTGATCGCAACATCATTCGTAAAGGCCTTGAAGCCATGATGTCGATACTGCTTGAGCTGCATTATTCCAAGGAGGATATTCTCGAAGCCTATCTCAACGAGGTTTTTCTTGGTCAGGACGGTAATCGCGCGATTCATGGTTTCGGCTTGGCCAGTCAGTACTATTTTGCGCAGCCTCTGCAAGAATTGCAGTTGCACCAGGTGGCGCTGCTGGTTGGGATGGTGAAAGGCGCGTCCTATTACAACCCGCGACGTAATCCCGAACGTGCCACTAATCGTCGTAACCTGGTGCTCGACCTGATGGCCGAGCAAGGCATTATCAGTGCGGAACAGGCGGTTACGGCCAAGAACAAGCCGCTGGACGTATCCATTGGCGGCAGTATGGCTGACACCAGTTATCCGGCGTTCATGGACCTGGTCAAGCGACAGCTGCGAGCCGATTATCGCGATGAAGATTTGACCAGTGAAGGCTTGCGTATCTTTACCAGTCTCGATCCCTTGCTACAGCATAAGGCTGAGGAAGCGGTAAAAACGACGCTCAAGCGTATTGGGCCTGCAGCGGAAAATGTGCCGCTGGAGTCTGCGATGGTGGTGACCGGGGCGCAGACCGGTGAGGTTATGGCGGTAGTAGGCGGCAGCGATCCGCGTTTCTCGGGTTTCAACCGGGCGTTGGATGCCTCCCGCCCGATCGGCTCTCTGATCAAGCCGGCAATTTATCTGACTGCGTTGGAGCAGGCTGATCGTTACTCTCTGGTGACGCCGATTGATGACGCGCCGATTGAACTGGAAGCGGAACCCGGCAAGATCTGGGCGCCGCAGAATTACGGACGGCAAAGCCACGGCCTGGTGCCGCTCTATCTGGCCTTGGCCAAGTCCTATAATCAGGCAGCGGTTCGTCTGGGTATGGATGTCGGGGTTGATAAAGTGCTCAATACGGTGCGCAGGTTGGGAGTGGAGCACGATTGGCCCGCTTATCCTTCAATGCTGCTTGGCTCGGGGGCGATGACGCCGATGCAGGTGAGCGATATGTATCAAACGCTGGCCAACGGTGGTTTTAATACGCCGCTGCGCTCGATTCGCAATGTACTGACGGCACAGGGTGAGCCGCTCAAACGCTATCCGTTCGAGGTGCGCCAGCGGTTTGATTCAGCCAGTATTTTCCTGACTCAGGAAGCGATGTCGCATGTCATGACGGAAGGCACCGGTCGCTCGGCTTATAACCGGGTGCCTGCTAGCGTCCGGTTGGCCGGTAAAACGGGCACCACCAACGATTTGCGTGATAGCTGGTTCGCTGGTTTCTCCGACGACTTGGTCGCTGTTGCCTGGGTTGGACGTGACGATAACGGGCGTACTCGGTTGACCGGTGCGACCGGTGCGCTTCAGGTATGGAGTGCGTTCATGGGCGAAGCTCATCCACAAAGTCTTTCGGCGGTGCCGCCTAGCGGTATTGTTAAGGCTTGGGCGGATCCAGCGACGGGGCTGGGTAGCGATCCCTCCTGTGTGGGCAGTATCGAAATACCTTTCCGTCAGGGATATGAGCCGTTGCCCGGGCCGGGTTGTAGGCCTGTCATAGATACCGAGGCGTTGCAGGACGGGGCTAACAAGGTACTGGACACTATTCGCGGCTGGCTGCGTTAAGCCTCACTGCGTACACTGCCGCAATCGCGCTTGAAATATGAGCGTTTGCAACGAGAGGATCAGGTAAATGGATATCAGACAGATTGTGCCGCTGGTAGGCATGTTGGCGATGCTTGCGGGCTGTGCCGGTTCAGGCGGCGCAATTCCGGTAGTCGATAATGGGCGCCCCGTGTCCAATGAAGATATGCATACGGGTGCTGGCCGCGTAACCACGGCGACCCCCGTAACCGGCCAGCCGCGTGATAGTGGTGTGGTAGTCATGGTGCCGAATGCCGATGGCGGCTCTAGCCAGGTTGAGTCTTATCCGCTGGACTCGCAGCCATCGCTACAGACCGGTCCGGGTGTGTCGTCGGTGCCAACTATTGGCAATAGCCCCAGAGCGGGCTCTGGTAATGGCGTGCTTCAGCAGGATGAGCAACTCGATGGTCCAGTTCTGGCCCTGCTGACTACTGCACGGCAGCAGGAAAGCAATGGCGATCTCAATGGTGCCAACGCCAGTCTTGAACGTGCGATGCGCATTGCTCCGCGTGAGCCCCAAGTGCTTTATCGGCTAGCTCAGGTCAGGCTGGGGCAGGGCGACGCCGCGCAGGCAGAGCAGTTGGCCCGGCGTGGCTTGAGTTACGCCTCTGGTCGGCCTGAATTGCAGGCCGGGTTATGGGAGCTGGTCGCCCGTGCTCGCGAGCAGCAGGGTGATAGTGCTGGCGCTGAGCAGGCCAGACAGCGCGCTAAAGTCTCTTCTTGAACGAGGCGCAGTGGCAGGCTTTGGCTGGCGCGTTACGCGTGCTGGAAGCTGAGTTGCTTGCCTTGGGGTTGTGGGGCAACGTACGCCCCCATGATTCGCGCCTGAACTCGGCGGTCCCTTTTGCGCTGGATACTCTGAGTTTTGAAGAGTGGTTGCAGTGGGTTTTTTTGCCCCGCATGGCTGCTTATGTCGCTAGTCGTTCACACCCATCGGCTGCGTGTAATTTGCAGCCGATGGGTGAAGAGGCTTTCGCATGCCTGGGACGGCGTAAGCTGGGTTTGCTGATGGCGCTTGGTGAGGTGGATCGTATGGCCGCCCCGCTGTCGCCAGCTCACCCTATTCAGGTACCTTAGTCGCAGTAGCTGGCTAGCTCCTCGCGGGCTCTGGTCATCATCGCTTGCCGTTCGTCTTCTCCGATACGTTCCATCTGGCCGTCTGCATTGGTTCGGCCTAGCCGCGGATTGTTCTCCAGGGTCTTGAGGTCTTCACGCAATTTGGCGCATTGTGCTTCACGTAGCTCTTTCTGCTCTCTTTCTGCTTGTTGTGCTGCAGTGCTGCCGCTTTCAGAGCTCGTGCCAGCTTGCGTCTCGGGCGGTGTATGGGCGGGCGTTGGCGTACTTCCCAGTTGAGGTGGTGCGGACACATTCATGCGCTCGTACTGCTGGCTTGCCGGGGGCTGCTGACTAAATTGGGTTACGCCATTTTCGTCTACCCACTTGTATAGCTTCGCTGCCATTACCTGGGTGCAAGCCAGGCTCAATGCAATAGCGATGACCGTGTTACGCATGGTGTTTTCTTCCTTGTGATGATCCGGTTTCGACGAGTCGTTGCGCTACTATAGCCAAAGCAAGTGTTTCGGGTACATCCCGGGGCGGGTAAATATGCAACTTGGCTTGACTTGTCGGCCTTGAGTGTAAACAATTCGGGGTTCCCATAAGCAAGCTGATTTTGGTGCCCACCGGCTGCCAATCCAGCGCGCTTTGTTGCTCAATCCAAGTGGCGAAATCCGCCAACTCTTGGCCTGGCACCCGCACGCGCTACCTCGCGCTGGGGGAGGCTGCTCCAGACATCAGGAGTCAGTCTCCAAGCACGTAGTCAAGCTGATGCATGGCAACTACCGTTGTCACTGCGCTGCCGAGCAGTAAACAGGTACCCGGCTGCCCTCCTATGGTGGGCAGCATGCTAGAGGTGATTCTAAAGTGGAGCTTTTATCCGGCGCTGAGATGGTCGTCCGCTCATTGCGTGACGAGGGTGTTAAATATATCTATGGGTATCCAGGTGGTGCCCTGCTGCATATCTACGATGCAATCTTCCGGCAGGACGACGTCGAGCATATTCTGGTTCGCCATGAGCAGGCAGCTGCGCACATGGCTGACGGATACGCGCGTGCTACCGGCAAGGCCGGGGTCGTTCTGGTGACCTCGGGACCCGGCGCAACCAATACCATTACCGGTATTGCGACGGCGTACATGGACTCGATCCCCATGGTGATCATTTCCGGTCAGGTTGCCAGTAATGTGGTCGGTACGGATGCCTTCCAGGAAACCGACATGGTTGGGGTTTCGCGTCCGATCGTGAAACACAGTTTTATGGTCAAGGATCCGCGCGACATTCCGGAGATCATCAAGAAAGCTTTCTATCTGGCGCAGACCGGTCGTCCAGGCCCGGTTGTGGTCGATATCCCCAAGGATATGACCAACCCGGCTGACAAGTTTGAGTACAGCTATCCGAAGAAGGTCAAGCTACGCTCCTACAACCCGGCTACGCGCGGTCACTCAGGCCAGATTCGCAAAGCGGTCGAGATGATGCTGGCTGCCAAGCGGCCAATCGTCTACTCCGGAGGCGGTGTCATTCTAGGTGGGGCGTCGCCTCAGTTGACTGAGTTGGTGAAGGCGCTCAATGTGCCGATCACCAGCACGCTCATGGGCTTGGGTGCCTATCCTGGTACCGATCGCCAGTTTCTCGGCATGCTGGGTATGCACGGCAGTTATACGGCCAACCTGGCTATGCACCATGCAGATGTCATTCTGGCTATCGGTGCGCGCTTCGATGACCGTGTTATCAATGGCGATGACGCAGCCAAGTTCTGCCCGAACGCCAAGGTCATTCATGTCGACATCGATCCCGCGACCATCTCGAAGACGGTCAAAGCCGATATTCCGATTGTTGGCCCGGTTGAAAGTGTTCTGAGTGAAATGATCGCGATTCTCAAGGAGATCAATCAGCAGCCGGACCAGGAAGGGCAGGGCGCCTGGTGGAAGCAGGTTGATGAGTGGCGTGGTGATGGCAAGCTGTTCCCGTATGACGCGGGTGACGGTTCTATTATCAAGCCACAGAGCGTAATCGAAACCCTGTGGGAAGTTACCAGGGGTGACGCTTTCGTAACCTCAGACGTCGGCCAGCATCAGATGTTTGCCGCTCAGTACTACCCATTTGATAAGCCTAACCGTTGGATTAACTCTGGCGGGCTTGGCACCATGGGGTTCGGTTTTCCGTCCGCCATGGGAGTGAAGATGAACTTCCCGGAGGCGGACGTCGCCTGTGTCACGGGTGAAGGCAGTATCCAGATGAATATTCAGGAACTGTCGACCTGCCTGCAGTATGACCTTCCGGTGAAAATCATCAATCTGAACAATGGTGCTCTGGGCATGGTTCGTCAGTGGCAGGATATGCAGTACAGCAGCCGGTATTCGCATTCCTATATGGAGTCCTTGCCGGACTTTGTCCGTCTTGCTGAGGCCTATGGTCACGTCGGCATGCGCATCACTGAGCTGAAAGATCTCAAGCCTAAGATGGAAGAGGCTTTCGCCATGAAAGATCGCCTGGTCTTCCTGGATATTGCCGTGGATACCAGTGAGCACGTATATCCCATGCAGGTTCGGGGTGGCGCTATGCGGGATATGTGGTTGAGCAAAACGGAGCGCACCTGATATGAGACACATCATTTCCGTACTACTGGAAAACGAACCAGGCGCCTTGTCCCGTGTTGTCGGGTTGTTTTCGCAGCGTAACTACAACATTGAGACGCTGACGGTGGCGCCAACTGAAGATCCGACACTGTCGCGGCTGACGTTGACTACGGTTGGCCAGGATGAAGTTGTTGAACAGATAACCAAGAACCTCAACAAGCTGATTGAGGTGGTTAAGCTGGTTAATTTGTCCGAAGGTCCGCATATCGAGCGCGAGTTGATGCTGGTCAAGATCAAGGCAACGGGTGCGCAGCGCGCCGAGGTCAAGCGCACAACTGATATCTTCCGCGGTCAGATCGTTGACGTGTCGGCAAGTGTCTATACCGTGCAACTGGCAGGTACCACTGACAAGCTTGAGAGCTTCATCGAAGCTGTTGGTCCCACGTCTGTGCTCGAAGTGGTGCGTACCGGTGTTTCTGGTATTGCGCGCGGAGAAAAGGTTTTGAGCGTCTAGCTCATCGTTGTTGTTTTGAAAAAACGCGGCTTTCAGGCCGCGTTTTTTTATGCCCGTAGTGGTGAGCACTGGTTATTTTCTCGGCTAGTTGCCACACTGTTCAGCTCGGTTGACTCGATAAGGTAATGTCATGACAGAGCAGCAAACCAGCAAACCAGAATCCGATCAGGATGTATCGCATACCCTTTTGCCTATAGATGAGCATGTAGAAGAGAGTAGCGGCCCGGATGGCAAGAAGGTGCGCCATAAAGGCGTTTATCTGTTGCCGAACCTGTTCACTACCGCTGCGCTCTTTTCCGGCTTTTATGCCATCGTCAGCGCAATGGATGGAAATTTTACGCATGCGGCCGTTGCCGTCTTCGTTGCCATGGTGCTCGACGGGCTGGATGGGCGAGTAGCACGGCTAACCAATACGCAGAGCGCTTTCGGCGCTGAGTACGACAGCCTTTCGGATATGGTTGCGTTCGGTGTAGCTCCCGCGGTCGTAGTATTTAGTTGGGCGCTTACCGACATGGGGAAGGTCGGGTGGTTGTTCGCGTTCATCTATGTCGCGGGTGCTGCTCTGCGCCTGGCGCGCTTTAATACCCATATTGGCGACGACGACGGTAGGTACTTTACCGGTTTGCCCAGTCCTTCCGGTGCAGGCCTGGTTGCCGGTATGGTCTGGTCGCTGTCTGACTTTGGTATCGATGGCGCTAACATCTCAGTACTGGTTGGCATCATGACCGCGCTGGGTGGGTTGTTGATGGTGAGTAACTTCCGCTATTACAGCTTTAAGGATCTGGACTTTAAAGGACGGGTGCCTTTCTTTGTGATTCTGGTTGTGGTGTTGGTCTTTGCCGTCATCTCGTCTGATCCGTCGCGAATCCTTTGGGCTATCTTCGTAGGCTATACTGTCTCTGGTCCGGTCATGTCACTTTGGCGCTGGCGCCAACGTAATAAGCGGCCTGCAGAGCAGGGCGGACAGTAAATGTAATTAATCTGTCATTTAGTGCTTGACGGCCGTGCTGAGATCTCTATAATTCGCCCTCTCGCTGAGCAGGAAGCTCTAAGTAAAGCGCTTATTAATCAATAAGTTAGCTTGAAAATAAGGGTTGACAGGCTGGCGAGATGGCGT